>JAJYDT010000127.1 GCA_021777335.1 Pseudomonadota bacterium | reverse complement strand
CCCCATCAAGCCCGGCGGCGATCGCATTCTTCGCAGCCTGTTCATAGTCCTGGACGATGCGCTTCACTTCATGAGTTTCGAGGGCATGTGGAGTGACGGTATCCTTCATGCCCTGAGGCGTATATGACTGGGTATTCGGATTGATGGCCGAGGGCGCGACCGGCAGAGCACCGCCATGAAAGTCCGGATGCGACACGTATCCGACGTGCCATAACTGAAGGAAAATTCGTCCGTTCCTGGCATGCACCGCGTCACTTACCTTGCGCCATCCGACGATCTGCGCAGGACTATGGATCCCAGGCGTGTGAATATAACCCACCGCCTGCGGGGAGATCTGACTGCCCTCGGTGATGATCAAGCCGGCCGAAGCGCGTTGCGCGTAGTACTGGGCATGCAGTTCGGTCGGGGCCTTGTCGGAATTATCCGCGCGCGAGCGCGTCATGGGCGCCATGACGATACGATTGTTCAGCTGGTAACGGCCCAGCCTGACAGGGGTCAATAAAGGTTGTTCATCCATCTCGTTCTCCTTGATCGATATTTCTCTGTTTTCATATATCTAGTAAGATCGATATATGAGGCTTGAAAAAATTCCCCGGGCGGGGAAGACCTGATACTGCCTAAATCTCGTCCTTCAAAAACCGTTCCAGGGCCTTGATCGTCTTCTCGTTGCGCTCGTAAAACGTCCACTGTCCTTCACGCTTGGCCAGCAGCAGGTCGGCCTGCAGCAGCAAGGCAAGGAAGTGCGATACAGTCGATTGCGACAAGCCCAGCTTCGCCTGGATTTCACCCACACAAACCGCTTTCCCGCGCGGGCGCCCGTTCGGGGCAGCGCCGAAATGCTTCTCCGGATCCTTCATCCACTGAAGAATTCTGAGCCGCGATTCATTGGCCAACGCCTTGAAGATTGCGACCTCATCCATGCCGGCTATTATATCTATATTTTTCGATATGTCAATACATTATCCCGGCCTCGACCGTAACTGCTTGAGGCCGGGACACAGTCTTCACTCCGCATACAAGAGTCTTGCAAGCGCGGTGTAGGTGTGGTTGCCATAGTCACGAAACATCAATGCGATACCATCCGGCCCGGTGCGCACAACTCGCGCGGTCACATGATGCCGCTCTAGACGGTCCCGGTCCGTGAGCGCGAGAATCGCTTCGACCTCGGCCTGCAGCGCCAGATCCTCTCCGGGCATTTCGACAAAGGCGCCATTGAGACTCAGATTCTTCGTTTTCCACAAGCCGGTGTAATCAAGTTCATGGTTCACGATGACGTCAACGCAGACCGGCTTGCGAATGGCAAATCGCTTGTCCTGGACCATTACCTGCCTTCTCCCAGAATTGAATCGCTTGCGGCGCTGACCCGGGGTTCCTATGGACTACGGAATCCGGATTCTTATATGGCACTGTCTGACGTGCTAACGAATGCTGCTTTGAACCGAATAATGATGAGTGCCGCCCGCCACGATGCGGACGGATCCGCCTGCCGGGAAAGTACCCAATTGCGCCGAGGTCGACGGAATGCGCGCCCTGCGAGCGGCATCCCGTGGCAATCCTGGATGCATCCACGCACGCCGGGGCACGCCCTTCCCTTCGGCGTGCACCCGGACCGTCGATGTGGCCGAATCAGCCGGCCTGACCGGCGATCATGCTCGACGTTGTCGGCAAGTCTGTGTGCTTGACGTAAAGCAAGTGCGCCAACGCGGTGTAGGTCTTATTCCCGTATCCCCCGAAACGCAGGGCAACTCCGTTCTTTCCTGTCCGGACGATGCGTGCGGCTATGTGATGGCGCGCTTCGCGGCCGCGCGATCTCACGGCAAGAATCGCCTCCACGTCACAGTTCGGCGCGAGATCGTCTTGCGCCATGTCGATGAGCGCCCCGTGCAGGCTGAGGTCCTTCGTCTTCCAGCGCGCGGAATATTCGAGTTTGTGCGTGATATAGATATCGAGCGTCACCGCGCGACGCTCGGTAGCGCGTTTCTTGTATGCCATTTTGGTCCTCCCCGATCCCCGAAAGCCACAACCATCCTTTCGATGCCACCAATCATTCTTCTTAAAGAAATGGCACAAGCATCTCAGCAGTCCCGACGAGCGAGTCACCGGCTCCGATACCGGTGACTGTCTGGAGCTGAACTTCCCTTGCAGGTGGCGTATGATCTTCCCCGAGGCCTCAATTTACGCCTACACGCCGGTGAGATCAACGGAAATGGCTGAACTTACGGTGCATAGCAATCTCCTGCCCGCTGAACCCCTGCGCAAGCGGGTGCCTGAGCGCGACACGGACGGCGGTCCCCTGGCCGACGTGATGGTTCTGCTGCCCGGGCTACGGGACCTGCCGCAACACCTTCTGCGGACTGCGATCGCCCAGATCCAGCCTCGTATCTCATATCTGACCCGGAAGACGCAAATCCGTCGGACCCTTGATCGGGCCGGGAACGGCGGCGCGGCGGGAAACTTCTCGTTGTCAGTGGGTGCGATGTGGGGGGTGCGTCGAAGAGAGCGCAGACGGGCGACAGACAGACTGATACGATTGGGCGAGAGCCTGGCCCTGGCGACACGGCGCCGACCGGGGCGCTAACGCACGTACAGCAGGTTTACCAGTTGGGTATAGGTTTCATCGTCGTAACGGCCGAATTTCAGCGCGACGCCGTTTTGCTGAATACGCGTCGCCGTGGCGGGAAGCCGATGCTCCATCCGCTCGCCCTTGTAAAAGCACTTGAGCACGAACTCCACAGCCGCTCCTTCCTGCAGATCCCCGACGTCCATTTCGACAAACGCGCCGCTCATGCTCATATCTCGGACCCGTCCCGCGCAGGAGATGGTCATACCATAATTGATGATCACCTCGTAAGGCAGTTCGGTGCGCAGACTGGTGCGCAGATGAGGATCCTTGCTGTGATCGCGAACCGGCGGCTTCGGCGGCCATGTCTGCTCCGACGACTGCGGCAGTGCCCGCCCTATCCACACCGCATCGCTCAATGCAGTCGCCGGCCGTCTACCACGCGTGATTTTTCGGTCCATAATTCTTTTATGACTCCTCATTCCTTCGCAGAATTGACTCCCTGCCTCACGACGACCCACGATCTAATTTTAATTTTTCGTCTGCGAAACGGCAATTCGCCTCGCTGATTGCCCCCTGTCCTGGGAGCCTATTCCCGGTCTATCCCGGTTGTTGCCCGCTAACTCCGACGGGGCTAGCTGGCGCTCCGTTCACCTAGACTATACACCCACCCCGTGCAGACCTGGATGGACTGGGACACCACTTGGCGCGCGTTCTGGACACTTTATCCGGAGAAACACCCGGAACAGACGTTGGAGTTGCCTTCATCGCCTGGAAGCGAATAAAATTTGCTACAAAACTACAAGTAGCATTAAGACATCCGACTGGCATGCAATGTTGCACGCCGAGGCGTGGATGTCGCCTCCTGCGAAGTCCGAAACATCGCTCATCCGGAGATATCCGGACAAGACCCAGGGCGGGAATGGCGCGACGACCAATGAAACCAGCTGGCCAGACCCTAGTCTAAAGCGACGTGGCGGTGGATAGGCCTGGCTCGAGGCCGGACCAGATCCAGCATTGCGTCGACGGGGAGGCTCAGGCGTGCCCGCCGCGCGGCAAAAATCTGGTCGGATTGCCGCCGTCGAACAGTCTAGAGACGAGCTGGCGCAGGGACCGCCTCCGGCCGTCGGGAAGAATTTTCCATGGAGCGGCAGTGATCAAGTTTGCTATACTTTGCCGGCCTCGGGGGGGCGTCCGGGTGCCGCCGCAGCCAGCACGCCAAACAACAATTCGGGCATCCGTGAGTCGATGCGCAAGCCTGCTCGGCAACGGATATTGCCGGGAAGTTCACTGATAAGGGTGCATCGGGAGAGAATAATGACCATGCGTTCCCTCGTAAAATCGGACAATCTGGCAGAATACGGCCTGACGGCCGAGACTTTTCCTGCATTTTACAACAAGATCACCTCCATTCGTTTTCCCATCGCGGTCGAGGAGGTGCTGGATTTTCGGTCCCTGATCAATCACACAGCGGATGCCTTCGAGGAGCCGACGGATTCACCCCAGAACCGAGAGTTCCAGGAGTCGCTGCTGGCGGCCATCCACTCGTTTGGTATCGAGAACAGCCATCACGCCGAGCGACTGCTGAGACTGTTGATGGTGATACGCGGGCTGCATTACCAGCACACGATCGATTCGCGCGACTCCGAGCAGCGACTGCGTACGGCCCAGGCTGACAACCGCGAGGCACGCTCGCGTTCAGTGCGCTATGGCGCCTACGCGCTGCTCGCCATGACTTCCTGCGCCGTCGGCTGGTTCATGATGCGGCAACCCGAGTGGCCTATCAAGCTCCTGACCCTGGCATTTGCCATCCTCGGCCTCGATTACTTTCACTCCCTGCCGAGACTGGATCGGGAACGGGA
>JAJYDT010000032.1 GCA_021777335.1 Pseudomonadota bacterium | reverse complement strand
CAACAAAAGTCGCCTGCAGGACCAGTGTGGCGAGCAGAAAGAGCAGTCCGGCTGGCAGCAGCGCAAGGGCCGCGAGCAATATCATGACCACCCGTGCGTGCGCCGACAGGTGCGGTAACAACAAATGGAAACCCGCCACCGCGAGACCGGCTACTGCCGCTGCGAGGATCGAGACCCCGACCAGAAGCAGCACCAGGTACGGCACGAGCGCGAGCCAGCGCCGGCGCCCGGGCGAAAAAATCCTCAGGAACGCCCTGAAGGCGGCTCCGGGACCCACCTCATAGCGCGCGACAATCGCATATGTGAAATTGGTGACCGTGGCAAACAGCAGAGCCCACACGATAAAGCCGGCGACCACGGCCGGGTTCATGTGTCGCGCCTGCGGCGGGCGAAGCGCCGGATTGAAGAAAAACGGCGGATGCCCCCCGAGCGCGGCCACAAGGAATGGCGGTAACATGAAGACGAGATAGATCACAAAGGGAAGGAACCACAGCGGGGCACGTGACATTGCCCAGAACAGGTCGTCGAAGGACGGTCGCTGCCCGGACTGCCCCCGCGCCAGCGCCCGAAACACGCCCATGGCAAGCACACCACCCCAGACGTTCACGCCAAGGCTTGCGATGGCGTTCACCACGGGAAACCCGCGCGTGATGACACCGAGCAGGAGCATCGCGAGACCCACCATCACCACGGAAGACAGCGCAATCGCAAGGTATACCCCGGGCGCGCCTTTAACGATCCGCCACCCGGACCTGACCGCACTGCCGAGTGAGCGCGGCGTCTCCACGATAATCTGCATTCCTCTTCCCCCCAGAAACGAAGCTGGCCACTCTTGCGGCGACCGTGCATCGGTACCCGTAAAGCTGGCAGCCGCTCGAGCGCCCGGCAAGAAATCCGTCCCCCACCGGACTGGACGCGAAGCGGTTACTCCACCGTCACCGACTTCGCGAGATTCCGCGGCTGATCGACATCCGCACCCTTAAGCACGGCCACATGGTATGCGAGCAGCTGCAGCGGCACAGTGTGGATAATCGGGGCAAGCACGCTGCTGCTTTCCGGGATGCGAAGAACATGCGTCGAGGCGTCGGGTTCAATCGTCGTCGTGGCGTCCGCGAACACGAAGAGTTCGCCGCCGCGGGCGCGGACCTCATGCAGATTGGATTTTAGCTTCTCGAGGAGCTCATCATTCGGGGCAACCGCGATCACCGGCATGTTGGCATCAATGAGCGCGAGCGGCCCGTGCTTGAGCTCTCCTGCAGGGTAGGCCTCCGCATGAATGTAGGAGACCTCCTTGAGCTTGAGTGCACCCTCCATCGCCACGGGATAGAGTGCGCCCCGGCCAAGGAACAGCGCGTGCTGTTTGGTGGCTAGCTGTGTGGCAAGATCCTGGATCGCATCATTGAGGTGCAGCACCTGTTCGATGCGCCTGGGCAGCAGGCGAAGTTCCCGCACGAGCGCGGCCTCGGATTCCCGCGAAAGACCCCGGCGCCGGCCGAGCACAAGGGTCAGCAGGAACAGCGCGACCAGCTGGGTCGTAAACGCCTTGGTCGAGGCAACGCCGATCTCGGGTCCGGCGTTGGTGATGAGGACGAGGTCGGACTCGCGCACGAGCGAGCTCTCCGCGACATTGCAGATGGCAAGCGCACTTGCGAACCCGAGCCGGCGTGCCTCAGCCAACGACGCAAGCGTATCGGCAGTCTCGCCGGACTGGGACAGCGTCACGAACAGCGCCCGGGTATTGACGCGAGGCTTGCGGTAGCGAAATTCGCTCGCGACCTCCACGTTGCACGGGATACCGGCAATCGATTCGAGCCAGTAGCGTGCGACCATGCCGGCATGATAGCTCGTGCCGCAACCGATGATCTGTACCGCCTCTGCGGCATCGAAGGTCTGCTTCGCGAGAGGGCCGAAGGCCTCCTCCAGAACCCGGTCCGCGCCAATGCGGCCCTCAAGGGCATCCGCGAGTGCGCGCGGCTGCTCGAAGATCTCCTTCTGCATGTAGTGCCGGTACTCGCCGCGCGCCACGGCGTCGGCCGACAGTTCGCTCGTGTGGACTGGCCGGTCCACCGCGCGGCCTTGCGCGTCATAGATGCGGACACCCTCCGCACGGATATCGGCGACGTCTCCTTCTTCCATGAAGATGAAACGCTGTGTCACAGGCAGGAGCGCGGTCGCATCGGACGCAATAAAATGTTCGCCGATGCCGACACCGATCACCAGCGGGCTGCCGCGCCGCGCCGCGACGAGGCGCCCTGGCTCCAGGTTGCTGATGACGCCGATTGCGTACGCCCCGGAGAACGCCTGGATGGCCTCCTGCACGGCACGAAGCAGGTCATGGTGCTGTTCGAAGTAACGGTAGACCTCATGAACCGCCACCTCGGTGTCGGTCTCTGACGTGAACTCATAACCGACCTGCATCTGCGCCCGGCGCAGGGTCTCGTGGTTTTCTATGATCCCGTTGTGGACAAGCGCTACGGTCTTGCGACAGATGTGCGGGTGCGCGTTGCACACGGCTGGCCGGCCATGGGTGGCCCAGCGGGTATGGGCGATACCCAGGGCTCCGGACAGCGTATTGCTGTCGAGCAGCGCTTCGAGGTCACGCACCTTGCCGACGGAGCGCGTGCGGGCAAGACAGGCAGCGGCATCGACCACGGCGATACCCGCCGAATCATACCCACGATACTCCAGGCGCCTGAGACCCTCGATCAGGATCGGTACAACGTTCCGCTGCGCCACCGCTCCCACAATACCGCACATGCTCGACTCCTTTTCAGCCGCATCCTCACTGGCGCAACCGGTCCCCTCTTCCGCCCGTTGTCCTATTATAGGCCCTTCAGACCTTCTTGGCCGGGCGCCTCCACCCCGGAACATGTTTCTGTGGCACGCGGCTCAGGGTCAGTCCGCCAGGTGGCACATCGTCGGTGATCGTCGATCCGGCGCCGATCGTCGATCCGGCGCCGATCGTTACCGGCGCCACCAGCTGGCAGTCGGATCCGACGAATACGTCGTCACCGATGGCCGTGCGGTACTTGTTTGCACCGTCGTAGTTGCAGGTGATGACCCCCGCGCCGATATTGACACGCGCGCCGACCGTGCTGTCACCCACGTAGCTCAGGTGGTTGATCTTCGATCCGGCGCCGATCTCTGACTGCTTGATCTCGACGAAGTTGCCGATATGGCTTCCCTCGCCGACGTTCGTGCCGGGCCGAAGCCGTGCAAACGGACCGATCACGGCATTTGCCCCGACGCGCGCCTCATCGATGAGGCTGTGCGGCTCGATACGGGTCGCGCGGCCGACGTACGCGTTTCTCAGAATAGAGTAGGCACCGACACGGACCTCGTCTTCGAGCACAACCTCGCCCTCGAACACGACACCGATATCGATCACGACGTCCCGCCCCACGACCAGGCTGCCGCGCAGATCGAATCTGGCGGGATCCATGAGCTGGACACCATCGGCAAGCAGGCGTGCGGCCTGCCGCCGCTGCAGGGCACGCTCGGCTTGCGCAAGCTCGGCCTGCGTGTTGATACCGAGCGTCTCCTCGGGCGTGCGTGGCGTGTGTCCAAGAATCGCGACGTGGTCAGCGCAAGCCTCGGCCACCACATCGGTCAGGTAGTATTCGCCCTGGCTGTTGGTCGCACGCAGGCGACTTATCCATGCACGCAGCCGCTCCGCGCGCGCTGCGAGCAGCCCGGTATTGATCTCGGAAATGGCGCGCTGCTCGGGACTTGCATCCCGGTCTTCAACGATCCCGATGATCGCGCCGCCGGATCGCAGGATGCGTCCGTAGCCGTCCGGTGTATCCTGTGTCACGGTGAGCAGCGCAAGCGCGCCTGCGCGCGCATCGGCCACGAGCGGCGCGAGACTCTCGGGCGTCACAAGCGGCACGTCGCCATAAAGCACGAGCACGGCTGCCTCGGGGCTGATATTCGCAAGCGCCGCCCCGACCGCGTGCCCCGTACCCCGGGGTGGATCCTGCAGGACGATGGTGACGCCGCTCCCCGTTACCGCTTCCGCAACCGCCTGCGCATCGTGCCCCACAACCAGATGCACCGCATGCGGGGCAAGCGCCCGCGCCGTGTCCAGCACGTGGTGAATCAGGGGTCGCCCGGCCAGCATGTGAAGCACTTTGGGGCGCGCCGAGCGCATACGCGTGCCCTTGCCGGCGGCCAGAATGACAATCTCGAGCGGAGGCGGACTCATCTCGGTTAAATTAGAACCGGGCTCGAGCTGAAATACAACAACCCGAAGGGCCGATGGACACCTGTTACTGCAGACCGTCCGTGCGCCCGGGAACGCCGCTACGGCGTTCGGCGTCGGTCGCGGCACGGACGTTCTGGACAGTCACCTCGACGATCACGGTACGCCCTGCGAACGGATGATTGGCGTCGACCGTAAGGTGACGGTCTCCGACGTGCGACACACGGAATTCCAGTCGCTTGCCATCCGCGCTTTCGGCGTCGAAGCGTGCACCGACGTGGCGCAGTTCGGGGGGTGCGTTCTCGATGTCGTCACTGAAGATGAGCCTCTCATCGCGCGGGCCGAAGCCTTCTTCAGGCGCAAGCGTCACGCTCAGCCGGTCTCCGGCCACATGCCCCTCAAGGACCTGCTCGACCTTCGGCAGGAGCGTGCCACCGCTCGCGCCGTGCACATAGGCCACGGGCACATCGACGTACTCAATGATCTCGCCCCGCTCGTCCCGCATGACATAGGTCACTGACACCACGGTGCCGGTGGCAACCGCCATCTCCGGGCTCATCGGTGCCCGCCCGCCGTGCGGTATTTGCGCGCAATGCGCAGGCGCTCCATCGCCTCGACCAGAGCAGCCTGCGCGCGGGCATGGTCAAAATTGTCACCGCGATCGACCAGGGCCTCCTCGGCGCGCGTGACCGCCGCCTGCGCGAGCGCTTCGTCCAGGTCGCGCGCGCGCACGGCCGTGTCTGCGAGCACGGTCACGATGTTGGGCTGAACCTCGAGCAGCCCGCCCGTCACATAGAACTGGTGCTGCTCGTCGGCGCTGACCTGGACCCGCACCTCGCCCGGCTTCAGCCGTCCAAGCAGCGGCGTATGGCGAGGCAGTATTCCGATCTCGCCAAGCACGAGCGGGGCGAACACGGCCTGCGCCTCTCCCGCGAAGATCTCGCGTTCGGCGCTGACGATGTCGACGTGGATTGTTGCCATGTCAGAGCGTCGCGGCCTTGGTCGCAACCTCGTCGATCGTGCCTACCATATAGAACGCCTGCTCCGGATACACATCGTATTCGCCGTCGACAATGCCGCGGAAACCCCGGATTGTTTCCGTGAGCGGCACATACTTGCCGGGCGTGCCGGTGAATACCTCGGCGACAAAAAACGGCTGGGACAGAAAACGCTGGATCTTTCTTGCCCGGGACACGGTCAGCTTGTCATCTTCGGACAGTTCGTCCATGCCAAGGATTGCGATGATGTCCTGCAGTTCTTTGTAGCGCTGCAGCGTCGCCTGCACGTCGCGCGCCGTACGATAATGCTCCTCGCCTATGACATTGGGATCAAGCTGCCGGCTCGTGGAGTCGAGTGGATCCACCGCCGGGTAGATGCCAAGCTCGGCGACCTGGCGCGACAGCACCACGGTCGCATCGAGGTGCGCGAAGGTGGTCGCCGGGGACGGATCGGTGAGGTCATCCGCCGGGACGTATACCGCCTGGATCGAGGTGATCGACCCGGTCTTGGTCGAAGTGATGCGCTCCTGGAGGATCCCCATCTCCGACGCGAGCGTCGGCTGGTAACCCACGGCGGATGGCATGCGCCCAAGCAGCGCCGACACCTCGGTGCCCGCGAGCGTATACCGATAAATGTTGTCGATGAACAACAGCACGTCCCGGCCTTCGTCGCGGAAATACTCCGCCATCGTGAGCCCGGTGAGCGCCACCCGCAGGCGGTTTCCCGGCGGCTCGTTCATCTGGCCGTATACGAGCGAGACCTTGTCGAGCACGCCCCCTTCCTTCATCTCGTGGTAGAAGTCGTTGCCTTCTCGGGTTCGCTCGCCGACCCCCGCGAACACCGAATAGCCGCTGTGCTCAAGGGCGATATTGCGTATAAGCTCCATCATGTTCACCGTCTTGCCGACACCCGCGCCCCCGAAGAGGCCGACCTTGCCTCCCTTGGCAAACGGGCACATGAGATCAATCACCTTGATCCCGGTCTCGAGCAGTTCGGTGCTGGCCGCGAGGTCCTCATAGGCTGGCGCCTTCCGGTGTATGGGCCAGCGGATCTCCGCTTCGACCGGACCGCGCTCATCGACAGGATCCCCGAGCACGTCCATGATCCGCCCGAGGGTCTTCTGGCCGACAGGTACCGAGATCGGAGCGCGCGTGTCCGTGATTTCGAGCCCCCGGCGCAACCCGTCCGTCGAGCCCATCGCGATACAGCGCGCCACCCCGTCGCCGAGCTGCTGCTGCACCTCAAGCGTAAGCCCGGTGTCCTTCACGACGAGGGCATCGTAGACCTTCGGCATCGCCTCGCGCGGAAACTCCACATCAATAACCGCGCCGACGATCTGGACGATGCGGCCCGTGTTCACAGCCTCGACGTTCATAACACTCTTCCTCAAAAATGAAACCGGGGCTAGACCGCGGCAGCGCCACCGACGATCTCCGAGATCTCCTGGGTGATCGCCGCCTGACGTGCCTTGTTGTAGCGAAGCCTGAGGTCGCCGATCAGCTTGCCCGCATTGTCCGACGCCGCCCTCATCGCCACCATGCGCGCCGACTGCTCCGATGCGCCATTCTCGACGACGCCGTGGTATACGAGCGTCTCCACATACCGGGACAGCAGCTGTTCCAGTACGTCCCGCGCCTCCGGCTCGTACAGATAGTCCCAAAGGTGCTTCAGTGACGGATCCTCCACCTCAGGCAAAGGCAGCAGGCGCTCGACGACCGGCTTCTGGGTCATCGTGTTGACGAACCGGTTGTACACGATATCAATGCGGTCCAGGGTGCCGGTCCGGTAACCATCCAGCAACACCTTGACGGCGCCCGCGAGGTCGTGCGCGTGCGGGACGTCTCCGAGATGGCCGACGTGCGCCACGATACGCACACCGAGCCGTTTCAGAAACCCGAGTCCTTTGGTTCCGATCGTGCAAAAATCGAGTTCGATGCCGTCGCGTGCCGCGGTCTCGATCTCGAGCAGGGCCGCGCGCAGAACACTGGCGTTCAATGCCCCGCAAAGACCCCGATCGGAGGTGATGACAAGCACGGCCGCGCGGCGAACCGGACGCACCGCAAGGAATGGATGCCGGTACTCAGGGTGGGCGTAGCGCAGGTGACCGATCACGGCGCGC
Organism: Pseudomonadota bacterium; assembly: GCA_021777335.1. Lineage (GTDB taxonomy): Bacteria > Pseudomonadota > Gammaproteobacteria > Acidiferrobacterales > Acidiferrobacteraceae > JAJYDT01. The sequence goes on along the minus strand of JAJYDT010000032.1, from coordinate 14,230 downwards.
ATCTTCATCGCGTAGGGCCGCGCGGCGCGCATGCGTTCCTGAGCCCGGCGCATCTTGCTTGCCGCGACCATCTCCATGGCACGCGTGATCTTCTGTGTGTTGCGCACGCTCCGGATCTGGTTGCGGATCTCTTTGCCTGCGGCCATCGGGCTACCAGCCTGCCTTGAACTGCTCGACCGCCGACTTGAGGCCTGCCGCGATCTCGTCGTTGTAGTCACCGGCCCTGTCGATCATCTCAATCAGGGTGGCATGCTCCGCGCGCATATAGGTCTGCAGCGCCGACTCGAACGCCTGGGCCTTGTCCGTAGCCACGTCGTCGAGATAGCCCTGGCCTGCGGCGAATAGCGTGATCGCCATCTGCGCGACGGTCAGCGGCACATACTGCGGCTGCTTCATGACCTCGGTAATGCGCTTGCCGCGGTCGATCTGCTTGCGCGTCGTGGCGTCGAGGTCGGACGCGAACTGGGCAAACGCGGCGAGCTCGCGGTACTGCGCGAGCGCAAGCCGCACGCCACCACCCAGGCGCTTGATGATCCTGGTCTGCGCGGCACCGCCCACACGCGACACCGACAACCCGGCGTTGATCGCCGGCCGGATGCCGGCATTGAACAGGTCCGTCTCGAGGAAGATCTGGCCGTCGGTGATCGAGATCACATTGGTCGGAACAAACGCAGAGACATCGCCCGCCTGCGTCTCGATGATCGGTAACGCCGTGAGCGAACCGGTGCGACCCTTCACCGCCCCGTTCGTCAACCGCTCCACGTACTGGGCGTTCACGCGCGCAGCGCGCTCAAGGAGACGTGAATGAAGATAGAAGATGTCGCCCGGGTAAGCCTCACGTCCGGGCGGGCGTCTGAGCAGCAACGAGATCTGGCGATAGGCCCACGCCTGCTTCGTCAGGTCGTCATAGATGATGAGCGCGTCCTGGCCGCGATCGCGGAAATATTCGCCCATGGCGCACCCGCTGTAGGGCGCAATGTACTGCATGGCCGCCGATTCCGACGCGCTCGCGGACACGACAATCGTATGTTTCATGGCGTCGTGCTCCTCGAGCCGCCGCACCACGGCCGCGACACTCGACGCCTTCTGCCCGATCGCGACGTAGATGCAGATGACGCCGCTCGTGCGTTGGTTGATGATCGCATCGACCGCAAGCGCCGTCTTTCCGGTCTGGCGGTCACCGATAATGAGCTCGCGCTGCCCCCGGCCGATCGGCACCATCGCATCGATTGCCTTAACACCGGTCTGCAGGGGCTGGGAGACGGACTGACGGGCGATCACGCCCGGAGCGACTTTTTCAATAGGGGAACGTTCTCCGGTCTCGATCGCGCCGCGACCATCGATCGGCCGCCCGAGCGCATCCACCACACGGCCGACAAGCGCCGGTCCGACCGGCACATCGAGGATCCGTCCGGTGGTCTTCACGCTGTCGCCTTCGGAGAGATGCTCGTAGTCGCCGAGAATGACGGCGCCCACCGAATCGCGCTCGAGGTTCAGCGCGAGGCCAAACGTGGCGCCCGGAAACTCGATCATCTCCCCCTGCATCACATCTGACAGCCCGTAGATGCGCACGATGCCATCGGTGAGGCTGACGATCGTTCCGGTAGTAACGGCCTGGGGGGGGGCCTTGAAGCGCTCGATCTTGGCGCGTATCAGTTCGCTGATCTCGGACGGGCTGAGTTGCTGCATGGATACAGGTTCCTTAAGAGTTTAGGCTCGCGGCGAGCGCGGCGAGTCGGGCACGCAACGAGCCATCGATAACGCGATCATGTGCGCGGATCACCGCCCCGGCCACGAGCGCGGGATCGATGCGGGTTGCAAGGACCACTGTGCGCCGGAAACGGCGCTCAAGGCGTCCCCGGATCTCCTGCTCCTCCGTCGGGCTGAGGGCGTAGGCCGAGATGATCTCGACGTCGATGCTGTGCTCCGCTTCACGGCACAGATCCCCGAACATCCGGGCGATCTCGGGCAACAGCAGCACCCGTTCGCTCTCGATCAGAACCCCGAGGAACGCCATGACGTCCCCATCGAAGGCCTCGCCGCCGATATCGCGCAGGAGCCCGAGCAGGGCCTCCGGCGGGATCCGGGGATCGCGCAGGATATGTCCGGCGCCCTGATCCTGAACGATCGCGGCCCCGAGGGCCAGCGCGCGGGCCCAGAAGGCGTGGCGTGACGCATCCCGGGCGAGCCCGAAAACGGCCTCTGCGTAGGGTCGGGCAAGAGTCGCGCGCTCGGACATGGGCTAGAGTTGTTCAATCAGGCGCTTTAGGAGCGCCTCGTGGACCCTGGGATCGACCTCGCGCTCGATGATCTTGCCGGCGCCCTCCACTGCGAGACTGGCTACCGCCGCGCCGAGCTCCTTCTTCACCCGGTTGAATTCCCGGTCGATGTCGTCCCGCGCCTGGGCGAGGATCCGTTCCGCTTCGGTGCGCGCACCACCCTTGGCCTCATCGATGATCTCGGCTGCGTGGCGCTCGGCTTGAAGCATGACCTCGGCGGCCCGTTCACGGCTTTCATGGAGCATCTGCTCGCGCGCGTGCTCGGCAGCCGCGAGTTCCTTGCGTCCCTGCTCGGCGGCGGCCAGGCCATCGGCGATGCGTTTCACACGCGCCGCCATCAGACCGGTGAGCGGCGTCCACAGGAACCTTGTGACGAACCACACCAGCACCGCAAAGGTGATGAGCTGGCCGAACAGGGTGGCAGTGACGTTCACGGCGGATTTCCGGGAGTCAGTGTGCGAGCGTCTGCACGGCCCTGAGCGCCGCGCTGACGAACGGATTGGCGAACGTAAAGTACATGGCGAACGCCAGTACGATGAATGGAAATGATTCCATCAGGCCAGCGGTGACGAACATCCACAAGCGCAGCGTCGGCATCATCTCCGGCTGGCGCGCGATGCCTTCAAGGTACTTGGAGCAGATAAGACCCCAGCCAAGCGCCGACCCGAGGCCCGCGGCACCCAGGATCACCCCGACGCCGATGGCCGTGCTGGAGTAGATGGAGCCGACAATGGCGGCCAGATTCGCATCGGGTATCATGAATGAAGTCTCCTTTAGAAAGTCTCGATAAAAGTTTCCGGACGGCTCAATGCGCGTCCGCGGGTTCGCTTGCCATCGCGAGGTACACGATGGTCAGCATCATGAAAATGAAGGCCTGGAGCGTGATCACCAGCATCTCGAACACGGCCCAGACGCTTCCTGGCAGCCACTGGGTCCACCAGGGGAGCAGGGCGATCAGCAGGAATACCAGCTCGCCTGCGAACATATTTCCGAAAAGCCGCAGGCCAAGACTCAGCGGCTTGGCGATCTCTTCGACCACGGTCATGACGATGTTGAACGGCACGAGCACGAACGACTTGCCGAAAGGGTGAAACAGGAACATCTTAATGTATCCTGTAATGCCCTTGCTGCGCACGTTCTGGTAGAGCGTCAGCACGAACACCCCGAACGCAAGCCCGAGCGTGGTGTAAGGGTCGGCTGTCGGCACGATCCTCAGATGGTGCACGCCGATGAACGAAGCAAGCTTCGGCAGCAGGTCCACCGGCAGCAGGTCCAGGGAATTCATCAAAAAGATCCACATGAAGGCGGCCAGCGCGAGCGGCCCCACGAACGCGTTCTCGGTCGGGAAGATGCTGCGGACCTGTTCCTGCACGAATTCAATCAGGTATTCAACCATGTTCTGCACGGCCCCGGGGTGATCCGGATCCATATGTCGTACGCCGAGCCATGCAATCCCCATCACCGCGAACGCGGTCACCCATCCGAAAAAGAGGGTGTCGATGTGGAACGACCAGAAACCCGTTCCAACAGTCAGGTTCGTCAGGTGATGCTGGATATACTCGACCGGGTTCAGCCTCGGGGTCACCGCGCTCATGACCTTCCCCTCCTTCCTGCGGCCCCGGTACCACCAAGGAAACCGAGCTGCGCCAGCGCGAAACCTCCGATGACAGCAAGTGGCGCGAGCTTAAGCACCGCAAAACCGAGCGCAAGCAGCACGGCAACCAGGACGAAACGCTCGGCCGCACCGAGATAGAGCGGGGCCGAACCCGAGCCGCCGGTCGCGACAGCATTGAGGCTGTGTGCAAGACGCCAGGCAACGAGCAGGCTGATGGCACCACCGTAGAGCGCGCTCGCGCCCGCGTGCGCCCACCTGTCATCCCGGGCAAACCACGCCGCCACGCCCGCTGCCACAGCCATGAGGCCGCCCTGCATCAGGGCGACGCGCCGGAACGTGTGCTGTAAGATACGGGCAGCTTCTGTCATAACCGATTAAAATTGCAGGATAATCTAGAAATTTTGCACGGCAAAGGCGGCGAAGTATAAGGGCCGCTTATGCCGGGGTCAATATGTTCTTGTCGGCAAGCGCGGACCCCCGGGGCCCGGTACAGTGGCCCTGCCTGCGGTGTTCCCTGGCCCTGCGGGGGGGCGCCATACCATAGATCGACCTGCGAGGGCGCCCGCGTCTCTTAAATTTATATTGAAGGGGCCGGCCCGCGATAATGGCCGGGGTAAGCGCCTCGGGCGGCGCTATGTCACTTGGCCGGTTTGTCTGGTGGCCATGGTGCAACGCCGGCGGTCTGTCCTTTTGTCTTGATCCTGCGAAGCAGGGCGACGCTCTTCGCGCGCGCCGCGGCGCGCGCCTGCGGGGGCATGGTCTTCGCAAGCACGCGTGCGCGTGCGCGTGCCTCGTGATTGCCTGCGTGCGCGGCCACGAGATACCACGCAAGCGCCGGTACGTCATGGTCGTGAAGACCGATACCGTACTGGTACAGCTCACCAAGCTGAAGCTGCATGGCTACGTTGCCACCCTGGGCCTCGGCCCGGATGTGTCGCAATCCGGCAGGCGCCCTGGCGGCCACCACGGCCAGTAGGAGCGTGACAAAACGTTTACGCAAGGTTGTTCCTGTGTCTCCGGTTCCTCCTAATGCATATAGCCCGAAACCACAGGACGCGCAAACCCCACACCCCCTCCGGGCGACGCACGGGCGAAAGCGCGCGCTCAGCGAAGCCGCTCCAGCAGGCCCTCCAGTTCCTCCGGGCTTCCGTATTCGATCACGAGCCGGCCGCCGCCGTTTCCACGGTGCATGAAACGCACCCGCGTCCCGAGCCGTTCAGACAGCCCCTGCTCAAGCGCCCGGATATCAGGATCCTCCCTGCCCTTGCGCGCGTGCGCGGGGGGCGATTTGCGCGACTGGATCAGATGCTCCGCGGCCCGCACGGAGAGTCCCCGGTTCACAATCTGCGTCGCAACCTGCCGCTGTTCGTGGCCGGACAGCGCGAGCAGCGCGCGCGCATGCCCCATCTCGATACCCCCCTGTTCGAGCATCCCAAGTACGGCCGCGTCGAGCGAGAGCAGACGCAGCAGGTTGCTGACCGCCGCGCGTGAACGGCCGACGCGGGCAGCCGCTTCCTCGTGGGTAAGCGAGAACTCGTCGATGAGCCGCTCGAGCGCACGCGCCTCTTCCAGCGCGCTCAGATCCTCGCGCTGGATGTTCTCGATCAGAGACATGGCGAGCGCCGCTGCGTCTCCGATCTCGCGCACCACCACGGGGACACGTGCAAGCCCCGCAAGTTGCGCCGCGCGCCAGCGACGCTCGCCCGCAATCAGCTCGTAGCGGCCTGATGGCAGCGGCCGCACGACGAGGGGCTGAACCACACCGGAGGCGCGGATCGAGTCCGCAAGCTCGGCCAGCGTGCCGGCATCGAACCGCTTGCGCGGCTGATAGCGGCCGCGCTCGAGCTGATCTACCGGAAGCTCGGTCACTGTCTCGGTGGCACCAGCGCCGACCGGTCCGCCGAGCAGTGCGTCCAGGCCACGGCCCAGTCGGGGTTTCTTGCTCATCGAAAAGTCCCTCGATTCATGACGGTTGCGGTTTCAGTTCCGCCTCCCGACGCAGGATCTCGCCGGCAAGCGCGAGGTACGCCTGCGCGCCCCGCGACTGCGGGTCATACTCTAACACCGATGCTCCGTGGCTCGGTGCCTCGGCCAGACGGACGTTGCGCGGGATCACCGTCCGGTACAGCTTGTCACCGAAATGCTGGGCGAGCTGCATCGAGACCTCGTTCGCAAGCCCGTTGCGGGCGTCGAACAGTGTGCGCAGAAGACCTTCGATCACGAGCCCCGGGTTCAGCTGGGCGCGCACGCGGCGGACCGTGTTCACGAGCGCCGACAGCCCCTCGAGCGCGAAGTATTCGCACTGCATCGGGATCAGCACGGAGTGCGCCGCCGCCAGGGCATTGACCGTCAGCAGGTTCAGCGCTGGGGGACAATCGATGAATACATAGTCGTAGTCGGCGCCGGAAAGCGCGGTCTTCAGGCGGAATTCTCGCTCCGAGGCCCCTACGAGCTCGACCTCGGCACCGGAGAGGTGGCCGTTGGACGGAACGAGATCATAACCCGCCGCCACCGGTACGTGGACCTCGGCGAGCGTGACGCGTCCGAGCAGAAGTTCATATGCGCCCGCCGCGAGACGTTCCTTGTCGACCCCGCTGCCGACAGTGGCATTACCTTGCGGGTCGAGGTCAACAAGCAGGACCCGGCGGCGGGTCTTTGCAAGCGCGGCTGACAGATTGATGCCGGTCGTGGTCTTGCCGACGCCGCCCTTCTGGTTGGTGATCGCGACAATCCGTCCCAAGCGGCACTACCCCTCGCCTTTAGAGACCCCTGAGGATCACGACATGACGTTCGGCCGCGAGCATCGGCACACGCACAGACACGACCTCGGCTGAATAAGGCCCGTGCGCTTCGGCAAGCTCCTCCGCGGGATACGTCCCCTTCATCGCAAGCAGAACGCCGTCGTCTGCGCGCAGGTGGCCCGCGCAGCGCGTGAAGTCCGCGATCGAACCAAAGGCGCGCGCGACTACCGTGCCAAAGCGCATCTCTGGCGCGTAGTGTTCAACCCGGTCCGCCACCACCTCGACATTGCGAAACCCGGTCTCGACGACCGCCTGCCTGAGAAAACGCGCCCGCTTGTCACGGCTGTCGATAAGCGTAAACCACAGGTCGGGCCGCGCGGCCGCGAGCGGCAACCCGGGAAAACCCCCGCCACTGCCAACATCCGCGACACGATCGCCATACAGAAATGGCGCCACGGAGAGCGAGTCCAGCAGGTGACGCGTGACGATGTCGGCAGGCTGCTCGATGGCTGTCAGATTGTGCACCTGGTTCCATTTGCGCAGGAGCGCAACGAAACGCAGCAGCGCGTCCCGGCGTTCACCGGGCAGGTCAAGCCCCAGCATCCCCAGACCCTCGGTGAGCAGTGCCGCGACCGGCGGGGCGGTTTCGAGCCCGCTGACTGGCGGCTTCACGACCATTGCCTACACTTCGAGTGGGTCATCGACATATCACCAGGGAGGCACCCCATGCGTCTGCGCCACACCTCGGCGCTGTTGATCGCGCTGCCCTTGCTGTCCATGTCAGCGCCCGCGGCGGGCGCAGCCGCGAGACCGGAAAAACCCTACGTCGCCCGGGCGGTTTTCACCACCGGTATCGTAAAACGCGAGCCTGTGGATGATATCACCACGCTTACGACTGACGCCAACCACGTCTACTACTTCGCAGACGTTCGCAACATGGCGGGCCAGACGGTGATCCAGCGCTGGGAATACCGGGGGCACATCGTGTCGCAGGTGTCGTTTCCGGTCGGCGGCGCGCGCTGGCGCGTCTATTCACTCAAAACGCTCAGGCCCTCCCAGACCGGGGAATGGGAGGCATCCGTACTGACCCGGGCCGGCGTGACGCTCGCGGTCAACACCTTCGACTATGTTCGTGCGCATGCGAAAGGTGCCGGCGCCTCCTCAGGCGCGCCGCCGCAGGTGCACGAGCAGCAGTGAGATGGCGGCAGGTGTCACGCCCGCGATCCGTGCTGCCTGGCCAATGGTGGCGGGGCGTCCTGCGACAAGTTTCTGGCGCGCCTCGGTGGAAAGTCCACGCACCGCACCGTAGTCGAGATCAGGCGCCAGCGGCATGTGTTCATGGCGTTCATGGCGCGCTACCTCTTCCTGTTGGCGCTCGATATATCCGGCGTATTTCGCCTGCACCTCGATCTGTGCGACCACGTCCGGCGCGCTCACGCCCGGACCGGCCCCCGCCAGTCCCATAAGCGCGTCATACGTCACCTGGGGACGTCGCAACAGTTCCGCTGCCGATGTGTCACGTGCAAGCGGCTGCCCGAGCACGCGCACCGCATCCTCAGGACTGACCTGCGCTGCCCGCACATAGGCCCGCTCTAGCCGCGCGGCCTCTCGCGCGATCGCCTCCTGCCTGTCACAGAATTGCCGCCAGCGCGCGTCATCGATAAGACCAAGCTGCCGTCCCTGTTCCGTGAGACGCAGATCCGCGTTGTCCTCGCGCAGCATGAGGCGATACTCGGCTCGGGAGGTAAACATGCGGTAGGGCTCGCTTGTGCCCTGCGTCGTCAGGTCATCGACGAGAACGCCGATGTAGGCCTCATTGCGCCGCGGCCACCAGGGTTCGCGATTGTGTGTGCGCAACGCCGCGTTGATGCCTGCGAGCATGCCCTGGGCGGCAGCTTCCTCATACCCGGTAGTCCCGTTTATCTGGCCGGCGAAGAACAGCCCGCTGAAGGCGCGCGTCTCGAGCCAGGGGTGCAGGTCGCGCGGGTCAAAGTAATCGTATTCGATGGCATAGCCCGGGCGCGTCAGGTGTGCACGCGCCAGCCCGGGGATCGAGCGCACAAGCGCCCACTGCACGTCGAACGGCAGGCTGGTCGAGATCCCGTTCGGATACACCTCGTGCGTGTTAAGGCCTTCCGGCTCGAGGAACACCTGATGCGAGTCCCTGTTCGCGAAACGCACCACCTTGTCCTCGATCGACGGGCAGTAGCGCGGGCCGACGCCGCGGATGGCGCCGGCGTATAGCGGTGAACGACCGAGGTTTTCGCGGATGATGTCGTGAGTGGCCGGCAGTGTGCGCGTGATGTGGCATGATACCTGGGGCGGACGCGCCACTCCCGGGTCCATATAGGAAAACCTCGGGGTCGGCTTGTCACCTGGTTGCGGCTCAAGCACGGAATAATCGATCGTGCGTCCGTCGATCCTGGGGGGTGTACCGGTTTTCAGACGGCCCGCGTGCAGCGGGGACTCGCGCAAACGCTCGGCGAGCCGGTTGGACGGCGCCTCCCCGGCGCGGCCGCCCTGGGAGCGTGCATCGCCGATGTGAATGACACCCCCGAGAAATGTGCCCGCGGTGAGCACCACCGCCGGTGCGTGGAACGTGATTCCGCCTTCGGTCTCGACACCACGCACGGCGTCTCCGGCGAGCCTGAGATCGGCGACCGCCTGTTGGAATACGGACAGCCGGGGCTCACCCTCGATCCGCGCGCGGATCGCGGCCTTGTACAGCAGGCGGTCCGCCTGGGCGCGCGTTGCGCGCACCGCCGGACCCTTCCGCGCATTCAGCACGCGGAAGTGGATACCAGCGAGGTCCGCCGCGCCCCCCATTGCCCCGCCCAGCGCATCGATTTCCCTGACGAGGTGTCCCTTGCCAATGCCACCAATGGAGGGATTGCATGACATCTGCCCTACGGTTTCGACGTTGTGAGTGAGCAGCAGCGTGTGTGCGCCCATGCGCGCGGACGCAAGCGCCGCCTCGGTCCCTGCGTGCCCGCCGCCGATAACGATGACGTCAAACCGATCAGGGTAGATCATGCGGCGATCATCGTGTGGATCAGGCTCCCTGGATTAAAACGGCGAGGTGCCTACCGTGCTGCTCCGGCGACCTTGGCTGCGTGATTGCCAGCGGCACACCCGGCCGCCCTGGCGCTTTTCAGATACGCGCATCATAAGCCTGGTTTAGGCGAGGGGAAACACATTTTCCGTTTTTCCGGGCGCACGACGCATGGGCCCAAAAGGGCCTCTGCCGCAATCCTGACGCTCTCTCTTATATGATCGCCGCGCGACCGGCTACCCGTCTCACCGGCGGCTGCCCTTGGGCGCGGCGACACGCCGGGCAGGGGCCTGCAGATACCGGCCCTGAGCGAAATCGACACCGTAGCCCTTCAGAAGCTCAAGCGTGGCGTGATCCTCGACGAACTCGGCGATGGTTTTTTTGCCGAGCGCGTGGGCAATCTGGTTCATCGACTGGACCATGGCCTGGTCGACCACATCAAGCGGCAGATTCTGCACGAACGAGCCGTCGATCTTGAGGTAGTCGACCGGCAGATTTTTCAGATAACCGTAGGAGCTGAACCCGGTCCCGAAGTCATCGAGCGCGAAGTGGCAGCCGAGCGCACGCAGTTCGTCCATAATGCTCTTTACATCGGCGATGCGGGAGATGGCCGTGCTCTCGGTGACCTCAAAGGTCACCGCGTCAGGCGGGACATTGAACCGCTTGAGCGCCGCCTTGATGCGCGGCAGCAGTTCCCGGTCCTGGAGTGAGCGTCCCGACAGATTGATGGCGAACCGGCAGTAATTCCCCTCGGCGTGGAGTTCGCCAAGCGCACCAATGGCGGCCCCGGTCACCCACCGGTCGATGAGGTGGATCAGGCCGAAACGCTCGGCGGCCGGCAGGAACGCCCCCGGTCCGCTCACCTCACCGGTCTGCTCGTCGACCATCCGCAGCAGCACCTCGTACTGATCGATCTGGCCATCGGCAATGCGCACGATCGGCTGATACCACAGCACGAAACCCTGACGCTCAAGCGCCTCATGGATCTTTCGTGACCAGCCGATATCCGACACCATGTCCGCCTTCGCCAGATCGGATGCGTCGTAGATGTGCACCTGATTGCGTCCGCGTGACTTCGCGACGGAACACGCAAGGTCGGCCTGGCCAAGGGCGTCGCTTGCGCTCTGGACCTCACCCGTGATCAGTGCCGCGCCGATTGACACCCGGATGTCGAAGGCGTGCTCGGACTGGAAAAATATGTGGTTGTTGAACAGCTCGTGGAACGAATTAGCTGTTTGCTGGAGCCGCGCGAGATCGACGTCACGCAGAAGCACCGTGAACTCGTCTCCGCCAAAACGCGCCAGCACGTCACCCGAGCGTATGCGCGTCTGCTGCATGACGGACACCTCAACCAGCAACCGGTCTCCGGCTGCATGCCCGGAGGTATCGTTCACGTACTTAAAGTTGTCCAGGTCAATGTACAAAAGCCCGCACGCGTGTCCGGAACGTTTCGCTTCTTCGACCGCGCCCTGCAGTTCGCGCTCGAAATGATGCCGGTTGTATAGCCCTGTGAGCGCATCGTGTGCGGCAAGATGCTCGAGCTGCTGCTGGTAGCGCTTCTGTTCGGTCACGTCGCGTGCGGTGCCCATTGCGCCGATGACGTTCCAGTCGTCGTCGAGACGCGGCTTCATGTTGAAGCTCAGGTGCCGCACGCTGCCGTCGCTGTGCATGTGCATGGTTTCGTGGCGCGTGATCTCGGTACCCTTCAGCACTGTGCGCAGCGCGCGCAGGTCCTGTTCGACCGAGTCAGGATGCGCGATACCGATCACGGGACGGCCGATGAGGTCCGCAGGCGCGCGTCCGTAGATCTGGGTCGAGGCGCGGTTCAGGTAGGTCCACTTGCTGTCGGCATCGACGCTCCACACAAGGTCGTGCGCCGCCTCGATGATATCGAGGAAGCGGCTCTCGCTCTGGCGCAACGCCTTCTGCACGCTCTGGAACTCGGTGATGTCGCGGTTCGCGCCCTGCACACCCACCACACGCCCCCCCTGATGGAGCGGCGACATGTTGACGAGGTATGTGCGAATACACATGGAGCTGCGGTTTGTCATTTCGACCGTACGGTGCGCAACGCGCGCTCCGGTCTCGCGTAACTGCTTGAGATCCTGCTCAAGGCGCAGCCGGGATTCCGGGAGGCACAGGTCGAGGAAGAATGGGAGGCCGCCCTGCGCAAGCTCTTCCGGCGAATAACCACAGAGCTCCCGGCTGATGATCGGCGGGCGGCCATCAAAATAATAAAGCCATACCGGATCCGCGAAGTTTTCGATGAGCGCCGAGAGGCGGTGGTCACGCTCCTCGATCACGAGCGCGCTCTGCCGGTCGCGACGCCGGCGGGTGGTGCCCTCAATCCGGCCCGCGATGGCGAAGAACAGGAGCGCGGCGAACCCTACGGCAAGCGGTGGCCACGACGCGGCGCGGCTCACCGGGTCGGCATTCACCCACCAGTACCGCAGGGCAATCCCGTCGGTGACCACGAACACGATGGCGGCGATGACCCAGAACAGGGGCATCACCGACATGTTGCTGTGCGGACGAACCGCTGTCGTCGTCGACTGCCTGGTTGCTCTGCGCGTCAAACGCCCCCCTATCCAAGGACGATGCGGTGGCGCCGAGTCTGATAGTCGTCGTGACGTAACGGACATCGTTATTCAGAGGAGCGCCTGCCCCACCCCGCAATCGTTTGGCATGGTGTCAGTAAAGGTGAAACTCGTGGCGGGCGCAAACGTTTCAGACGACTCCGCGACCGGTGATACATAGCCCCGTAGCGGAGGAAACCTCCATAATTTCAGCGATATACGTGCGGCAACCAGAGATTTCCGGCCTCCGGCGCCGTTTCGCCGCCTTGCTGCTTTCGCCAATCTTCCACGTCTCACAAGTATTATGCAAATTCCATGCTCGCACGGCCTGCCGGGGGTTAAATATTATCGCCCGGCGAGACAAACGCCTCGATCTCGACGGTAAGCTCGGCACGGCAGATATCACCGATAAGGTAAACGGCGCTCGCTCCGTGCGGGAGCCACGCGGCGATACGTTCCGCAAGCCGCGGCGGCGCGGCAGCACTCGTATAGATCTTGAGCGCGGTGATTGGTGCCACATCAAGCACACCGGCCGCGCGGAGCACGGCGTCCAGGTTTCTCAGGGTCTCGTCGAGCTGGCCCATGGGATCCTCGCGCGACTGGCTGGCATGCCCCTGGATCGCCGCGGTCCCGGAGACAAAAACACACTGACGCCCGGCAAGGTCAGCCTTGATCGCGCGCGAGAAGTCCGGTGGGCGGGGTCCGTACTGGGGAGGATACCGGCACGGGCGGATCTGACGCGGGTTGTCGATCGCCTGTCCCGGCACGACCGAGGCAAGCAGATACACCCGCAGCCCCGGGATCCGCATTCCGATCACACTCGCCGCCGGCCGCACCCATCCGGCGCGAAGCCGTGATGCAAGCGCCCGATGGCGCCCGATGTTGAAACGACGGTAGCGGTCAAGACCATTCTCGTCGCCATGGATATCCGAAAAATGATTCCAGGCGCGCAGCACGTGGGGGTACCCGAGCCTTTCCGTGAGCGTGAGCAACCGGTGGTACGCGTCCTCGGCGGCGCGCTCGATCCCGGGCATCCCGTCATTCATGAGCGAAGCGAACAGCACGACGCCGTCATGGGCATATGAGATGTCGTCCTGCGTACCGCGCTGGACGGGTGACCGCCCGCGCCAGCACTCGACCAGGTCCATACCCTGCGCGGGTGCGAGCGGAACGGCGACAAGCCCGGGGGCCTCGGGGGCGCGCCCGAACACGACGGCGCCGAGCACGTCCTCCCTGGGCTCCGCCAGGAAGCGCGCGAGGCCGACATAGTCCGGCCGGAGCGGGTAAATCGCGTGCGCGCCGGGGCGACGCTGTGTCGGGGTCATACGCATCTCCAGTTCTCTCGGGCGAGGGCGGCGGCGGAACATACCGGAGACATCGGGGATGTCAGCTGACGACTTTTAAACCCTGTGGGTTTGTGTCACCTGGGAACAAACGCGCCGCCACCTTTCGTTGGTCGTAATTACGGCATTGCTGTCGCGTGTGCCGTTCAGTTCCTGAGCGATGTAGCCTAACCTAATTTCACGTTCTTCATAAAGCCTTGGCACGGATCAGCTGGCAGAATTCCTGTCCGGTGTCCAAGGCCGTGGTCTTTTCGGTGCTGAGCCACCCGGTGGGCCCGCTACGAATGGATCCAGGCCACCCTCGTGACGGTAGCGGCGTCAGGCGACTATGGGAAGCCGCGCCCAGCAGTCATTATTCAGGCTGACGCACTGCTCGCAGAACATTCTTCCGTGGTCATCTGTCAAATGACCCCCCGAGATCGCAGAGGCCCCATATTTCCGCATCACCCTCGAACCTACCGACAAGAATGGTTTGCAGGTGCGCTCGCAAATCATGGCGGATAAACCCGTGACCATCCGCCGCGAGCGCGTTGGGCGCAGGATTGGATCGCTTGACGAGAAGGATGTCGCTCGACTGAATGTCGCGCTTGCGTTTGTCATGGGGTTGGCTGACTGATTATCGCG
>JAJYDT010000126.1:4042-4455 GCA_021777335.1 Pseudomonadota bacterium | reverse complement strand
GGCCTTTGGCCTGCTCAGCCGCGGGCAACTGGCGCTGGCCGCATACCGTCCGGGAAATTTCTGGTGGGGGACCTATGTCGCCGGGCTGACATTGATGGCGGTGGCGTTGGGTTGGATCTTCATCGACGGTAGGCGAGAGACTTCGTAATGACAAGGCAGGCAGGTGGTTCAGGTGGAAACAAGGGCGGGTCGGGCCGGCTCGACGACGTTGTGGCGCGGGCGCGTCGGGAGCGGGATGAACGCCTGAAGGGATACCGCGAGCTTTCGCTCAGGATTCACCCCTGGGTGTGCGGCCGGTGCGGCCGCTCGTTCACGCGTGAGAACCTGCATCTGCTTACGGTTCACCACAAGGACCATAATCACGACAATAATCCGCTAGATGGCAGCAACTGGGAGAACCTCTGCATCTACTG
>JAJYDT010000126.1:0-4032 GCA_021777335.1 Pseudomonadota bacterium | reverse complement strand
GGATCACCAGGCCGGTGCAGGCGTCGCGGGAGGTACGTCATCGGACGAACGGCAGGATGCAACCAACCGGCCATTTGAACGTCTCAAGGACCTCCTGAAGCCGAAATAGCCCGGCCGGTTGCGGACTGTAATCCGGCATTCTTTCTATCTTCAAAGATCCCGCCGATGCGGGTCAGCAGCTCAAGCCAGCCGATCCAACCAGGTTGACCCGGTTGTGCGGTCCGTGGTTGGGCAGGGTCCGCCGGGTCGCTACCCTTTAACCAGCGAAAAGCGTACCGCTGCCGCAGCGTGTCGCGACCATCATCCGCCCGGCTGCTCCGGCAACTCGATCTCCGGGCGCTCAATGTCGGGACGTTCGATATCGGGACGTTCGATGTCCGGCCTTTCACGCGACTCGGGCCGCGTGCTGGCGGCGGGTCGGGGTGCCAGCGGCGATGGAAGATCCACCCACATCGGATCCGCACGCAGTACCACCCGGTTTACGAGCACGCTGCCGTCCGGTTCGGCGACACCGCGCACGGCGATTGCCGTGCCGGCCCGTGCGTCCGCTGCGGTTCCGCCACTGAAGTGTGTTCGAGCTGTGTAGCGCAGCGGTACACCGTTGGCAAGCAGCACGCCGGGGTCGGGCCGGGCCTCGACGTAGCCCGACATCTCCACTGTCGTGCCCGGAGCGCCGACGGCGGCGAGGACGGGTTGCACGCGCATCACGACCGGCGTGCCACGCACGTAGCGGCCCGCGGCCCGCACCTGCTCGCCGATCGCGATCCCCGTGGGCGGTCCGGACGCCGCCAAGGTCCGGGTGCCGATGGTCAAATACCCATGTGTCCGGTTGATCGCGCGTACAGGCCCGCTCAGCAGGAAGGCCGTGGCCGGCGCACGTACTACGCGTGTCGCTACCCAGCGGCCATTGCCCCGGGCCAGAGCGCTGATGCGGACCGCATCGCCGGCATGGAGCTGTGCCAGTTTCAGACGCGGTGCCCCGGGACCGCTGGTTCGCGTCTCGGCCGTGACGTGAACCACTTGGCCGAGGAGCGTGATCTTTCCTGCGTGCGGATTAACCTTTTCAATGCGTCCGGCGAGCGCGACCCTGACGTGTACCGAGTCGGCCGTCAATCGCCCGTCCGGCTTGGCCTGTGCCCGCACCAGGACCACGTCCCCAAGGTGCACATTCCGGACGGTACCCGGGTGTCCATCAAGGCGATAACCGGTCGTATCGTTGAGTAAGTACTCACGTCCATTGACGTAGATGCTCCCAAAGCGCTGTACCACCCCGAAGCTGCTTATCCCGGTACCGCCGATGCCTTCGCTGGTGATTCCCGTGCCGCCGATTCCGCCCCCGGAGCCCGGGTCGGTGGCATCTGCCGAGAGCGGCGCCGCCAGGAGCAGCAGTCCACAGAGGAGCGCGAAAAGCACCCGCCGGCCAATAGGCTCTTTAGTAATGTATGTGCTCATGGGGTTTACTCACGCCCTCCGCTGCGCGGTTTCTTGCCGGGCTCGACACGGCTTGCTTCTTCGTAGTAGTAAATGCCCAGGCGCATGCGCCGGCCATCCGGGCTCGGGGCGGCGCGCGCCGCCTCGTTGAGTGGCATGACACGCTGATTGGCCTGCCTCAGAAACGCTTCGGAGAGCTGTGTAAGCGCCGGGCGTACCGCGGCCAGATCCTCGCGCGCAATGACCTCGTAGTACACGGCCCGCTCCAGGAAGACTTCACCATGGCCGGAGATATTGTGCAGAGCGCTCGCCAGGTGATCGCCCACATTTGCTCCGAGGAAGGCAAGCCTGTCTTCAGGCAAGGCTGAGACGTAAGCGGTCTTCAGCAGTCGCACTGTGTCGCCCTCGACCGTCGCCACCCCTACCCGCACCAGTTCTTCGAGAATGACACTGGGGCGCACGTCTGCCTTGATCGCTCGCACGAGTGTTTCGAAACTCACGCGACTGTTCGCGGCGCGACGCAGCAGCATCCGGGGGTGCCCGTCGCGGTCGAGGTAACGGGGCAGGGACACCCAGGCGGCTACCGCCCGCGCGGCCAGGTTCGCCCCGGGGCGCAAAACTTGGGGTTTGGTGCCGGCACGCGCCTGTGTCCGCAGGCGCTTCACGTCTTTTCGGTGGATGCCGGTCAGCAGGCTCATACGGCTGTCGGAGACGGTGCCGGGATCCGCACCGTCGTGCCGCTCGGCAGCGCCGATGTACGCCTCTTTCAGCACTTCGCTGAGGGCCGGATAGGTTACGCCTCGACCAATGAGGTAACGGACGAGGGGGGAGAGGATGGTCCGGATGGCGGTCTTCAGTGCAGCGTCCACGATCATACCCCGATGCCCCAGCCCCCGACCGCCCATCGGCCGGTTTAAATCAAGCATAGCATGCCACTTGACCGTGGGAAAAGTTCCCACTAAAATTCGTTTCGCTTGTGGGAAATGTTCCCACTGCATCATGGTACGGATAGGCGGCGAGGATATCCGGGGTGTAAAGTTCAGCGCCTATCTCAACCGTTTTCTGAATCAACGACAAGGAGTAATGATGAGCTGCAAGTCCAGCCTGGCCGCAGTGCTTGTGGCCGCAGGTGCGGTGGGCGCCAGCGCGGTGGTGCAGGCCGCCGGCAGCACGGTGGTCGGGGTCGCACCGGCATACTACGAGGGCAACTATGGCACCTCTTCGACCACGCAGATCTATTATCTGCCGTTTTATGTCAAGTATCAGAAGGACAATCTGACGCTCAAGGCGACAGTGCCGCTACTCTCTGTGCACAGCACTGGTGCGATCCTCTCCGGGGGTACGGTGGTCGGTAATCGCGGCGCGACCACGACTAAGACCGAAAGCGGTCTGGGCGACATCTGGCTCGAGGGCCGCTACCGCATCCGCGGCATCGGTTCTGCTCCGGACATTCTTCCTTATGCCAAGATCAAGCTCGGCACGGCCTCGCGCAGCTCCGGTCTCGGTACCGGCGAGAACGACTACGAGGGCGGGGTCGGGTTCGAGTGGTCGGTGGGCAGGTCGTTGTTCCCGTTCGCCGATGTCGGTTATCGGATCGTCGGCTCAGCCCCCGGCCTGGCACTGCAGAACATCGCGACCTATGACGGCGGAGCCAGCATGCAGTTGAATCGCCAGAACTATCTGACCGGCATGTTCGCCGGTCACCAATCCGAGCAGCCGGGTTTTCCAGGCGCTGCCGACGCCATCATCGCTTGGAACTATTATCCGCAGCCCGGCCATGGTCTTCAGGTCTACTTCGATAAGGGATTGAGCAATGGAAGCCCGAATTGGGGAGTCGGGGTAGGTTTGGAACGACCCTTCTAGATGTAAATGAAACAGGAGAACTTTGTCATGAATAGCAGAACTGCATTGTTAGTTGCCTCGACTCTGGGGCTGACCCTGGCCTTGGGGGTAGTTGTCCGGGCCGGTGCCACGGATAGCGATACGGATGCGACGACCACCGTGTCTTCGTCCACTAACGCCGCCACCCCGGCCATGCCCTATCCGGGCCAGGGCCAGAGGGCCACACCAGCCATGCCCGGCAACCCGAGGGCAGAGGAAGAAGTGGAAAGACACCGGCCGGATTTCGATCATCGACCCGATGGCGATCGTCGTCCGGATGTTGATCATCGACCCGATGTCGATCGTCGTCCGGATGTCGATCATCGACCCGATGTCGATCGCCCGCAGATCGATCGCCCGCAGATCGATCGCCCCGATATCCAGAGGCCTGACATCGAAGTCCCGGAGACCATGGACCGCTGAGTCAAACTTCCATCGTCGGCCCCTGGGCATAACGTGGCCCAGGGGCTTTTTTTTTCGAGAAGCAGGGCGGCCGGCCGATGTGCAGCGGTACCGGCGCGGTTGCGTGCGGTGTCGAGCGACGGCGTTGTGGGCAGCTATCCCCACCGGGGTATGGTCATGGTGCCGGGTCCGGAGCTATCGTAGCTCCAGCAGGACACCACGGAGGGGGACCGTCCATGAGCCTCGCGCCCACCTTGCGGCAGTACCTTGCCGAACTGGGGATTGACTATGAGATCCTGGCGCACCAGCGCACGACTT
>JAJYDT010000125.1:4202-4526 GCA_021777335.1 Pseudomonadota bacterium | reverse complement strand
GACGGGCGTGCCGCACCTGCCGCCCGGTGTTCTGCTCCAGCATACCGTGGGCGCTTCGCACCCTCCCCGACCGGTCCGCTGCACTTCGGATCCCTGGTTGCAGCAACCGGCAGCTTTCTGCAGGCTCGAAGCCGCGGTGGGGAATGGATTGTGCGCATCGAGGACCTGGATCCGCCGCGCGTCGTTGCCGGCGCAGCCGATGAAATCCTGCGCACACTCGAGGCATTCGGATTCGCCTGGGACGGCCCCGTGGGTTTCCAGAGCCGCAATGACGCGGCTTATCGCGATGCACTCGCCGCACTGCAAGCCCACGGAGTCCTGTAC
>JAJYDT010000125.1:0-4192 GCA_021777335.1 Pseudomonadota bacterium | reverse complement strand
AGCGTACGCGGCATAGACGGCCCGGTCTATCCAGGGACCTGCCGCGCTGCGCGCCGCAATGGCCCTGCCCTGCGGGTGTGCACCGGAGGCGAGGAGATCACGTTCTTTGATCTCATTCAGGGCGAGGTGCGCTGTGCGCTGGCGCGCGAAATCGGTGATTTCGTAGTGCGGCGCGCGGATGGCCTGTATGCCTATCAGCTTGCCGTGGCGGTGGATGACGCGGCACAAGATGTCACCGAAGTGGTGCGCGGCGCCGATCTGCTTTTCTCAACACCCCGCCAGATCCATCTGCAGAAGCTGCTCGGTCTTGCCACTCCGCTGTATGCACACCTGCCGCTGGCGGTGGACGGGCACGGCGAAAAGCTCGGCAAGCAGACGTATGCTGCCGCAATCGGCGGCCACGACCCGGTTGCAGTCCTTTTCGAAGTGCTCCGGTTTCTCGGACAGCGGCCTCCGGACGAACTGCGTGAAAGCGACCTGGACAGCTTCTGGCGCTGGGCTATCGATCACTGGCAGGTGCAACGGGTGCCGCCGGAAGCGCCCCCGGTCGGCGACCCGGCTGCTGCAGCAAGCCAGCGCTAGCAGGCATCCCGACACGCCACGCCGCAGTCGCGCGGCACGGGTGCGAGAGATGACGGCACCCGGGATCGGCACCGGCTTGCCTGGCCCAACCGCACCTTCAGGTCAGGCAAGGTCAAACACCAGCAGCTCGGCGCCTCTGGCAGAATCCAGCACGAGCTCCGGTTCGCCGACAATCTTTGCGCCATCGCCCGCGCCAAGCAATTGGCCATCGATGCGTACCGTACCGCGCGCCACCTGTACATAGGCCCGCCGATCCGGTCCGAGCGTGTAACGAGCGCTGTCGCTGCCGTCAAACCGCCCTGCGTACAGCGATACATCCTGATGGACACGGACCGAACCGTCACGCCCGTCGGAAGACGCCACCAGCCTCAGCCTTCCGTCAAACTCCTGCGGCTCGAAATGACGCTGCTCGTAGCTCGGCACCAGGCCGCTTTCACGCGGCACGATCCAGATCTGCAGAAAGTGCACGATTGCGTCCGACGATGCATTGTATTCGCTGTGGCGAACACCGGTACCGGCGCTCATGCGCTGCACGTCTCCTGCACGGATTACCGAGCCGTTGCCCATGCTGTCCTTGTGCTCCAGGGAACCGTCCAGCACGTAGGTGACGATCTCCATGTCGCGATGGCCGTGGGTCGGAAATCCGGTTCCGGGATTCACCCGGTCCTCGTTGATGACGCGCAGATGGCCGAAACCCATGTGTACCGGATCGTGGTAATCGGCAAAAGAGAATGTGTGGAAGCTGTCGAGCCAACCGTGATTGGCGTGACCACGCGTTTGCGACTTGCGGATTTCAATCATGATGAACCCCCGTTAGCCTGTTTCGGCACGCAGGCGGATAAACCGTACATATATTTAGTGGCCGAGCATCCACGCGGCCAGGCGTGGATGGTAACTTCACGTGGCGGCTTCGCGCCATCCTGCCGGGCGAGATGCCCTCGCACGCACTGGCATTCGACATACATTATCGTTTGCTTATACGCACGCGGATCATCTCCACAGGTCAGGTTCCAATACTGCTTGCGCGAAAACGCCGGCCCTAATATCTTGTAGTTCTCATCAACAACAGCGGGGGGACGTCTCATGGCGGCGGAAGCACCGAAAATGGCAAATCCTGCACCTCTCGGTCTCGTCGGTTTCGGACTTACCACGATAATCCTGAGTCTGGTTAACGCTGGCGTATTGCCGCCGGGCGGGGAGCAGGTGGTAATTCCACTGGCTTTTGCGTACGGCGGTCTCATACAGATGATTGCCGGCATACTAGAATTTCGTACCGGCAATACCTTCGGCACCGTGGCATTTCTCAGCTATGGCGCATTCTGGTGGTGGTTTGCGCTTCTGGTCCTGCTCGGTGGCCATGGCATACTGGATTTGTCGCAAGCGGGAAGCACGATCGGCGTCACACTGATCGGGTGGGGTGTTTTCACGCTTTACATGTGGATTGCCACGTTCCGGCTTAGCAAGGCGCTGTGGTGGATTTTCCTGACGCTGTGGATCACTTTCTTCCTGCTCGGATTCGGGGCTTTGTTCGGCAAAAGCGAGATGCATGTCGCAGGCGGGTGGCTCGGCCTCGTTTGCGGCCTGCTCGCCATGTACACGAGCTTCGCCTTGGTCACGAATGCAACGTTCGGCAAGACGGTAATTCCGGTAGGTGCGCCTCCCGGTTAAGGAAGGATGGCGGGCTCCGGGGGCGGCCGCATCGCGCGGCCGCCCGCACTGGCACAGGACTGACAGGGTCTTCAAACTGGCTGCCGGGCACGCCATGAAATGAAAGTGTGCATGCGTTTATTGGCTACCGGTGGTACCGCAGCAACGTACGCACCCCGTAAAGAATGCGCGAATATCGACGATGCAAACCGCGTTCCGTGCCGCACCCTAGACCAGGGAAATGTGCCATTTTCCGGACGCGGGCGGATTGCAGGTTTGGCGCTCGGCACGACAGCGACCTAACCTTTGCGAACCCCTCCCCTCCATTGCGGTTCGCGAAGACAGTGAAACGAGGTAAGAGACCATGTCAAGCGAGAAGGTATATAACGTTCCGGCAGCGCTCGCAAAAACTGCCCATATTTCCGCACAGCGTTACCAGCAAATGTATGCCCGTTCGGTTTCCGACCCGGACGGCTTCTGGGACGAACAGGCCAGGGCGTTCCTCACCTGGTCCAAGCCATGGAGCAAGGTTTCCGACTGGGATTTTCAGAAGGTCGGCATCCGCTGGTTCATCGGCGCAAAACTCAATGCCTGCTACAACTGCGTAGACCGTCATCTGGAAGAGCATGGCGATCAGATCGCAATCATCTGGGAGGGAGACGATCCCTGGGCTGACCGCAAGATCAGCTACCGCGAACTGCACGAACACGTATGTCGTCTGGCAAACGTTCTAAAGAGCCGTGGCGTCAAGAAGGGAGACCGCGTCTGCATCTACATGCCGATGATTCCGGAGGCGGCATATGCCATGCTCGCCTGCGCCCGCATCGGTGCCGTGCACTCGGTGGTGTTCGGAGGATTCTCTCCCGAATCCCTGAAGGACCGAATTCTCGACTCCGACTGCCGCGTGGTGATAACAGCGGACGAAGGCATTCGCGGCAGCAAGAAGATTCCGCTCAAGAACAATACCGACAAGGCTGTCATGACATGCCAGAACGTACACACCGTACTGGTCGTGAAGCGCAGCGGCGGCCCGGTACTATGGCACGAGAACCGCGACATCTGGTACCACGAGGCGATGGCCGCGGCTGCTCGCGACTGTCCGGTCGAAGAGATGGACGCCGAGGACCCGCTGTTCATCCTCTACACCTCGGGCTCCACAGGCAAGCCCAAGGGTGTCCTGCATACAACGGGCGGGTACCTGCTGTTTGCAGCGATAACCCACAAGTATGTTTTCGATTATCACGACGGAGACATCTACTGGTGTACCGCTGATGTCGGCTGGGTAACGGGACACTCGTACATTGTCTACGGTCCGCTCGCGAACAGGGCCACCACGCTCATGTTCGAGGGCATCCCGACCTACCCCACGGCATCGCGCTTCTGGGAGGTCATCGACAAACACAAGGTCAACATCTTCTATACGGCGCCCACGGCGATCCGTGCGCTTATGCGCGAAGGCGACGAACCGCTCAAGAGCACGCGGCGCACGAGTCTTCGGGTGCTCGGAACCGTCGGCGAGCCCATCAATCCCGAAGCATGGGAGTGGTATTACCGGGTGGTCGGCGATTCGCGCTGTCCGGTGATGGACACGTGGTGGCAGACCGAAACCGGGGGAATTCTGATAACACCGCTGCCCGGAGCAACCCGCCTCAAGCCCGGATCCGCTACCCACCCGTTTTTCGGAATCGTGCCGGCACTGGTCGACGCCGAAGGAAAGCTCGTGGAAGGTGCCGGCAGCGGGAACCTGGTGATCACCCGCTCCTGGCCTGGCCAGATGCGCACCATCTACGGCGATCATTCGCGCTTCATAGACACCTATTTCAAGGCTTACCCGGGGATGTATTTTTCCGGAGATGGCGCACGGCGCGACTCCGACGGCTATTACTGGGTAACCGGACGCGTCGATGACGTGATCAACGTCGCCGGACATCGGCTGGGAACAGCCGAGGTGGAAAGCGCGCTG
>JAJYDT010000031.1 GCA_021777335.1 Pseudomonadota bacterium | reverse complement strand
ATAACGATAGCTCGGGGATGATCAACAGTTTCCTCGACAACGGTGGCACCTTCACATCCCTGAACGTTCCGGGGTCCAGTAGTACGTCTGCTTACGGCATCAACAACAACGGGACGATCGTCGGCATCTACGTCGATAGCTCGGGAACCCACAGCTTCCTCGATAATGGTGGCGTCTTCACGGCATTCGCTGTGCCGGGGGCCAGTTTTAGCCAAGTTCTCGGCATCAACAACAATGGCGACATCGTCGGGATATCTTTCAATAGCTCGGGACAACAATATAGCTTCCTCGCCACCCCCGTTCCCGAACCCGCAACGTCATGGCTCATGGGTGCCGGTCTCCTGGTGTTGGTGGGCGGGGTTCGTCGTAAAGGGAAAGGCAGGGATAAGGGTTAGGGGCCCGAACTGTCCTCGGGCTGAATACCCTCTCCATCAAGTCCCCGCCATATCGAGGAGGCCTGTTAGCGGACCCTGATTCCTGGGTCTGGCTTAGAGGGTCATTCGCCAGACTGCTGTCAACGCCATTCAGAAATGTCCCCGGTCATTGACTCAACAGGGCCCGGCGGTTAGCCTTGGCGGCCTGTTTTTTCAGCATCAGGCACTTGGCCCGAACAGGAGCATCATGACGCAGGCACATATCCTTGGCTTTCCACGCATCGGCGGAGACCGCGAGCTCAAAAAGGCGGTAGAGGCCTACTGGAAAGGTGAGCGCAGCCAAGAGGATCTGCATCAGGCTGGTCGTGCCCTGCGCGCGCGCCACTGGGCGCTGCAGCAGAAGGCCGGGCTGGATTTCGTCACCGCCGGCGACTTTTCCTGGTATGACCAGGTGCTCGACATGAGTGCCACCCTCGGTGTCGTCCCCCCGCGGTTCGAATGGAAGGGGGGCGAGGTCGATCTCGACACCTATTTCCGCATGGGCCGTGGCACCGCGCCAACCGGCACCGCCACGTTCGCGTGCGAGATGACGAAGTGGTTCGACACCAACTACCACTACATGGTCCCCGAGTTCCAGCCCGGACAGGCCTTTCGCCTGTCCTCATCACGGCTCTTTGACGAGGTGAAGGAGGCTCAGGCGCTGGGCCACAAGGTGAAGCCCGTGCTGATCGGGCCGCTCACCTATCTCTGGCTCGGCAAGGTCAAGGGCGGGACGTTTGATCGGCTGGATCTCCTTGCAGGGCTGGTCCCGGTATACCGCGAGATCCTCATGCGCCTGAAGCAGCAGGGGGTTGAATGGGTGCAGATCGATGAGCCGGCGCTTGCGCTCGATCTGCCGAGGCACTGGCTTGACGCCTACGCCCGTGCGTACGAGGGCTTCAAGGATACGGTGAAACTTCTGGTCGCGACCTATTTCGAAGGGATCGCCGATCATGTGAACGTGGTCAAGCATCTTCCCGTGGCGGGCTGGCATATCGATCTCGTGCGCGCCCCCGGGCAGCTGGCCGCGGTGGCGGGCGCCCTCAAGGCTGACCAGCTGTTGTCGCTCGGCGTCATTGACGGGCGCAACATCTGGCGCGCGGACCTCGAGGCCGCCATTACCGAGATCGAATCCGCGCGGGATGTATTCAAGGGCCCGCTCGCGGTGTCCGCAAGCTGCTCGCTCTTGCACGTGCCGGTGGATCTCGATCGCGAGACGGCGCTCGATGCGGAGATGCGCTCCTGGCTCGCCTTTGCGGTGCAGAAGCTTGCGGAGATTCAGACGGTGCGCCGTGCGCTTGATGAGGGTCTGGACGCGGTGATCTCCACCCTCAATGCGACCCGCGCCGCCCTGGCCGCCCGGCGGAAGTCGCGGCGGATCCATAATCCCGCGGTCAAGAAGCGCGTCGCGTCGCTGACGGCGGCGGACGCCCGTCGCAAGAGCGCGTTTACCGCGCGCCGCGCACTCCAGCAGAAACGCCTGCAGCTGCCGGCCTACCCCACAACCACCATCGGCTCGTTCCCCCAGACCGCCGAGATCCGCACAGCGCGCCGGGAGCACAAGGCCGGGCGGCTCGACGATGCCGGTTACCGGCAAAAGATGCGCGAGGAGATCGCGCTTGCGGTGCGCAAGCAGGAAGAAATGGGGATCGACGTGCTGGTGCACGGCGAGGCCGAGCGCAACGACATGGTGGAATACTTTGGCGAGCAGCTGCAGGGATTCGTGTTCACCCAGTATGGCTGGGTGCAGAGTTACGGCTCGCGCTGTGTCAAGCCGCCGATCATCTTCGGAGACGTGTCACGGCCGCAACCCATGACCGTTGAGTGGGCGCAGTACGCGCAGTCGCTGACCCACCGCCCGATGAAGGGCATGCTGACCGGTCCCGTCACCATCCTGCAGTGGTCATTCGTGCGCGATGATCAGCCGCGGTCGGATACGGCGATACAGATTGCCTTGGCCATTCGCGATGAAGTGAAGGACCTCGAGCAAGGGGGTATCCGCGTTATCCAGATCGACGAGCCGGCGGTGCGCGAAGGCCTGCCGCTGCGCGAGGCTGGACGCCCTGGTTATCTCGAGTGGGCGGTACGCGCATTCAAGGTTGCGGCAAGTCCCGTGGACGATGCCACCCAGATCCATACCCACATGTGCTATGCCGAGTTCAACGACATCATCGATGCCGTGGCCGCCATGGACGCGGATGTGATCACGATCGAGACCTCGCGCTCTGACATGGAGCTTCTGGATGCGTTCGTGAATTTCCGCTACCCGAATGAGATCGGACCCGGGGTCTACGACATCCATTCCCCCCGGGTTCCAAAGACCGAGGACATGGTGCGCCTCCTGCGCAAGGCCTCCAAGGTCCTGCCGCCCGAGCACCTGTGGGTAAACCCGGACTGCGGCCTCAAGACCCGCGCCTGGCCCGAGGTCGAACAGGCGCTGCGCAACATGGTCGAAGCGGCGCATATCCTGCGGAAGGCGCCGGCCTGATCTCCGCGCGGTATCTTTAAAACACGATGCCATGAGTCGCTGCTTGTCAAAAGGAAAGGCATGTCTCTCACCAATTGCATGCGCACCTCTGATGCACACCGGATACGACAATCTGGCCAGGACACTCTGACGTGAAGTTGGGGCTGATCCAGACTCGTGGTCTCGGCGATATCGTGATTGTGCTGCCTGTTGCGCAGGCGCTGATGAACTCAGGCCACGAGATATATTGGCCTATCGACAAGAGCTGGATCCCAGACTTCGAGGAGGCCTGGCCCGCGGTGAACTGGCTGCCGGTCACTTCTGCCGCACATTCGATGGACTACTTTTTGCAACCGCCGAAGCAACTCCTCACAGTGGCTGGCTGCGACCGGCCGCCAGGTGGTTCTATACAGCTACCTGAGCGGAGTGAATCTCGGACATGAACGCATCGCGGCGTCGCTCAAATTCGATGAGCACAAGTACGCTGTTGGCGGCGTGCCGTTCTCGCTGAAATGGCAGCTTTGCCTAGTGCGGAACGTGGAACGAGAGCAGGTGCCTGCGAAAATCTTAGAGATGCGCCGGATTTGACCCCGGCAAAGCGTTCCGCGTGGGCACAAAGGCAAATCAATGTGACCTCCCCGCTTGGATGATTGAATCTCTGGATCGTGAGGCCGGTCGGTTGGGGGTAACCCGCCAGTCGATCATCAAGATGTGGTTAAGGGTCGCGGTGCAGCTTGAAGGGATCGGTGGTCGCGCCGGGAAAATCCAGCACTCTGTTCGGGACGCAGTAGTCATCATGTCAGAACGCGTCGGCGGCAGGAGCCCAATAACGTCTCGACCAAACTTTTTTGCGTCATCCTAAAAATGGTCTCGATTGCGCCCATAGCGACTTCTTTTTTTATCGCTTATTCGAGCGTCCAAAAGAGCGCGGCACCGAATCAGGTGGCGGGGGTAGGCGCGTATTTTGGGTCAATCAGCATCCATTCTTTTTCGCCAACCGATGGGTCTCAGCCGTACCAATCGATCAAGGTGAGTTTCGATACCCGTTTAAACTCGCGCGTGTTGTGCGTGACCAGGGTGGCCCGACAGGCGAGAGCGGTCCCGGCGATGAGCGTGTCCAAAGGTCCGATCGGTCGACCCGCTTTTTCTAGCATGGACCGCACGGCATCAGCCGCCGATGCCGCGGCCCTGTCAAAGGGCAGCACCCTGATGATCTCCAGCAGCTTGTCGAACTGTTGACGCCGCTTGGCCGGCTGGGACGACTTAGCGATACCCACGTCCAACTCATACACGGTGATCGCCGGGATGGCCACCTCGACCGGCGGTATCGCCAGCAGGTGTTCCGCCACCTTGCCCTGGCCGCGAAAAAAATAGATGAGGGTGTTGGTATCCAGGACGTACACTAGAGCGCTTCCCGCACTGGGTTTCCCCCCTCTGTCTCGCGCAGCGTTTCCGCGTCAGGGAAATCCTGCCAGGCGCCGGCAAGCTCGCACACGGACTCCGGCCAGACCGTATGTGACTGTTTCTGAATCAGATGCGCAATCCAGCGGCTCACGGGCATGCCGGACGCCTTGGCTGCGGTTCTGAGCCGTTTCTCGTTCTCGTCATCCAAATAAATGGTCACTTGCCCCATGCCGTAATCCTCTTAAAATAATTATATGACAAATTATATTATGTTAACGTGAACGAAACCATTGGACAGGGCGCACCTCCTGCGTGGAGGTCGCGGTGGTCGTGGAGGCTCAGACAAAAAATGCCGGTGCCCGTCAGTTCGATACCTTCCTGCGCCGTGCAGGCTTCATCATTGAACCCGTTACGGAGGAGCAGGCCTATACCGCCCGCCAAGCCTATGTGGATTTTGGAAAGGGACAGCACTCGGCAGGCCTGAGCTACGGTGACTGCTTCTCCTATGCGCTTGCCAAAGTGACCGGAGAAACGCTGCTTTACAAAGGCACCGACTTCAGGAAGACAGACGTTTCCGCCATTTAACCCCGCGTCGCGGTGACAAAATACACATGGGGCATGCCATTGCATGCGCCCCCGATGCGCCGCCGTCTCGACGGTCGAAACCTCACGTATGCGTTCATCATGGGGGTCGCAAGCAGTCCGATGGCCCGCCTTGGGTCGGCGAGGACCGACTGATCCCGCTCAAGGCCAGTGCGTGGTTGGGCCTCAACGCGCGCCGGGCGAGAGGGGCGCCCGTGGACACGAAAAACATTCGCAAACATCCGAACAACGTGATCCGGTTGTCGCCGTTGCTTGCACCGGGGTACGCACTCCCCTTGCGGCGATGATCTGAATCGCTTTCTCGACGGCCTCATGGCGGATCGCTTGATCGATCCGAAATCGCTCAAGCTCAATAGTATCGTCACTGAAATCGGTCAACACATTGCGCTGTCCTACAAACTGGAGCGGGCGGGCGCTCAGTGCGCGTGATGCCACGCCCCCAGGAGTTCCCGCGTGCGAGAATATGCTCTCGTGCTGCGGCGTCGGCGATAAGCGCGGAGTTTGCACCCGTTGATTGCGGAGTTGGGCCCCATTATCCGCGGCGAAATATCACTGTCTCTGGTGTACGGGCAGTGAGTTGAAAAGGGGGCATATCCTGCTGAAATCTGTTTGTCGAGGATGCACAGCAGAAAGGAGATCGCCACCCATGGAAAAATAGCGCGTTGTTCGTTTTCCGAAACCAGACTCAATCGGTGACCGTCCGCGCGTCGCTCAGCGCTTGGCAGAGTCGGTGCTTCTGGCCAACGAGGCCCCTGGTGACAACGGGGCGGCGTGAAGCGGGTCTGAGGGCGGCAATGCGTACGTGATTTCCACGATACGACGTAACCTTCATTGGCGGATATCCGGTAGCCGCCGGATATCCCCGCGTCAAAGCCTCAGGAGGACTTCCGCTTTCGCAACATGCCACCGAGCAGGGCAAGCCCGGCCAGCATCATCGCGGTCGTGGATGCTTCGGGCACAGGCGACGGATCGCCCGTTTTGTCGTCGCCGGTGGTCAAGACGCTGGGCGGCAGTATGTTGTTACCGGTGCCTAGGTGGGTGCCGATGCCCATCCCCATCCCCATCCCCATCCCCATCCCCATCCCCATCCCCATCCCCATCCCCATCCCCATCCCATCGGTACGCATGTCGTCGGTACGCATGTCGCTAATACGCATCCAGCGAGTACGCATCCTGGCGAGGCCCGATGGATCCGTGCCCGTGCGTGCCTCATTGCTAAACGAACTGGCGCCCGTAACGCTCAGGTCGGTTAAGTGGCAGGTGGCCATGGTCATAGTGCTCACGGTTTCGGCGGCGGCGGTTGCGGCACAACCTGCCAGGACGACCGCGAGCAGGGTTTGTTTCAATGTCATCCGTTTCATAAATAATGAGTCTCCTTCAAGTGATGCGTTTCAAAAGCGCAAGCGATGCTGATTTAAAGATCCAGAATCGCGGGGCTCACCAAAAAGTGGTGCCCTTTATCATCACGGCCGATTCCTTAAGCCGTGCTCGGGTGGTGTTCGAGTTTCGGCAGAGCGGGCTTTAAAAGATATCGTCCCTTGGGCGGAGTACTGCGCAGGCGCGCTGATTCGGACGCTTCGGCGATCCCTCACCTACTGCCCGCGGTGCTTCGGCGGGGAGCGCCGATGAGCTTAGGTCATCCCGCACACCTTCGGGAAACAGTCCGTGCGGAAGCAGATACGCTGCGCGAATCCGGGCGTCGATGCGGCGGCGGGTCATCTCAGCGAGTTTGATTGGAGCCGATCGATGAGATCCGGCAAACACTGAAGGGGTTCTTGGTCGACCGCCACACCCCGGCGGTGGTACCGGGAACCGGCGCATCCCATCGGCAGTCATGCCGCACCGAGGGGATTTGACCCAGGGATCGCGGGACACTGGTCAACCGTCGGACAATCTCGGTCCGGTGTTCTTTGCATACTCAAGCTCCGGCTGCTCAATGCCTTGCGGGTCCGAGGTCCTCTCCACGCCAGGCTCTGACAGTACAAGGCGCCCGGGTCTGACCTTGATCTCAATGTCCTCAACGCCGGCATTTGGCGGAGGTTGTTATTCTCGGTTAAGATTGCTGCACGATGTGGAGCTATGTCGCCGTTGCCATCGGCGGAGTCCTCGGCTGCTGGGCCCGCTACTACCTCACCGGAGCGATCCAGTCGCTGTTCGGCCGCGGGTTTCCCTACGCGACCCTCCTGATCAATGTGGTCGGGGCGTTTCTGATGGGGTTCCTGTTTGTCGAGACGCTCGAACACCTGAGTGTCACGCCGGCGATCCGGGCCGGGATCCTGGTCGGGGTGATCGGCGGCTTTACCACCTTCTCAACCTTTGCCATGGAGACGCTCCTGCTCGCGGAAGAGGGCGATGGTGGCAAGGCCGTGCTGTACGTTGTACTGTCCGTCGTGCTGGGCGTCTCGGCCGCTTTTGGTGGTGTCGCGCTTGCGCACAGCCACTGAGCCAGAAGACCATGGATCAGGGAATCACGGTCGTCCGCCGCCACATCAGCGCATAGGATCACGGGCGGCGTTCGTGTCTCGTGCACAAACGGTTTTCAGGTACGGTCATGGCGGACACAAGGTGCACGGCGGCACCGGCTTTCGCGGTATCGCGGGTTTCGGCGCGCGGCGCGGCATACTCGGCCAACCTGCTGTGCCGGACTGCAGGCGCCCCGCTCGTGATCAAGTGCCTCGATGAGCGCCGTCGTTAAGGCGGCGCCTGTGCCCGCCACCGCCTCGTGACCTGGAAGGCCTCCTGCCCGTCCCTGTGTCTTGAGTGTTCACGATCAGCGGAATACGCTGTGCCGTGTGACATCGACGATCACCCGTGATTCGTTCACCAGGACCAGACGATCCCCATGGTCCATGATGCAGGGACCTCGCCTATGACCCAGTCAAAACGCCCCCTTCCTTCCGAGCCCCTCGCCAAGGCCTATGAGCCGATGCTGAGGCGCGTGGTCGAGCACCTGCGCAACACCGAGCGGGTCACGGCCACCCAGCTGCAGAAACTCATCCGGGAGGCCGGAGCGCAGGTCGCGGAGCTTGGCGACCTGACCACGGAGGAGGCCGCTCTGGTCGGTGACTATCTGAAGCGTGACCTGCTGGACGCCGCCCATTATGTGGCGAGCACGGGCAGTGCGCTGAAAGACTGGCTCGGTTTTGAGGTGACGTTGGTGGAGCGCGAATTGATCGACCTTTTTCTGCAGGCGGCCGATAAAACCGCGGGGGAACAGATCCAGATCAAGCAAATGGCGAATGCACCCAGGTACCATGCGGGTGAGGTTGCCGGTCCGGGGACCCTGACGTGTGCCGCCTGTGACAAAAAGCTGCACTTTCACCACCCGGCGGTGATACCCCCCTGTCCGAGGTGCCATGCGAAACGTTTTCGCCGGCGGTACTGAGGCACCAGCGGCACGGTCGGGGCGGGCGGCCAGGGAAGACCGGGACCGCCCTCGGGTTCCGGCACCCCGTTTAGGTCACTTGAAAAAGGGGAACTGACGTGTACAAGAATATCCTGGTGGCGATCGACGGCAGCGAGACCTCCGCGCGGGCGCTGCACGCGGCGATCACACTGGCCAAGGAACAGTCCGCGCGCGTGCGGCTGGTGCATGTGATTGATGAATTTCCGTTTGCGACCCCGGATACCGGCTGGGTGGATGATGTCCGGCTGGGCGAGATCCTGTTCAAGGCCGGACAGGCCATCCTCGACGAGGCGCGGGCGCAGGTACAAAAGGCCGGTCTTGAGGTCGAGACGGCGCTGCCGCAGAACCTGAGTCAGCGGATCGCCACGGTCATCGTGGACGAGGCCAAACGCTGGCCGGCCGACCTGATTGTGGCCGGTACCCACGGGCGCCACGGGATCGAGCATCTGGTGCTGGGCAGCGTGGCCGAGGGCGTGGCCCGGGCCGCGAGCATGCCGGTCCTGCTGATCCCGAGCCACGCTTAGGGCGGGGGTGCCGGCGCCTTCCCGCCCAAGCGGCGCAAGACGGTCGCCGATCCGGGTTGGCAATCCCCTGACCTGAGGGGCGCCTCGGACGGCCCCGGCCGGCCGAAGACGATTCAGCAACCGCACAGTCGCCCGCCAGGGCCCTAGGGGACACCGGTCACCGATGCGTATCCTGACCCTCAACAGCGGTTCGTCGAGCCTCAAGGCCGCGCTCTATCAGATGGACACCGGCGAGGCGCGGCTCCTGTCCGCGGCGGTCGAGCGGATCGGTCTGGCCGGTGGCCGGATCCGCATGGACGATGCCCGGGGCGCAACGGTGCTCGACCAGGAAGCGGTGCTGACGGACCCTGGCGCGGCGCTCCGCGCCCTCTTCGACGGGCTCCGGCACCACGGGCTCGATCAGGATCTGGCGGCGATCGGTTTCCGGATCGTCCAGGGCGGCAGCCGTTTCAGTGCGCCGCAGCGCGTGACGCCGGATCTGGTCGCGGCCTTGCGCGCGATGGTGCCCCTGGACCCGGATCACCTGCCCCAGGCGTGTGCCAGTCTCGAGGCGGCCGCAAGACGCTATCCGGACCTGCCCCAGGTGGCGTGTTTCGATACGGCGTTCCATCGCCATATGCCGTGGGTGGCGCAGCACTATGCCCTGCCCCGGCGTTTCGCCGCGGCCGGGATCGTGCGTTTCGGGTTCCATGGACTGTCCTATGAGTCGATCGTGCAGGCCCTTCGTGTGCTGGACCCGGCGGCGGTGGCGGGCCGTGTCGTGATCGCGCACTTGGGGAGCGGGGCCAGTATGGCCGCGGTCCGCGGCGGCCTGGCCATCGATACCTCGATGGGTTTCACGCCGCTTTCGGGACTGATGATGGGGACGCGCTGCGGCGACCTGGACCCCGGCATCGTGCTCTACCTGCTGCAGGCACAGGGGATGAGCCCGGCCGCGGTCAATGCGCTCCTCAACCAGCAGTCGGGACTGCTCGGCGTGTCCGAGGTAAGCGCGGACATGCGTGACCTGCTGCATTGCGAACGCACAGACCCGCGCGCGGCCGAGGCGATCGCGCGGTTCTGTTATCAGGCCCGAAAATATCTCGGGGCCTATGCCGCCGCACTCGGCGGGCTGGATACGCTGGTCTTTACGGCCGGCATCGGCGAGCGTGCCGCCACGATCCGCGCACGCATCTGTACCGGCATGGAGTACCTCGGAGTCCTGCTGGATGAGGCGCGCAACGCCGGACACGCGCCGGTGATCTCCCGTGACGGTGCCCCGGTCACGGTGCGGGTCATCCCCACCGACGAAGACCTGATGATCGCACGGCATACCCGGCGCGTCATCGAACCCAAGGAGGGCGCGGATCATGTTGACCTTTGACACCCATCTGTCCACGGTGGTCGAGACGCAGGACGCGCCGGCCGTCGTGCCGCCGCCGGCCGACGGCCCGCTCACCCCGACCCTGCGCGACCGGATGCACCGCTACTGGAGCGCGGCCAATTACCTGACGGTCGGGCAGATCTACCTGCAGGAAAACCCCCTGCTGCGCACGCCGCTCACCCGCGACCACATCAAGCCGCGCCTGCTCGGCCACTGGGGCACGTCGGTGGGTCTCAATTTCATCTACGTGCACCTGAACCGGCTGATTACCGAGCGGGACGTCAATCTGATCTGCGTCATCGGTCCCGGCCACGGCGGCCCGGCGGGAAACGCCAATGCCTGGCTCGAGGGCGGGTATGCCGAGATTCATCATCCGGTCACCCAGGACGAGGCCGGCATGAGGCTGTTGTTCCGCCAGTTTTCCACGCCGGGGGGGGTGCCCAGCCACTGCGGGGCGCACCTGCCGGGGTCGATCAACGAGGGCGGCGAACTCGGCTATTCGCTGCTGCATGCCTTCGGTGCGGCGTTCGACAATCCGGACCTGGTGGTGGCGTGCATCGTCGGCGATGGCGAGGCCGAGACCGCCCCGCTCGAAGGCAGCTGGAAGAGCACGAAGTTTCTGAATCCGGTGCGCGATGGCGCGGTGCTGCCGATCCTGCACCTCAACGGCTACAAGATCTCCGGGCCCACGGTGCTCGCGCGCATCCCCGAGGAGGAGCTGCTGAGCCTGTTCCGCGGCCACGGTTATGCGCCGCTCCTGGTCGCCGGGGATGACCCGCTGCGGGTGCATCAGGCGTTCGCGGCGGCGCTGGACCAGGGTCATGACGCGATCCGGTCCCTGCAGGCCGACGCGCGCAGCGGCCGTGTGACCCGGCGTCCGCTGTGGCCGATGATCGTGCTGCGGACCCCGAAAGGCTGGACCGGGCCGGCGGAGGTCGACGGGGTACCGATCGCGGGCACCTTCCGCGCCCACCAGGTGCCGCTTGCGACCGTGCGGGAGAACCCGGAACATCTCAAATTACTCGACTCCTGGCTGCGCAGTTACCGCCCGGACGAGGTCTTCGATGCCCACGGAACCCTCGCCCCCGAACTGGCCGCCCTGGTGCCCCGCGGTCCCCGGCGCCTGAGCGCCAACCCGCACGCCAACGGCGGACATCTGCTGACCGAACTGGAATTGCCGGCCGTCGCGGACTATGCGCTCGAACTCCCCGGCCCCGGCGCGGTGGTGGCCGAGGCGCCCGTCAAGCTGGGCGAGTTCCTGCGCGACATCATCGCGCACAATCCCTGCAACTTTCGCCTGTTCTGCCCGGATGAAACGGCCTCCAACCGCCTCGGTGCGGTGTTTGAGGTCACCACGCGCTGCAGTGTCGCCGAACGCATTTCGATCGATGACCGGGTGTCCCCCGAGGGACGGGTCATGGAAGTGCTGAGCGAACATTGCTGCCAGGGGTGGCTCGAAGGATACCTGCTGACGGGACGCCATGGGCTGTGGTCCTCGTACGAGTCGTTCGCGCAGATCGCCGACTCCATGCTGATCCAGCATGCCAAGTGGCTGAAGGAGGCGCGCGCACAGCCCTGGCGCCGCCCGATCGCGTCGCTCAATGTGTTCCTGACGAGCCACGTCTGGCGGCAGGACCATAATGGCTACAGCCATCAGGCCCCCGGGTTCGTGGACAATGCCCTGTCGCAGAAGAGCGGGATCGTGCGGGTCTACTTCCCGCCGGATGGCAACTGCCTGCTGCAGGTGATGGATCATTGCCTGCGGTCGCGCAACCGGATCAATGTCGTGACCTGCGGCAAGCAGCCGCAGTTGCAGTGGTTGACCCTGCGTCAGGCGCGGGAACACTGTTCCCGCGGGATCGGCATCTGGGGATTCGCCAGCAACGACGGGGACGGCGTACCGGATGTCGTGCTCGCCTGTGCCGGCGACGTGCCGACGATCGAGACCGTGGCGGCCGCCTGGCTGCTGCGCAAGCATGCGCCGGGGATCAGGCTCCGGCTGGTGAACGTGGTCGATATGTGCCGCCTGATGCGGGCCGACGTGCATCCGCATGGCCTGGACGACATGGCCTTCGAGGCCCTGTTCCCGCGGGCGGTGCCGGTCATTTTTGCCCATCATGGGTACGGATCCACGGTCCGCAGCCTGGTGCAGGGCCGTCCCCGGGATGACCGTTTCCATGTGCGGGGCTACATGAATGAAGGCACCACCACGACGCCGTTCGATATGGTGGTCCTCAACCAGATCGACCGCTTCCATATCGCCATGGACGCCCTGCGGCGGGCCACGCGGTTACGCCCGGAGACCGCCGCTCTGGTCGATCAGCTTCAGCACAAGCTCACGACCCATGCGCTGTACGCGCGCGAGCAGCTGGTGGATCTTCCGGAGATCGAGCACTGGCACTGGACGGAGGATTTCAGCGATCCCGCCGCGCCGCCGCCGCTCGCACACCCGGCGCGTGCGCAGTCATTCACCGATGCGTAAGCGCGGCATCACGGATCTTGACCGATGGACGGGACCGGACGGGCGGGGGACGGCGCGTGCCGCTCAGGGGGACCGGGACCTGACGAAGCCGATGAATCCGTCCGCGGGACAGCCCGCCGACCCGGCCCACTGGCTCGACGTGTCGGCACTCATGGCCGCCTACTACCGCGACACCCCGGATCCCGCGGTGCCCGGACAACGGGTCGCCTTCGGCACGTCCGGGCACCGCGGGTCGGCATTCCACCGTTCCTTCAACGAGGGGCATGTCCTGGCGATCAGCGGGGCCATCTGTGCGTACCGGAAACAGCACCACATTGACGGCCCGCTGTTCCTCGGCCGGGACACGCACGCCGTGTCCGCCCCGGCGTTCGCGAGCGTGCTCGAGGTGCTCGCGGCCCACGGCGTCGAGGTCATGATCTCGGCGCCGGAAGACTATACGCCGACGCCGGCGATTTCCCACGCCATCCTCACGTACAACCGGGGACGCCAGACCGGTCTCGCGGATGGCATCGTGATCACGCCCTCCCACAACCCGCCGGAGGACGGCGGCCTCAAATACAACCCGCCGACCGGCGGTCCGGCGGCCCCCGAGATCACCCGGTGGATCGAGGCCTGGGCGAACGAGGCGCTCACCCATCGGCTCAAGGGGGTGCGCCGGATGCCCTGCGACCGGGCCCTGCAGGCCGCGACCACCCACCGTCATGACTACCTCGATGCCTATGTGCGTGACCTGGATCAGGTCATCGACATGGCGGTCATCCGGGAGGCAAAGATCCCGCTGGGCGTGGATCCGCTGGGTGGCGCCGGGGTGCATTACTGGCCGTCAATCGCCCATCGTTATGGTCTCGACCTGACGGTGGTCAACGACGCGGTCGACCCGACCTTCCGGTTCATGACGGTCGACTGGGATGGCCGCATTCGCATGGATCCTTCATCGCCTGAGGCGATGCAGCGGCTCATCGGCCTGAAGGATCGCTTCGCCATTGCCTTTGCGTGTGATACCGACCACGATCGCCACGGGATCGTCACCCGAAGCGCCGGGTTGCTCCCGCCGAATCATTATCTGGCGGCCGCGATTCACTACCTCTTCACGCACCGGCCGGCGTGGGACCGTGCCGTGGCGGTGGGAAAGACCATGGTCAGCAGCCGCCTGATCGACCACGTGACGGCCAGGCTCGGTCGCACGCTCTATGAAGTGCCGGTCGGTTTCAAGTGGTTCGTCCAGGGCCTGCAGGAGGGCCGCCTCGGGTTTGCCGGGGAAGAGAGCGCCGGGGCGTCGTTTCTGCGCCGGGATGGCCGGGTCTGGACCACCGACAAGGACGGCATCGTGGCGGCCCTGCTGTCAGCGGAGATGACGGCGCGGACGGGCCGTGATCCCGGGACGCTCTATCACGACCTGACGAACGAATTTGGGGCACCGGCGTATCGGCGGGTGGACGCACCGGTCACGCCGGAGCACCGGGCGATACTCGAACGTCTGTCGGTGCCGCAGGTTCAGGCCACGCAGCTGGCCGGAGAAAAAATCGAGGCCGTATTGACCCACGCACCCGGCAACGGCGCGGCGCTGGGCGGCGTCAAGGTGTGTGCCGAAAACGGATGGTTTGCGGTGCGGCCTTCGGGCACCGAGGCGATCTACAAACTCTATGCCGAGAGTTTTCAGGGAGACGATCACCTGCGCCGTGTCATGGATGACGCGCAGGCCATCGTCCACCGCGTGTTCGTGGCCGCCGACGCGCGGAACGGCTGAGGGGCTCCTTTATCCGTATCACGACCCCTGGCCATTGCCAATGCGTCCGGTGTACGTTCGGGCGCTGGATCAGGTCATCGACATCGCCCCGCGTCAAAGAGGCTATCCGATGATCCAGCGCAACGCTCAACGGCGGGTCGGTCTCGGTCAGACGCTTGCGGCCACCGCCAGACTTGCGCAATCGCGAACTGACTTCAGGATCAGGATCGCCTTCTCGGGCCGCCCGCTCGGCCAACCCTTGCCGGAGCCGTTGCATTTTGAGGGACACGTCCACATCGACTTGCCCCTTCGTCTCGACAAGGTCATTGCATTTCATCCAGCCGCGACTCAATGGATTCTCGCAATGCCTCAATTATTTTATGTACTTCATCGCGTGAGTCCTCCCTTGCTACGATACCATTCGATTCAAGGATGAACTTCCACTTGCCACCGTGCACTAATGCACGAAACGGATGTTGTCCCGGTGTATCGGGCGGAAGCGGGGCTCTGTGGAGCAAGTTGTCCGTGACTAGACGAATGCCATCCTTGCGCTCAGGGACGCTTCTCGACCAGGTTATCCTCGGTGTAGCTCATTGATCTCCCTCTCCAGCGCTCGCAACGTTTCCATGATCTCGTCGAAACCTGGATAGCGCCCGAAAATCATGTTGCGCATCTGCGCATAGTCCCTTTCAAGCGTGGTCAACACATGTCCTGACGGCACCAGCTTCAACGTTCCTGGCTTCGCCAGATCGTAATTCGCCCAGCCGCGACGATAAAATCGCTGCTTGAACGCCGCCACATCCTTAAGCAGTGCAAGATCGGCCAGTGCCGCTTCTTTCACCGGGGAAGCTGCCATCATCGCCAAATCGTAGTAGTGTCTGGAGTAACGTGACGGCTGCTGATTACCTTCCGGACGGCTGGCTTCGTGGTGCAGAATCGTCGCCTTCTCCCAAAAGGTGCGCTCGGCGCGAATGGCCTGAACCGCACAATCCGCTTGCTTGAAAAGCTGTGGAAATGCCTTAGCAGCGTAAGGCCGGATTCGATAACTGTCGTAGGGCAACCAAGCGGCAAGTGGTCCGATCTCAAGGCGCACCTCGGGCCGCAAATATGCATCGGAAAAGGCGGCAGGATATCCAACGTTCAACACGTGGCGATCATCAACTGCCAGCCCACAGCGGCAGACTGGTGCAATAGTTTGCTTTACAGCTGCCAGTAATTTCCCTGCGATGTAATCGACAGCTTTTGCATCAATCGTCTTGTTCAGCGCCTCTTGTTTCGTGTGTGAACGAGCTGCCAGCGGATCATCTTCCCCAACCACCACGCGCCAATCTAAAATCAGATCTATGTCCTCGGAGAAGCGTTCGATCAGATTGAACACCTTGGACAAACTGGTGCCGCCCTTGAACATCAGCAAGCGCGACAAATCAGGATGCGCGAACAACCTGCCCAGCGTCCAGCACACCCAAAAATCCTTCTCCACCACGGCGGGCGTCATGCGCGTGCGCGCGGCCGTTTCGGCAAACAGCTCGCGGCGTTCTGCGGATGAAAGGCGAGCGACCGATTCCATCAGCCGCGTTCCCCGCAGACCCGCTTGATCGCCTCATACACCCAACCAGTCGCCGTTACCGCATCTTTCAGCACCCGCTTGCACGCTGTTGCATCCAGTTGTTTGCGCAGTGTGGTGATCACCACATCATCATCATCCACCCGCTCCTGACCCAGCGCCTTCAGCGCCTGCACGATCAACCCGCTCTCGCGGTACTTGAAGCCGACA
The DNA here is from genome assembly GCA_021777335.1 of Pseudomonadota bacterium. Lineage (GTDB taxonomy): Bacteria > Pseudomonadota > Gammaproteobacteria > Acidiferrobacterales > Acidiferrobacteraceae > JAJYDT01. The sequence goes on along the minus strand of JAJYDT010000031.1, from coordinate 5,862 downwards.
TCCTTCAACGCCGACTTCTTGAACTCCAGCGTGTAACTCGCAATGTCATAGTGACGGTTCGGGCCATCGGAGAGATACACCAGACGGCCGGGCACCTGTGTCGAAAGCCCCAACAGATTTAGCGCCGCATTGCCCGAAGGCTGGATGCGCCAATTGAATTTACGCGCGAACGCCTGCGCCACTTGATCGAAATCAGGACTTAAATCCTGTCGCAACAACGCGCTGAATTTTGGGTAGTCGTAAATCCCCCGGCAGACGCGGCGGATCTTCCCCTCGCGACACAACTCCGACAATGCGCAATCAATCTGACTACGGCTGAAATACTCGACGAAATCATTCGACGAGAATGCCCAACCCCTACCGCGTCCATATATTCTTGAAATCACTTTATTATTAAATGATTGCATATTTATCACGCTAACTAAATTTCTAGAAAAAGATACTACTATTTCTTGGTAAAAAAAGAAACCATTTGATGGTCAGAGTCAGGACTGCTTACTTCGGCGAGCAGAGCGCCCACACTTTCTCAGCCCGTTCAGCAGGCCCGGTCTCAACGAGCCAGCGGACTGCATGAGCCCACGAACGGAAGGGCTTCTCTTGAACCAACCCCAGGAGACCGCCGGCTGAGGGGCTCCTTTATCTGGTGGGTTATTTTGGTCAGATGATCGATCGTGACGAAGCGCAGCAGGCGCTTTACCCGTATCGCGACCCTTGACCATTACCAATTGGTATTGAGAGGGCGCAGTGTCTGTCGATCGGCGTGGCTCAGGAAAGCTGCCGAGGAAACGACGCGGACGGAGCATCAATAGTCCTGGTCCTTTCGGTCTCTCTTGCCCTGTCGCTTGTTTCCCACCCCGTTCCGCGGTGGTAACACGCTGATCTGTCCCGTGATGGTCCGCGTTTCCCTGCGTCATGCCGGAGGTGCTGCTCCCGGTGCCAGGGGGCGTCATCCCTAAAATTGCCTACCAAAAATAGGCAGTAATATTAAGTATGCCTATTATTTTGATCAAATAAACTTTGTGGCGCTTGCGAAACCACCATAGGTTGCCTATAATAACAGGCATTAAGTGCATATAAGCCTAAAATAATGGGCAATTTCTCCATCCCGCCGCAGGTCTCCGAGCGTGTCACCCTGCTCGGTCAGCGCATCCGCGTGGCGCGGATTCGTCGCGGCTGGTCGGTGCTGGACCTCGCCCGCAAAGCAGGGGTCAACCGTAATACGCTCACGGCCCTGGAGCTCGGCAAGCCTGGCACATCCATCGGCGTCTGCCTCACTGTGCTGTGGGTGCTCGGCCTGGAAAAATCCCTGGATGCGGTAGCGGATCCGGACACCGATGTGCACGGCAAGGCGCTCGAAGCCTCGCGTCGTCCTACCCGCGCGGGCAAGCGACGCAAGACTCGCAACGATTATGACTTCTGAGCGTAAAGCCTACGTCTACATCCAGCGCCCCGGCACCCTGGACACGGCGCCAGCGGCGCTGCTGAAGGTGCAGACCCTGCCAGACGGCACCCAGATCGGCCGCTTTCGTTATGGCGACCGCTACCTCGGTGGCGAACGCAGGCAGGTGATGCCGCGGCGCGTTTCCTTGATGGCTTCGATGGTCTCGGCATGCGGAAACAGCGGCTCGAGATGCAGCGCTTTCTCCTGGGCAACACGAACCAGCAGGAGGCGGAGGGCGTCCGACACGGTAAGCCCCATGGTCGTCAGCACAACGGTGTTCGCAGACTTGGTTCGTTTCTCCAAGCCTGGGCGTTTCAACGCCCGATGACAGGGTGCGTCAAATGAGCTATAGTAAACGCTCATTCGAGTAGGAACGTAGTGATGGCAAAACGAGCCACCTCGGTCATCCCGAAGAAGGTCCGCAAGCGCGTCCCGGTGGGCGCCCAAAACGGGAAGTCCATAACGAGTATCAGGCGAGCGGCCGTCAAGACCCACAGGATCTCGCCTGCGGGGTTATATCGAGCGAGCGGGGCCGAGTTCGTGACGCGGGTCCGTGCCGGGGTGCCGGCACGCCATCTGGTGCGGATCGTTGAGAGAATGGATATCCCGAAGGAACGCCTGTACGCGTTCTTGCGCCTCCCGCGCTCTACTCTCAATCGCAAGATTCGGAATCACGAGAGCCTCCCGGCCGAGTATACGGAGCGCGTGCTGGGGCTCGAGCGCCTGGTGGGACAGGTGACCGAGATGGTGGCGCAATCCGGCAATCCCGCCGGTTTTGATGCGGACCGCTGGGTTGGCGCGTGGCTCGATCGTCCGTTACCGGTGCTGGGCGGTGCGAAGCCTGCGGACTTTATGGATACGATGGAAGGACAGAGACTGATCACCCAGTTGCTCGCGCAATCGCAATCCGGGGCCTATGCCTGATGCGGGTCTGGCGGATTGCGCCGGACACGCCAGGTTATCGTGCCGATGACCGTTCCGGGACGGGCGCAAAAAACACCGGTGGCCGATGGAACCGGCCGGGACTTCCAGTTCTTTATTGCGCCGATACGCCCGCGCTCGCCTGTCTTGAAACCTTGGTGCATCTGGGCGCGAGCAGCCTGCCCTTGAACCGCTACCTGGTGGCCATCGAGATTCCAGATCCCGTCTGGGCGATTCGTCAGATACGAAGTCCGTCCTCGTTACCGGCTGGCTGGGATGCCCATCCCTTTGGGCCGGCGAGCCTGGACCTCGGAGAGGCCTGGCTCCAGTCGAACGAAACCGCGGTGCTGGAGGTGCCGTCCGCGATTGTGCCCGAGGACTCGGTCCTCCTGATCAACCCGCGGCATGCGGATTCCGCAGACATTACGTCGTCGAAGCTCCGGCGATGGATGTACGACCCGAGGTTGCTTTGACTTAATAACGTCACTGGGGCGCATGGATCCTTATGGGCGCGCCCGTCCGTAATGCGCGTATTCGGTCATTACATCTGCAATGACTTTTTGCAGACCCGGTGCGTCGGGTCTGCCGTTACTGCCGGTATCCCGGCCGCTGGTGGACATGTCCTGCGCCCTGCGCTGGTCCATTACAGGATGTAGCAGAGGCCAGGGGATCCTGGAAGGTTCAGGGGCGCACGAGGCCTCGGGAAGCGCCCTTGGTGCGGGTTTTTTGAGGCCGGAGCAAGGGTAAAGCCCCTGCCGGGATCCTGCATGGCCGGTGGGCGAGCGATCTCGTGGCGGAGCTTGTGCTCCTCGTCTAGACTTTGGCCATGACCGAACCGGCGTCTATGGCTGTCGCTACCGACGATCCTGTCGCATTCCTGCGTCCGCTGCTCCAGCTCGCGCTCACGCACCGTGCGTCGGATCTCCATTTGCGTGCGCGTAACCACCCGATCCTGAGGCTCGACGGCGCGTTGCGTGCCTTGCGCGAGGTCGCGCCGATGAGCCCGGAATTCCTGGAGCAGCTCGCGCGCGGGCTCATGTCGGAGCGGCAGCAGGGGATCTTTGCGACCAAGCACCAGGTTGACCTCTCGGTCGGTTTCAAGGATATCGGGCGCGTGCGCGCGCATATCTTCCGCCAGCGCGGGGTGGTGAATCTTGTACTGCGCCTTATTCAGAGCAAGATCCCGACACTTGCCGAGCTCAAGCTGCCGGAACTCCTGAAAAACCTCGTCAAACTCGAACGCGGCCTCGTGGTGGTCACGGGGGCCACGGGCTCGGGCAAGTCCACGACCCTCGCGGCCCTTGTCGAGGAGCTGAACCAGCACTATGCCAAGCATGTGTTGACGATCGAGGATCCGATCGAGTTCCTGTTTACGGAGCGGCGTGCGCTCATCACCCAGCGCGAGATCGGTCTCGATACGAATTCATTTGCTGACGGGCTCAAGGCGGCACTGCGCGCCGACCCGGATGTGATCCTGCTGGGCGAGATGCGCGACACCGAGACCATCGAGGTGGCGCTCGGGGCGGCCGAAACCGGACACCTCGTGCTTGCCACTGCCCATGCGCCGGCCGCGGCCGAGAGTATCAGCCGCATGCTCACCGTGTTCCCGCCAGAGGTCCAGATCTCGATTCGCGCGAAGCTCGCGCAGAATCTCAGGGCGGTCGTGAGCCAGCGTCTCATCCCGCGCCCCTCAGGGTCCGGGCGCGTGGTGGCGTGCGAGGTCCTGACGATTTCGGCACGCGCGCGCGAACTCATTCTGGACCCGCTGAAACTTAAGGATCTCACCGACCTTATCAAGAAGGGCTCGGTCGATGAAGGCATGCTTGCGTTCGATCAGTCGCTCTATGAACTTGTCAAAATGAAGGAGATCGACGTCGCCACCGCGCTCCAATACGCATCGAGCCCGACGGATCTCAAGCTGAGAATCGAGGGTTTCTGACCGCTGCGTGCGCGGGGTTGCAGGTGCCCCGCCCGATGCATCTGGGCCGCGCGCGAGGCGTCACATGATCCACTCGTGACCGCAGCAAGCGCTCTTGCTCGGGCGCCTTGCCCGTCCTACACTGCTGTCACGCACCACCGGCCCGTCAAAGACCGGTGGTGCGGTGCCTCGGCGGATGCGAGCCACGCGACCCGGTGTCCGGTGCCGTATCGCGGGAGCGTCGCCTCCGCCCGCCCTGGAAAACCCCGATGGCCGGTGCGAGAACAGGCGCGTCGCGAGACACTAGAGCCGAGGAACTGCAATCATGGCCCGAACACCTTGGGTAGAGACCAGTGGGTCGATGCTCGAGGTTTGGCGTGACCAGCAACCCACGCAGCGGGTTGTTGGCAAGAGATGTTCGCCCGAACTGTCGCGCACACCCATGGGTCCGAGCGCCGGCATGCGGCAGATGCTGCAAGAGTGCGCACGTACCCCCACGCATTGCCCGAAAGGCGTTTTTCGTTACGGTTCCGCCGCCGAGGCCAACCAGGAGCGCGATCGCTGGACGGTGGAGGCGATCGTCGCGGCACAATCGAGGTTGCAGTCTTCGTGACGGAATATACCCGCCCGGCGACCTGGGAGGATGTGGTTCAGGTGGCCCAGTATTTGAACGAGGCGGGGGTTGAATATGCTTTGGTCGGTGGTTACGCACTCATCGGCCACGGCCTCAATCGCGCATCAGAAGACATCGACATCCTGGTGGACCCGTCACGGGAGAACGGCGAACCGGTGGATCATCGCGCGCTCCCGTCTGCCGGACGGGCCACTCGTGAATTGTCCGGAGAGACAGATCTTCTGGCCAAAGATCCCCGCTATGGGATCCGTATCAATGATGAAATCACGGTGGATGTTCTGGGCTCCGCTTGTGGCCATTCCTGGGATGAACTTAAGGTCTATCGCACAAGCCTGACGCGGGACGGGGTGACGATCTTTTTGCTCGATCTTGAAGGTCTGCTCCTGACCAAGGGGGGATTGAGAGAGCGCGACAAGATGGATGCAATGATCTTGCGGTTGGCGATCGAGCATCTCTCAAAAGACTGAGACCGGCCGGTTCTGGCGCGTCAGCCACGTGCGACCTCGTGGTCCGCAGGTAGCCTCCTGCGCAACACGGTCTTGCGGTAGTGTCAGCCATTGTGGCGTTGCGCGGGCTATTCCGTCCCCAGGCCTCGCTGGCGTGGGTCCGCCGGGCATCAATCAGGTGGCCCCGCATCCGGTCCGCTATCCGAACCGGTAATATTTGCGCACCTTGCGGTGGATCTCCCAGGTGCAGGAGAGGCCGGCTGGAAACGTCACGAAGTCTCCGGGACCGAGGCGTACGGGCACGCCGTTTTCGGGTGTCACCGTGACGTCGCCTTCCAGGAGATAACAGGTCTCTTCCTCGTCATACGACCAGGGAAAGCGGGCGGGGTCATGTTCCCAGATCGGCCAGCGCTTGACACCGAGCGTCTCGATACGGCCGGGTTCCGGCCGATCGACCTTAATCGCCAGAGCGGTGTCCGGGGTCTTCGTCATGGGGAAATTC
>JAJYDT010000030.1 GCA_021777335.1 Pseudomonadota bacterium | reverse complement strand
CACCAACAATGTCGCGAGCCCCGGCAACGACCTGATCGAGTGGCAGTGCAGCACGCCGGCGGTAGCCACCTTTGCACCGACGTATAACTACAGCGCATACACGCCGCTGCAGGTCAAATACCGGCCCGCCAACTGCCGTCCGTAACCGTACCTTGATCTGAGGAACTTAAACCCCGGCCCTGCGCCGGGGTTTTCTTTTTATGCGACCGATCCGGCCTCTCTATCTCGTCATCGCGCTGCCGGCACTGCTGGCGCTTACCGCCTTCGTCTACTGGCGGGGTCTCGGCGGCGGCTTCATCCTCGATGACTACCAGAACCTCCACATCCTGCTCCAGCTCTTTGACCACCGCATGACCCTGTGGCAGATCATGTTCTCGTCCGACTCCGGGCCCCTGCGCCGCCCGGTGGCCATGCTGACCTTTGGGCTCAACATGCGCTTTGAAGGCCCTGACGTCTGGGACTTCAAGTACACGAACCTGATGATCCATCTGCTCTGCGGGGTGCTGATTTTTGCGCTTGCACGGCAGCTGCTCCGCGCCTGGCGCCCTGACGATACCGACGAGCGCCGGTCATGGTTCGCGCTCCTGACCGCCGCGCTCTGGCTGCTCGCGCCGCTGCTGGTCAGCACAACGCTCTATACCGTCCAGCGCATGGCGCAACTCTCGGCGCTCTTCTCGATCATCGGCATGATCAGCTATATCGCAGGACGCAACCGCCTCGACCGGCGGCCGGGCGCGGGCTTCGCGCTGATGCTCGCGGCGGTCCTCATCTGCATGCCGCTGGCCGGGCTCAGCAAGGAAAATGGCTTCCTGCTGCCACTGCTGCTGCTCGTGATCGAGGTCTTCTTCTTCGGGTTCAAGGGTACCCCGGGGACCCGCCGCCTGCTCGTCGGCTTCTTCACGGTATTCCTCGCCCTTCCGGTCCTGGGCACGATCCTCGTGCTCATCTTCAGGCCCGCGCTGCTGCTCGGCAGTTATGCCGGCCGGCCCTTCACGTTGACGCAACGCCTCATGACGGAGACGCGCGTGCTCTTCTATTACGTGCGCAACCTGCTCATACCCAACGGTGAAGGCATGGGCGTATTCCATGACGACTACGTGCTTTCCACCGGACTCCTCACCCCGGCAACCACGCTTTACTCCATCGCGGGCTGGGCGCTCGTGCTGACCGCGGCCGTGTGGGGGCGTCGCCGGCACTGGTGGCCACTGCTGTTCGGCGTCTGTTTCTTTCTTGCGGCGCAGTCGATGGAATCGACCATCATCCCGCTCGAACTCGTCTTCGAGTACCGCAATTACCTGCCGTCGTTTGGTATCTTCTTCATGGTCGTGATGATCCTTGCATACCTGCTGGAACGTCGGCCGGAGCTGACACGCCTGGTCGTGCCGTTCATGGCAGTGCTGCCGTTCTTCTATGCCTTTGCGACCTATCAGCGCGCCAATGTCTGGTCGTCCTGGACAAGCATACTGCTCTCAGCCGAGCGCACACACCCGCGCTCACCCCGGGTCCATATCGAGCTCGCCGGCATCTATTCCGCATCGGGTCATATGCATCATGCGCTCACCGAGGTCGCGGAGGTCCCGAAACTCCTGCCCGCTGCCGCGGCCGGCGCCTCCATGCAGCGGTTGGCGATCTATTGCCGTGCGCATGCCCCGATTCCGGCAAGCGCCTATCACGCGATCCCGGACGTTCCACCTTCGAATGACGCCAACATCTACCTTGTCGCCGCGCTTCGCGCACTCGTGCGGGTCGTCTACCACAGCGGATGCCCGGCGCTCAATGTCGGCCGCCTGACGGACCACTTGCAGGGCTGGGTGAGGAACGCCCCCAAAAACAACTATAATGGGGCATTATGGGACATCGCATTTTCGACGGCGCAGCTCCTGCGTTTTGACGGCAACCGGCACGCGGCAGTCGCCGACCTTGAGCGCGCGAACCGGGTTAACCCGACGCTCCCGGAACCACTCATCGTCGCCATGCGCTATGAGTTCCATGCGGGCGAGATCCGGCGGGCCTATGGAACGCTCATGACCATGCGCCGCCAGTTTGCCCACCCGGGCATCGAGGCCCGCGCCCTGATCCATGAATACGCGCCGCTTGAACAGGCGGTCGCCTCTGCCTACAGGAACCGTGAACCGTGAACCAGCTGAGCCTTGTGATTCCCGTCTTCAAGGAGGATCCCGCCGCGCTCGTGGCCCTGATCGAACAGGTCCGCGTGGTCAGTGTCGCCCTGCCGGGGCTCATGGAGGTGATCCTCGTCGATGACGGTTGCGATCCCCCGTTACCTGCGTCGCTTGCGCGCGGCATCGTGCGCATCGTGCGTCATCCGCGCAATATGGGTAACGGCGCGGCGGTGAAGACCGGGGCACGAAACGCGCACGGCGACGTGCTGATCCTCATGGATGGAGACGGACAGCACGATCCGCGGGATATCCCGCGGCTCCTCGACGCGCTTGACGAAGGTCACGACATGGTCGTCGGGGCGCGCACGCGCCACGCCCATGCCTCGTTCGCCAGGCGCCTCGCCAACGGGATATACAACCGCCTCGCCACCTGGATGACGGGCTATCGCATCGACGACCTCACCTCAGGCTTCCGGGTCGCGCGGCTTTCGCGCTTCCGCCGGTTCCTGTACCTGCTGCCGAACGGGTTCTCCTACCCGACGACCAGCACCATGGCGTTCTTCCGCTCGGGATACTCCGTGGGCTATGTCCCGATCGAGGTCCATAAACGCGCGGGTGCAAGCAAGATCGGCATCGTCAAGGACGGGACCCGGTTCTTCGTCATCATCCTCAAGATCGGCGCACTGTTCTCGCCCATGCGCCTGTTTCTGCCCGTGAGCGCCGGCTTCTTCTGCCTGGGTCTCGCGCGTTACCTGTATACCTTTGTCACCCAGCACCGCCTGACCAACATGAGCACGATCCTGTTCGTGGCGGCAATGTTCACGCTGCTCATCGGTATCGTCTCGGAACAGGTGTCGGCACTGCACTACAAGGATGCGGAACGTGAGGATGATGCCGAGCGGCAGCGCTCGATGGTTTCCGAGCAGATCGCCCTCAGCCTCGCGCCGAACGATCCCCAGCAAAAGCCGGCGGCGAATCCGCGGCAACGCGCCGCATCGATCGTCCGTCCACCCGACAGATAATCCGTCAACACATTGCGGAATCCCGCATAGTCACCCGCCGCGACCAGCCACCCGGACAGCTCGTGCGCCACCGCATCACGAACGCCTCCAACGTCAAACGCGACCGTCGGCACCCCATGGGCGGCAGCCTCAAGCGCCACCATGCCAAACCCCTCCACGTCATGCGCCACCGCGAGCCCCGGAAAGACATGCAGATCGGCGGCGCGATAAACGAGATCGAGGCGCGTGTCATCGACCGGACCCAGGAGCCGTACCGCGTCCCTGAGCCCCAGGCGGTCCCGCGCTGACACGATCCGCGCGCCCATGTCCGCCCCCCGCACCACCCCTTTCGGATCGGCACCCGCGACAAGCAGCACGAGGCCGGGGAAACGGGCGACCAGCCCTCGAAGCACCTGCTCGATAAACTCAAGGAGCCCCTTGCGTGCGGTCAGGCGGCCGACGGCGATGAGTACCGGCTGGTGTTCGCCAAGACCCAGAAGCGAACGCGCCGCGCGCCGGGCGTGGTCGTCGACCTCCAGTGGCAGCTCGACCCCCGGATGCAGCACCGTCAGCCGGTCGTCCGACACGCCCTTGGCCCTCGCCAGCGCGGCCGTCGGACCGCTGTTGGCGATGACCGTCGCGCAACGGGAGAGCGCGGGCACGAACATCCGCTGATAGACCGGATGGGGTGCCACCAGATCGAGCCCATGGACATAACACAGGCGTGCGCTCCGCGGGGCTCCGAGTTCCGCCGGGAAGGCCGTGAGGCCGCTGCCCGCGAACACGAGATCCGGCCGCAGGCGGCGCGCCGCCCGACGGGTCTGCAGCACACAGACGGGGAAAAAGCGCACGAGCGGCGCCGGGGGACAGGGATAAACCGTCCCTGCGGCATAGTCTGCCGCGCCCGTAGGACCGACGAGCGCGACCTCAAAATCCTGCGACAGTTCTCGGTAGGCGTGCAGCATCAGCCGCTCCATACCCCCGATAAGCGGCGGAAAGTTGCGCGTGACCATGAGGATGCGCCGGTCGGGCATCTCGCTAGCGCCGCTTCAGGACCCAGAGATAGGTCGGGCAGGCCCAATAACAATGGTTTGCGACCAGCGCGGCGAGCCGCTGCTTGAAAGATCCCTGGATCAGCTGGTCATCGGCCGCGAACCGCTGCGGTTCCGCGATCACGCGCGCGGTGTAATCGATCCGGTCGAAGCGCGCGACCAGCCCCTTGAGGCCCCAGTAACTCAGGTGCGTCTCGTAGTAATGGCTGACCCCGCGAAACGCCCGCAGATAAGGATGCGCCGCCCACTTCGGGAGCACGGACAGCAATGGCAGGCGGTAATGCGGCTCCATGAACGACAATCGGTTGCCGGCACCGAAGAAACAGACGCCGCCCGGCGCGAGCAGGCGCTCGATCTCGCGGACCAGCATCCCGGCATCTGGCACATGCTCATAGACATGATTGCAGACGATGACCTCGAATCCTGCAGGCGCCAGCGCATGGCGCCCGGAATCCATCAGCGCATAGAGGATGTTGTCAGCGCTATTCTCCCGGGCGGCAACCCGCAAGGCGTCGATGTCGATGTCAACCGCCACCATCTCTCGGCAGGCGGACGCGAAGCGGCGCGTCATATGGCCGGCACCGCACCCGATCTCGAGCATGCGGCAATGGGCGAGGTCCGGGCACTGATCCGCAAGGATACGGAGGATCTTTTCAGCCTTCCGCGCACGCGCCGAGCCGTCGAGCACCGCATCGGGATGCTGCCTCGAGAATCCATATTGCAGCCTTGAGTGTCCTGTCATGGCCTAACTATAGTCTCCAGCATCTTATACGGGCAGCTATGCTATAAGTAGACATAGATTCCTATGGCACCGATTCGACCAAGACCTGCCGTCATCTACCCCCTCCTGTTTGGATTCCTCGCCGTGTTCTATGCACTCTGGGTCTGGGGACCGGCCCTCGGAGGGTTCGGCGGTGACAACGCGATTTACCTGCTGTCCGCACAATCGATTTCAGCGGGGGGTGCTGACACGATCGCGAGGCATTACGCGAACACGAGTCCCTACCCTCCGCTCTACCCCCTGCTGCTCTCGGTCGTGGCGGGTGGACACCGCGTATTGGCGGCCCATCTGGTCACGGTCGCGGCACTGATCGGCGCCTGTGCGATATTTCTCCTGTGGCTTAGGGCCGCCGGGCTTGGCCCAGGGGCGGCCAGCCTTTACACGCTCGTACTGGCGCTTGCCCCCGGCATCGAACAGCAGGCACTGCAGATCCTGAGTGAACCGCTGTACCTGCTCGCAAGCCTTGCCGCCTTGTGGACCGCCACCCGCGCCGAACAGGACAATGACGCGCGCTGGACCGCGTGGGCCGGGCTCGCAATCGCGGCCGCGATCATGACGCGAAGCGCCGGCATCGCCCTCTGGATCGCCTTCGTGGCCTGGATTTTGTTGCGCCGGACGCGGCGGGAACTGTGGGTCGCGGCCGCGGCGATGGTCCCGTTCGCGCTCTGGACGTTCCTGCAACGGCATCACGCCGGGTATCTGCACGATCTGCTGGCGGTCTACCACACACACCCGCTGCGAACGCTGCGACATCAGCTCGGCACGGAGTCGCGCCGCCTGGTTCGGGGCTGGGCGCAAGATATCAGTGGACCACTCATGCAACCGCCGTTTCCGTTCGTGGCCGGCGTGTTAGCGCTCCTCGGGCTCATCGGGGGCCTCCGTCGACCGATGGCGCTTGAGTCGCTCTACCTCCTGGTCTATCTGACGATCATCCTGGTCTGGCCGTTTCCCTCGGAAGCCGCTCGCTTTCTGGTCGTCATCGCTCCGGTCGTGATACGACTGGCCGCCAGCGCGCTTCAAGGCCCCAAACGCCTGGGCCAAACGGGCAGCATCGTGCTCGCCTGCGCGTTGCTCGTCATGGTCGTGCCACAATGGGTATTCAACGTCAGGCGTCTCGCCGCACCCGTACCTGCCGGGATGGGCGCGTTCAAGCATGTCAGCGGCTGGTATCACCCCGATATCCACCACGCGGAGCTGAGTCTGTATTCTGCGGCCGCCCTGACCCGCTCATTACAGTCACTGCCGCGCCTTGTACCGGCAGGTCAATGCATCTTAAACATAAAACCCTCGATTACGGCGTTCTATTCCCATCGCCTGAGCTACGCGCCGCCGCCGGGATCCGCGCGACAAACGGCATTCTGGACGATCCTCGCAGGGGAACATTGCCGCTACGCACTGCTGGTGGCCGACGAGAGTCCGTCATTTCCCAAGCCAATGTATCCTCTGGGACGGTTCAGGCGGGTATTTGGTGATCGCCTGACGATCCTGCAACAAACGCCGCTGTTCTCCGGACCGGGTGCTCCGCTGGTCTCGATGCTGGTAAAACTGCCGCGGTGGCGTCTTTCTGCGTCGGACGCGCGCCCACGCCCGGGATCTCCATGAAGGTTTGGCTGCCGGTCATTCAGGGCCACAGCGGCACGGATATTTTCACGCAGCGCCTCGCCGCAGCCCTCGCGCGCCGCGGGATCGATCACGAGATCACCTGGTTCTCAACCCATTACCAGTGGGCTCCGCAACTGCTGGCGCGCCGGCCTCCGCCAACGGGCACCACGGTCATACACGCCAACGCATGGCACGGCATTGCCTTTCGCAGATCGTGTCCCCTGGTCCTGACGGAGCACCAGGGTGTCTTCGGCCGAGCCCATCGACCGTACCGTAGCCTCGCCCAGGAACTTGTGCATACGCAACTGATGCGCCGCTACCTCACCCGCTCCCTCGCGCTCGCCGACGCGGTCACTGCCGTGAGCGAGCGGTCCGCGCGCGGACTTGACGACATCGGCCGCACGCGCGCCCGCGTGGTGCCAAACTTCGTGGATACCACGCAATTCAGCCCGGGAAGCCCGCGCGCGCGCTCATCGCGGTTTCGCCTGCTGTTTATCGGTAACTTTGCACCACTCAAGGGTTCCGAGGTACTGCGAATGCTGATGCCCCAACTCGGGCCATCCTTTGAGCTTCATTTCACGTCAGGGCTGAAGGGGATCACTGCCGGCGCCGTGGCGGACAACATGGCATGCCTTGGGCGGCTGGCCGACGACGACGCGCTGATAGATGCCTACAGGGCCTGTGATGCCGTGATCGTGCCGAGCTATTTCGAGGGGTTTGGCTACACCGCGCTTGAGGGTATGGCGTGCGGCAAACCGGTGATCGCATCCCGTGCCGGTGCACTGCCTGAAGTGGTGGCCGACGAACTGAGCGGGTTGCTCTGTCCGCCAGGCGACGTCGGCGCATTCGCGACCGCCTGCAGGCGTCTTGCCGCCGATCCGGAACTCCGACACCGGATGGGCGCAGCGGGGCGCAAGATCGCCATGGAGCGCTTTTCGGAACAGGTGGTCATGCCGCGCTACCTGGAGATCTATGAACACGCACTCGGCCGTTAAGCGCCTCCGCCCGGCAGCCGGTTCTGCGTGCACAGACGGTCTTGGGCCAGATGACACTGGCCGGCACCGGCAACAGGTCATTTCGCTTCAAGGAAAACAACGCCGCCCCCAAAGGCCGCATCAAGGCACATTAAGAAAACACAGCGCGCACCCCCGGCCGGGGAGACCGAACCGTTCTGAAACAAGGGGTCGATTGCATGATCGCTCCCGTCACAAGACGACCTGCGCAGGCGGCCAATTGAAAATCGGCGCCAACACATAAATACCAGCACAGCGCACCGAATGACTGGGGATATCGCATCAGAAGAGCCGATCGGGGAGCCCCGGAAATCCGCCAGGCGCGGACCCCTGCCGAAGCCACTCCGGCAGATCACGTGCATCAACCAGCGGCGATTGTGCGCCGGCCCTCAGGATGCGCGACGGGACATCCACGTCTCCCTCGCGCCCTCGGTCTCGGCGCAGTGATGGTCCCTGCGCTCCGCTCCGGGACGCCGCGGCCGCCCTGCGGTCGAGCGGCGTGCGCTGGAAGCGCACGCCCAACGCTCGCCCACACTGGCTGGACGGCGTTTCGGGTGTCCTTGCAGGTGGCCTGCGGCCACCCGCCCGGACCCTACGCCTACCGCGGACTACTCGCCCTCGCTTCGCTCTCCCTGGCTCGTAGCGCCCGGACGAATTTCTGAAGGCCTGACGGCATCGGCCTCACGAGTGCCCCACCCCCCGGTAGCCGATCCTGCACTCAGAAAACGCATACCGCGCCCTACGCACGCTATACTTTCAAAATAAAGCACGCCACGCCGGCCCGCGCCGTTACGGAGGCTGAAGCGATGGAACCGACCGTCGAGCGACGGGAGACCTGCGTCACATTGTCCTTTAATGAACCAAGACCTCGACATCGCCATCCTGCTCCCCTGCCACAATGAAGCCGCGGCGCTGCCCGGGGTGATTGCGGGGTTCCGCAAGGCCTTGCCAGCGGCGACGATCTACGTCTACGACAACAACTCGACGGATGGCACGGCGGAAGTGGCGGCGGGACTTGGGGCTGTGGTGCGCCGGGAGACGCAGCAGGGCAAGGGGCACGTCGTACGACGGATGTTCTCGGACATCGAGGCCTCGGTATACCTGCTCGTGGATGGGGACAATACCTATAGCGCGGCTGCTGCACCTGTGCTGCTTCAAACCTTGCTGGACGAGCGCTGCGACATGGTGAATGCCCGCCGGGTGCATGCGGATGCCCGGGCTTACCGCCGGGGGCATGAGACCGGGAACCGCGTGCTCACGAGACTCGTCGCCTGGATCTTCGGGGCGCGGATCCGGGACATCCTCTCGGGATACCGGGTATTCTCGCGCCGTTTCGTGAAATCGTTTCCGGCGCTCTCGACCGGGTTTGAGATCGAGACCGAACTCACGATCCACGCGCTCGCACTGCACATGCCGGTCGCGGAGGTGGATACCCCCTACCAGGAACGCCCCCCGAAGAGCGTGAGCAAGCTGCACACAGTTCGGGACGGCTTCCGCATCCTCGGGACGATCCTCGTCATCACCAAGGAAGAGCAGCCGTTCTTCTTCTTCTCGGTGGTCGCGACGGCGCTCGCCGCGCTCTCGGTCGGGCTCGCCACCCCGGTGGTACTGACGTTCCTCAAGACCGGACTCGTACCGCGCTTCCCGACGGCAATCCTCGCCGCGAGCATCATGCTGCTCGCGTTCCTGGCCTTAAGCAGCGGGCTGATCCTGAGCTCGGTCGCCCGCGGCCGGCGGGAACTGCGACGGCTCCACTACCTCAATCTCCCGTGGCTCAAGGGGGCAGACCCCTGAGGCGGGCGGTGCTTCCCGAGGGAATCCGGCGCGAGGCCTTTCGGTTCGGAGCAATCGGAGGGATCGGTTTTATCGTCGACGGCGGGATCCTCACGGCGCTGCACAGCGTCTGGGGGGTCGGGCTGATCCCGGCGCGCCTGGTCTCCTTCAGTGTCGCCGTGACCGCAACCTGGGCACTGAACCGCCGCTATACCTTCACCACCCGGCAAGACCCGCGGGTGTTCTCGGAGTGGCGGCGCTATGCCGCTGTGAACGGGGTGGGGGCGCTCATGAATCTCGGCATCTTCTTCGCGCTCATCGCACGCTTCCCGCAGCTTGCTGCCCGCCCGCTTCTGCCGTTGGCACTGGCCGCCGGCGTCGCGCTCCTCTTCAACTTCGTGGCATCCCGCCAGTTCGCCTTCCGGAGGCGACACCATGGCACCTGAGACCAAGACCCGCTACGAGGGCCGTACGCAGCTGGAAGCCATGGCCCGGGCGGTGCGATACAACCGGTACCTCGCGGGACTCATCCGCCGGTTCGGCGAGGATACGACCGCGGTCCTCGACTTCGGCGCCGGCATCGGCACCTTCAGCGACAGCCTCCCGATCCCGCCTGCCCGGGTCACCTGTGTGGAACCCGACACCGAGGCGCGGAGCACGCTCGCGGCCCGCGGCTTTCGGGTGGCAGGAACCCTCGAGGACCTCCCGGACGGCGGGTTCTCATATGCCTTTACGTTGAATGTACTGGAACACATCGAGGCGGATGGCGCAGCGGTCGCCGGCCTTTACCGGGTGCTGGCTCCGGGGGGCCGGCTCTTCGTCTATGTCCCGGCGTTTGCCCTGCTCAAGACCGCCATGGATACAGCCGTCGGGCACTACCGGCGCTATCGCGCACGCGAACTCATGGCGCTCCTGCGGGGCGCGGGCTTCCGCATCGAGCACGCCCGCTATGCCGATGCCCTGGGATTCTTCGCGACGCTCGCCTACCGGGCCTTCGACCGGCGCCGGACCGGGGCACTCGATCCCCGGACCGTCACCTTCTACGATCGCTGGGTGTTTCCGGCCAGCCGTCTCCTCTCAGTACCGTTGGGGCCGATCCTTGGGAAGAATCTGTGGGTGGTGGGACGCAAGGAGCGGTGAAGATGATAAGGGATCATCCAGATGGACTTGTTTCGGCCCGCACGGCGTCTCCCGGAACCCACGGGTCTGGTCACGGGAAAAACCGTGGCCACGGGGGCGTTTTGGCCTGCAGGACGAATGCGTGCATGTGTGCATGCAACCGGGGTCCCACCAGCCGGACCAGGCCGAGCACCCGGGGATCGCTGCCGCTTGCCGTCGCAAGACCCCTGAACCGGAACACGCCGCGCGCATCCCAGGTACCCTGTCCCGACAGTGACAGCGGGCCTTGAAGCGTACGCAGCGTGAGCGCAACCTGGCCGCCCCTGCCGCGGGCATCGATCGCGTAATTTCCCAGCGGTTTTACCGTTGAAAGGCGGGTTCCGACCGCTGTCCATACCAGGCGCGCGCTCCCGAAGGCCGCGCGCGGAGTCAGGGTGAGTGCGCGCGCCTTGATCCGGAATTCACCCGAAGGCGCGAGCACACGCAGATCGGCATCAAGGACGCCAAGCGCAGCGGCGGGCGCGGCAAGAGACAACCCGTGAACCGTCAGCCGATCCCAGGACCGCGCAACAGTGAGATGAAGCGCGAGCGGACCCTTGAGCGCAAGTTGCGCCTGCGCTCGCCCCAGCACGAGATCCCACGGATTGATGCGCCAGGAAAGCGTGCCGAGCCACACCGGCTGGTGACCCTGAAGGTACAGACGCCCGCGCCCGCGCCAGAAACCGCCGCCCGGTCGTGCCAAACCCAACGTGCCCTGGCTGCCACGCGTCACCAGTAAAGCGGTCCAGTTCGCCGGCGCCATAATGAGCAGCATCACGAGATAGATGGCGATTGCCCACAGCGCGTAGCGTGCGATCACGCGTGAGGCTCTGCAAGCATCAGTGACGCGCTGACCTCACCCGGTCCTCTCCTGCGGTTGATGGAGGCGCGGCGTACATGGATCCCGCGTTGCTGCAGGCTGGCAAGCCAAGCCACGAGCGTGTTGAAGTCGACCCGATCAAAAACCACGCGCGCCGCATGTCGCCCTGAGGGCTGCATGCGCACGATCTCCTGGCGCAGCCCCGCCGCGTCTCGCACCGGCCGCGGCCGCGCTTGCGCGAGATCCTGTTTGAGCTCGGAGAAGGTGATCGCGAGCCCCTGCCAGAAACGGCGCTCATGGTCGAGCCTTCGGCGCGCCTTCAAAGCCTGCGACAGGCCCTCATAAGCGAATGCCGACACCACGGCGAAGATCGCGACCGCAACCAGGAGCTCGAGCAGCGTGAAACCGCGTGCACGCCCCCTCACGAAGGCGGCACCTTGCGCAGGAACCCCACGAGGTGTGCAAGCGGGCGCCGCCCTCCCGTTCGCCGGACATCGATATCGATGCGCCGGAAGCCCGGCATCGGGGTCGCCGCCACGGTTTCAGTCCAGCGCCACTGACGTCCACCTTCCCTGCCCGGTGCCATCGCGTACGCTCACCGGAATCCAGTCCCCGCGGATTTCGTGGATCGCAAGCCGATCCTCAGCGACCCACAACGCCACGGTACGCTCCTTGAGCGCCACGGCCATATTGACCGCCTGGCCCACGGCGCGCAGCACGGCACCGAGAGCGATCGCGAGCACTGCGAGCGCGATCAGCACTTCAATGAGCGTGAAGCCCGGGTCGCCGCGGCTAGCGCGTCGGCTTCGCGGAAACGTCACCATTGGCTGACCCGACCACCCGCCAGTCGCTGTCGCCCTCACGGAATACCGCGGTAAACGGTGTCAGGACGCCGCCGGGCGAGACCTGAACAAGCGATGCCCGCCCGGACCCTCCCACCGAGGCCGACACGGTGAGGCCCGCAGGGAAGTGCCGGGGCCGGAACAGCGAGTCGCGCGATACCGGTTTCCAGTGCCCCTTGGGACTGAGCCCAAGGAAACGATAACCCCGTCGTCCGAAACGGAGGCCGAACGGCTGCCCCTGGAGGATCGCCTGCTGGCGCAGGGCATGCACCAGCAGCACCATCCGCTTCGCCTGATCACGCACCGTCACGCGATCGGTGGCATGCAGCTCGATCCCGATCGCACCCATCATGATCGAGATCACCAGCAGTACGACGGCGATCTCGATCAGGGTAAAACCGCGCCCCTGGCGCGGGACGTTCAGACCTGCCATGACCCGATCTCGGCGTTCTTGCCCGTGCCCACGGGTTTGCCGTCCACACCATAGGTCCAGACGTCGATGCTCCCGTGAATGCCAGGGTTCAGGTAGTGATAGGGCCGGCCCCAGGGGTCCTTGGGCATCCGGTCCAGATAGCGATGCCAGTTCTGCGGGACCGGGGCGCTGCTGGGTTTCTGCACGAGCGCCATCAGCCCTTGCTGGGTCGTCGGGTACTGGCCATTATCGAGCCGGTACAGCTTGAGCGCACTCACGATCGAGCGGATATCGTTCTTCGCGGCGACGATGCGCGCCTGGTCCGGACGATTGATGATCTTCGGCACGATGATCGCGGCAAGGATCCCCAGGATCACCATGACCACCATGACCTCAATCAATGTAAAACCTCTGACCCGTGATCGCATCACACCTCCCCGTCTATCTGATCAACTGATTCATGTCGAAGATCGGCAGCAGGATCGCCAAAACGATGAATAATACGACACCTCCCATGATCAGGATCAACACCGGTTCAAGCAGTGTCGTCAGCACCGACACCCAGCCCTCGAATTCACGCGCCTGTGCCTGCGCCGCGCGCCCGAGCATCAGGCGAGACGGCCGCTGGCCTCACCGCTTGCGATCAGATGGACCACAAGCGGGGGAAACACCTTGGGACGCGCCAATGCGCGCGAGAAACTCCCGCCTTCGCGCACCTGCTTGAGCGCATCGTCCACCGCGTCGCGCATCGGCAGGTTAGGCACCACCTATACCGCGTACTCAAGCGCCATCAAAAGCGGTATCCCGCTCGAGGTCAGGATCCCGAGCGTGCTGGCAAGCCGCGCCGCGTTGAGTCCGCGCACGAGCCGCCCCACCACGGGGAGCCTGAGTTGCAGCCGGTGCCATTTCCTCCGAAGCCTAACCTGTCCAAGCGCCATTCGCACGCCCCCGATCAGGATCACGAAGCCGATCGGCCAGAGGATCCCGCCCGCACGCACAAAGGCGCTGATATCGATCAGCGTGCGCGTCGCCCAAGGCAGCTGCTGCCCCGAGTTGACAAACACCTGCGTCACCTGGGGCACCACGTACACGAGCAGCCCGGTCACCACCGCGATCGCGACCACCGTGGCGATCGCCGGGTAGATGAACGCAAGCACCACACGTTGCTGCAAGGCCTGCCCTGCTCGGTATAGTCCGCGAGCCGTTCCAGCACCGTATCGAGGCGCCCCGATTGTTCGCCAGCATCTACCATGTGCCGGTAGATCGCCGGAAACGCGTTCGGAAACGCCCCCATGGCATGTGCGAGCGGCTGGCCTTCCAGCAGTTTTGCCCGCACCCCTGCGAGCACCGCCCGGATGCGCCGCTCCTCGGTCTGCTCGATGAGCGCGTTGAGGCTCTCTTCAAGCGTCAGACCCGCCTGCACGAGCGTTGCAAACTGGCGCGTGAGCATGGCAAGCGCCGTGTTGGAGATCGCCCGGCCAAAGGCCGGCGATGTCCTGCGAGAACCACTGCCCGCGTGACGAATGAGTACGACAGTGAGCGGGGTTAGGCTCTGCGCCCGCAGACTGCCTCGGATCTGGCGCTCCCCATCACCCTCCATGACGCCCCGGATGGACCGGCCAGAGGGGTTGAGCGCCTCATACTCGAAGGCCGCCATGGGTCACGCGCGCGCGACGCGCAGCACCTCTTCAAGGCTCGTCACGCCCAGTCCCACCCAGCGCAGCCCATCCTGGCGTATGCTCCGCATGCCGTTTTCGCGCGCGTATTCGCGCAGCTGGCCTTCCGAGACGCGATCATGGATCAGCGTACGCATGTGATCATCAGTCTTCAGCAGTTCATAGACACCGGTGCGACCCTGATATCCGCTCCCGCCGCAGGCCGGACAGCCACTCGGTGCGTAGAGCGCCTCCGGCACGTGCCCGCCCGAAGACGTCTCGAACAGGCATCGTTCGGCATCATCCGGCACACGCCGCGTGCGGCACTCAGGGCAAAGCTTGCGTATGAGGCACTGTGCCAGTACCCCGATCAGACTCGAAGCGACGAGAAACGGTTCAACGCCCATATCCACAAGCCGCGTCACGGCACCCGCCGCGTCGTTGGTGTGCAGTGTGGCCAATACGAGGTGCCCGGTGAGGCTCGCCTGCACCGCGATCTGCGCCGTCTCGAGGTCGCGGATTTCTCCGATCATGATGATGTCGGGATCCTGGCGCAGGATTGCCCGCAGCGCACGCGCGAAATCGAGCTCGATCTTGCTGTTCACCTGCGTCTGGCCGACCCCGTCCAGATCGTACTCCACCGGATCCTCGACGGTCATGATGTTGTGCCGGGCGGTATCGAGCTGTGACAGCGCCGCATAGAGCGTCGTGGTCTTGCCGGACCCGGTCGGACCGGTCACGAGGATGATACCGTGCGGCTGATGGATGAGGTGGTCGAGCACCTCCAGGGTCTCAGGGGCCATCCCAAGCCCGGTCAGGTTCAGACGCCCGGCCTGTTTGTCAAGCAGCCGCAGGACCACGCGTTCGCCATGCGCGGTGGGAAGCGTCGAGACACGCACGTCCACGGGCCGTCCGGCAAGCCGCAGGGTGATCCGCCCGTCCTGGGGCATCCGCTTCTCCGCGATATCGAGCCGCGCCATGATCTTGATGCGGGACACGATCACGCCATGCACCGCCTGCTGCGGTTCGACAATGTCGCGCAACACCCCATCGAGGCGGAAGCGCACCACCGACCGGGTCTCGAATGGCTCCACGTGGATATCGGACGCGCCCTCCCTCACTGCCTGGGTCAGGAGCGCGTTGATCAGCCGGACGATCGGCGCGTCGTCCTCGCTCTCGAGCAGATCCGCAGTCTTTGGAAGATGCTGGGTCAGTTCCGTGAGATCGAAGTGCTCGTCGATGTCCCCCACGATCTGCATCGCGTGACTCATGTTGCGCTCATAGGCGCGATCAAGCGCCGCGCTGAACTCCTCATCCGCCAGGGCGCACAATTTCAGGGGTTTACCGAGTGCGCGCTGCAGCTCGAGCAATACCTGGCTCGAGACACCCGGGCGCGTCCAGACCTCGACTCCGTCGTCCCCCCCGCGCGCGCTGATGACTCCATGGCGCTTGGCAAAATGATAGGGGAGACGCTCGGTCCACTGCGGATCGAGATGCTTGAATTCTGCCGGGCTCATGGCGCAGAGGAGGCCCCGGGTGGCGTCTTCGGCAACGCGCCCTTCGTGGACGGCTGCGGTACTGCGGCCGGGGTACGCGGTTCTACGAGCTTCGGCATCAGTGGCTGCGGTCGGTAAGCCGGCAGAATGATCGACCGCGTCATCCGCATCGCGCGTTCGCGGGTGCGGATATAGGCATAGCGGCTCTCGGTAAAGCCGAGCGAGTCCGTCGGCGTGCGCACTATCGTGGGTTTGAGAAAGATCATGAGATTGGTCTTGGTCTTCTGCCGCTGGCGATACTTGAAGAGTGCGCCGATCAGCGGGATCTTGCTGAGGATCGGGATCTCCTGTTTGCTGTTCTGAACATCGTTCTCGATGAGTCCGCCAAGGACAATCGTATGACCATTATTGACCAGCACCGTGGTGTTCAGAGACCATTTGTTCGTGATGATACCGACCGCCGCCGTGCTCGTCGGCGCAATGCTCGAGACCTCCTCATGAATGGCGAGCTTGATCGCGTCGCCGGCAGAGATCTGCGGCTTGATCCTGAGGCTCAGGCCAACATCCTTGCGCTCGATGGTCTGAAACGGATTGATCGCGGAACCGGCCACACCCGACGCCTGCGCGTAGCTCCCGGTGACGAATGGCACGTTCTGGCCAACCATGATCTTTGCGGTCGCATTGTCGAGCGTCAACAGATCCGGTGTCGACAGTACGTTGACATCGGTATCCTGCTGGAGGGCACGCGCAAGCGCACCCAGCCCCGGTCACAGTCTGACCACTGGGCAGCGTAATGGTTTCACCGATATAGCCCACACTCAAGCCGGCAGCCGTCGCCACATTGCTCGGACTGAGCACATCGCTGACGATGCCCGACCCCGTGAGCGGAAAATTTGCAAGACCGGCCACGGTCCCGCCGCCGACCGGGGCCCCGACCCCCCACTGGATACCGAACTCTGCGGCGCGTGTGCTAGTGACCTCGGCGATCAGCGCCTGGACAAACACCTGCGCCCGGCGCACGTCGAGCTTCGCGATCACGTTTCTGAGATTATTGTAGATGGCATCGGGCGCGCTGATCACGAGCGCATTCGATGACGAATCGGCCTCGATCAGCGACGGCCGCAGGGTGTGCGCCACCGCCGGGACCGCCCCGGCAGGACTGGCGGGGGACGCGGCTGTGGTTGCGCGCGCGGCCCGCGCCTCACCTTCGAGCAGGCCACGCAGGATGCGCGCGAGCTTTTTCGCCGAGGCGTTGCGCAGATACACCACATGCGTCTGGCCTGACTTCCGCGCCGGGATGTCAAGCTCGTGGATCAGCGACCGGATCTGGTCCAGCCGCCCGATAGTGTCGGTTCGCACAATGATGCTGTTCGTGCGCAAGTCTGGAACGATCGTGGTCATCGACACCATAGCCGGCACCTGCCCCGCCATCGGCCCCGTCGTCAGCGCGCCCGCCCGTGTCAAGTGTATCAGGAGGTGGGCCATGTCGATCGCAGAGGCGTATTTCAAGGGGATGACCGCGACCGCGGCGTTTCCCGCGCGGTCGATCTTATGCACGATGCGCAGGAGCCGGCGTACATTGTCGGCGAAATCGGTGATGACCAGCAGATTGCCTGGCGCATAGACCGAGAGCACGCCGGTCGGGGCCATCAAAGGCCGCAGCAGCGGCATCATCTGCGCCGCGGAACTGTGTTGTAGCCTGACCACCTGGGTGACGAGCTGATCACCCCCTCTGGGGATCACGAGGCGACTCACCGGGGCGCTCTGATTGCCCTCGGCTTGCGGCAGGATACGCACGATTCCGCCGGGTCCGGCTACGCCGGCAAAGCCCTGGGCCTTCAATGCCGTGAGGAAGATCTGATAAGCAGCGGCGCGCGATACCGGCGAGGCCGAGATGATTGTCACCTTGCCGTGTACCTGCGGATCAAGCAGAAAATTTCGCCCGGTCATTTCGGACACAGTCTTCACCACGGCGCGGATATCGGCGTTCTGGAAGTTGAACCGCACCTGGCCTGGACCGACATGCGGTTCGGGTGGTGCCGCTTCCGCAGTCCCTGCGGAGTAAGCCGTTGCGGGGGTTGATGAAACCGCGCCAGGCGCCGTCTGCAAGGCGGCATCTGGGCCCGGTATCCTTGCCGGTGCAGGGGCCGCCAGCGCGGGCAACGCAAACAACAAACACCACCAGAGCGTCGCGGACACGAACAGGCGCTGATGGCTACTGAATATGGTAGTAAAGTTCTTTTGGCTGTCCATTGCGCAGGATCTGCAGATCGATCTCGGTAGCGGTGGGGAGATGCTTGTAGACCTGCATCGCCTGCGCTAGCGAATCAATCGGTTGTCCATTGACTGAGCGGATCACATCGCCGGGCCTGAGCCCGAGTTTCTGGTACAGACTGCCGGGCTTGATAGAACGTATCAGGAACCCTCCAGCCTGATAAGGCACCATCACGGCCTGATTGAACAATGGCTGCGGATTGGCCATCTCCGCCTTCACAAGCGCAGGTGGCACCCGATAATGCCCGGCCGCGACCTTGTGGACCGGCAGCGGTATGACTGGTTCAGTCTCCGCGGCAAAACCTTCGCCCGCAGTCGATACGAGCTGTTTCAGCAGCAGGCTCTCCACCTGTCCGTGATACCGGATCAGCGCCCGGTCAGCGTACACTGCGACCAGCGTCGCGCCCGGCACCACACTCTGCCCGATGACATATGGCGCCTGATGATGTCCACCCGCCTTGATGAGCGCGAAGCTGCGCGTACCCGCCTCCACCACCCCGGTCAGCACCAGATCCAGGCTGCTGACCGGTATGGCATTGAGATTATCTGCGGTAAGCGGGGGCGCACCGAAGAGATCAGCCGACTGAATATCGGGCGCGCTGAAACGAACCGCAGGTATCGCCGCAGAGAGGGACACGCTGTGTGGACCCCGAGGCACCATGGGCTCGAAAAGCTGCCACGTCCAGTCTGCAGCCGACACGACGAACAGCAGGAGCGCCGCGCCGTTGATCACCGGTGGCAGCCACGGCGCCCCCTTGAGCCGGGCCAGGGGGACGCGGAATTGCTCAAAAAAAGACGTAGCGTCCAAAAACCGATCCGCGTTCGGGCACGGCTCGACAGCAGGCCACTATACCCTCAACGCCTGCCGAAGCTGATCCGTCATCCATACGCCGTTCCTATAGATACGCACCGAGACCATAGCAGGCAACGGGTCATGGTCAGCCTCTTTGATGACTGGGCGTAATAAGCCGCCAGGGGACAACGCGGAGAAGCCGTCACCTCTTTGTACCGCCGGCTGCGTCTATAGTTATCCTGCTTGAGCCTGCCCGGATCCGCCGAACGTAGGATGGCGACTGGAGTACAGATCTACCTAGTCAAGGAATTTCCACTATTGTCAGACGTCAGGGTCGCCTCTGGCCGCACCTGCCCGGAAGAGGTCTAAAAGTTCAGTTCATGAATAAAAACAAAGAGCTGGAGACGCCCGCGTCGGCATCAAGTCTGATACAAATCCGGTACCCGCTGGAATACCCGCTGCGAACTGACAGGGATGACCGGGGGAGACCTTGAGCGCCACCTTCACCGACAATGCTCTCGGCCAGTGCCTGACGAAGACGGTGAATAGCACGATCACGGCCTGTACGACGGTCTGAATCTCGATGAAGTCTTTGCTCGCATTACCAGGCCCGGCGACCGATGCGTCGTACACTCCCCGCGATGCCCTGAAATCCGCACGCCTGCCCACGAGGCACGCGCCCCTATCGACAAGTGCGTGCGGATCCATCTGATCGTCTGATCGCGGCGACCGCGATGCGCCACGCGCGGTCATGTTCATCTCCACGGGCGCTCATGATCTGGCGGGACCCGACTTCCACGGGTCGCGATCGGTTGAGGCAAGGTTCTGTATCGATATGCACTGCTAATAGCGGGCGCTGCAGGCGGGAGACATCTGTGGCGATCACCCCCTTTCCATCAGGGATGGGCCCTTACCAATCGCGGCCCAAAAAAAGGAGAATGAGATGAGAAAAGCAATGAACGCCCCGATCCGTGGGGATGTGCGGATGGCGCTGGACTCGCTGGGTATCGCGGTCGAGCGGGCGGGGGACGGCGGCGCAGGCGCATCAGAGTTGATCGGGCTGGGCATCGCGGTGCGCCTGCTGACAGGGATGCTGGACGGCGCGCAGATTGAGGAGGACTGTGAGATGGGGGTGGACGATGAGCCCAGTCCGTTCTGAGCGGCGGCAAAAGCGCGAGTGTGTCACTGCGCACGAGATGTCGCGGCGGCATGACATGGCAGCCGCCCTGCTGGACCGTGCGGTCGTGTGCGGCCACCACCGGGACTGGGTGGGCGCGCGCCGCTGGGTGACTTATGCAGCGGAGCTACACAGCCCTCTACTGCACGGCCTGGTGCACGGCCTGGCCAGGATCAATGATCGGGTGCTGTTCCTCGACCGCGCACGGGGCATGGCCAAGTACCTCCGGCGCGAGGCGGACACCTGGCGTTCGATGATGCATGAGGATTCGCCCCGGCACGTCCGGGGCTTTTTTTGGGGTCTGCGCGGGCTTGCGTCCCTTCTCCCGGGGAGCAAGGAGAAGACCACGCCGGGGGGATGCCCCCCTGTACTCCCCCTCAAAAGCGCCGAGGTGCCCGAATCACCGAATCAGCAGCGTCGGCGCTTGCCGCTCATGCCAAGGAGCATCAACACGCCGCTGCCGAACAACCACACGCTAGCAGGCTCCGGCACCGGCACTGGCGTGCCGACATCGCCTGAGTGAACAGCCCACGCATAGAGGCTAACGGACTGATTAAAGTCGTTCTGGCCGCCGTCGTTGTTATTGAAGTACCACGCGTTGCTGTTAGGGAAGGGCGCGTATGCGGTGGCCGACCAATATTGGTTGGACTGAATGTTGGAAAACGGGCCGGTGTTGGTCAGACCATAGCTGGCCTGCGGATTGCCCGAGGTGTTGTAAAGGCCCGTATTGCCCAGGGTGACATAGAACATATGCGCCATCTGGCTCCCTGTACTGCCGGGATAGGCCGAGCCCGGGGCGCTGATGTTATAGCCGCAATCCGTCGAGCCGTTGTCCGAGCAACTGTAATTGTAGTTGGAGATCGAGCCGTTCACCGGGCCCGTCGTCGGCAGGCTCCAGCCGGTAATACCGTTGAGGTTGAGGCTGGCCGCCCAGGCGTTGGCCTGTGACCAAGTCATCGCCCCACCGGTACCCGAAGCGTAACCGCTGGTATTGGCGTAGTTGGCATCCGCCAGCCAGGTGATGTTGAGGGCAGTGTCGTAGTAACCCCCGATGGTGGCGCCCCCGTTGAAGGAACGCGCTTGCAGGGTGGTCTGCCAAGTGCCCTGACCGCTCACGGACGCGGCCTGGGCAAGCGATGACACACTCAAAGCAATAACGGACAGGGCCGCAACGGCCCAACGAAGATGAAATTTCATGGCACCCACCCCTAAAGATTTTTTTGTCAGCGGTTTTTATCCATGCGCCAACTTTGACATATAACTACAGTTGGCGCTGGCCCATCCGCTTATGGCGCACTCTACGCGTCCCCCATCCCTCTAGTCAATACTTAGCGTTATCCCGCGGGATTTGAGTCTGAGCCGGGGGTCTGATTCCCACATGAGCCTCGTGCACAATCATCCCTCGGGCGATCCGACACCCAGCGAAGCCGACAAGGCCCTGACGCATCGCCTGCAGGATGCGCTCGGACTCATCGACGTGCGTGTCCTCGACCACATCATCGTGGCCGGCGGCCAGGCGCTCAGCTTCGCCGATGCGGGCTTGCTGTAGCCGCAGCGCACGTCACTCATCTCCTGACTCTTCAATTCAATCGGCGTCAGCGCCCGTTCTTCATTCCGTCTCCCTGGTCCTGCCAACCTCGTTCCCGCCCCCAGGCCGCTTGCGTTCGCGGCTTCCTTGCAATCCCCACGCCAGCCGAAAGACATGGCTGTCATGGTCCTTGCCGGCCGCCCACTACCGCTCACTGACGCGGCCCATCGTGAGGGGCGAGAGCCGACGCAAGACGCAGGACCACAAACAGGAGACGAATCATGAATACGAACGATCGCAACCAGACGCCAGCATCCAAAACCGAGGGGGCTCAAGCCTCAGCATCCGCAGGGGGTGACCTCCATCAGCAGATCACGGACCGGATCATCGAGGCCATGGAGCAGGCGCAGGGCACCGGCAAGCGCCTGTGGGACAGTCAGCCATCACTGCCAATGAACTTCTCGACCGGCGCCACGTATACCGGTATCAACACGCTGATCTTGTGGGCCGCAGGCCTCAAGCACGGCTACACGTCCCCGTACTGGCTCACCTACCGGCAGGCGCAAGACAGGGGTGGGCAGGTGCGCCAGGGCGCGCGCTCGGAGTTGTGCGTCTTCTATAAGCCGTGGGAAGCCGAGGCAACGAACGACGCCGGCGAGACCGAGACCCGCCGCGGT
>JAJYDT010000124.1 GCA_021777335.1 Pseudomonadota bacterium | reverse complement strand
CCGGTCGACAGGGAGCAGGAGTACCACTGAGGCGGGCCGGATCGCCGATACCATCCTTGATCCGCGGGTCCACAACGCGCGCTACATCGCTAACACGCCCTCGCGCTAACGCAATCGATACGTCGCGTGACAGGCCACGCATGTCTGAGTCATGCGTGAAAGCAGCATCAGGGGCTTTTCGGTGTTCCCCGAGACCGAGGCGTCTTGCGCGGCGAGAGCGAATTCTCCAGCCTCGCGGTGCAGCTGCGCACCCAGTTGTTTCATGCCTGGAGGCATGTATCGAGCCTCTTCTTCCATCTGGTTGCCGTACATCGACGACATTCCGAGTTTCATCGTGGCGATCTGCGCTGCCTCGTCGAAATGATGCTCGGCCAGCGCCCGCTGAATCTCTCCCAAGCCCTGGAGGTGCATACGCATCGTGGCCAGCGCTTGGTGTTTGACCAGCGGGGGAAAGACAACATCGGACCGAGTCTTCGCCACTGTGGCCGCAACATGCTTGTCTGGTTGTGTCGCGGCATCCTGCCTGGGCATCTTCATCATCTGTGCTTGCGCGCTTGCCAATAGTAATCCGCCAGTCAGAAACAGTGTGATCCGGAGCATGTTTTTCATCGTGGGGACCAAATTCAGCGGTATGGCCACTGTAGAGCAACTGTCGGGAATTGCGTATGATCATGATCATCTTTCTTGACGTGCGGGAGGACCTGATTCATGTCAGCAGGCGTTGAACCACCGGTGACTCCAGCTTGGATTCCAGCGGATCTTTGCCGCTCGGCACGGGTCGTTCGTTTGCTGCCCGGCGATACAGTCTTCACACAGGGTACAAAACCGGAGTCCGTCGATTATGTGCAGGCAGGAGAGGTCCATCTTTTGCGGTGTACGCCCGGGGGCGGAGACATCCTGCTGCATCGCATTCAGAATGGGTTCATCGCGGAGGCCAGCATCGATGCGGCGAACTATCACTGTGACGCGGTCGCGGTGAAGGTGACCACGTTGCGACGTTTCGAGCGCCAACGGTTCAGGGCAGCTTTGGATAGAAGTCTTGATTTCCGCAGTGCGTGGAGCGCGATGCTCGCGCAGGAAATCCGCCGGCTCCGCACCCAATGCGAACGCCTGGCGCTCAACAAAGCCCGGGACCGCATTGCGCATTACATGGCATGCGAAGGACAAGACGGCATCCTGGAGTTGACAGGCACGCGCAAAGCTTGGGCGCAAGAGCTTGGCCTGACCCACGAGGCCCTCTACCGGGAACTCAGCCGGCTCAAGGCGCAGGGATGGCTTCGTATGGAGGGAAACGTCCTGACCTGGATACAATCCCGAAGCTGAAGACCCGCAAGGGTCGTGTGCGGACTTCCGTGCACATTCCCGACGACCGGAAGCAGTCATGGGTTGAGGGTGATTACAAGACCAACCCTAAATCCCTTGCGAGGATTCATTCCGGGAAGCGAGCTCACACGCAACACCCAACCCGAACCCGAGCATCGCGTGCTGTGCGATGCTTTGCGCCTGCAGTTATCCACCCAACCGCCGTACGGAACATAACACAAACGCCAAGCCCCATCTCCCGCTGCGCTACGCGGATCGCGTCGCGGGAGATGGGGTGGTTTACCGATAAATCCATAAACCGGTCCTGCTATCGGGTCCAAATAGCGAAATCCTGGATAGCGGATCGACAGGAATCAACACAGGCCGCTTCCGGCAAGCGGCGCACCCGGGAACGGCCTCCCGGCGGAGTTCCCGTTCGGTCATAGCCAACCGGCCTTCACCCGGTGCTTGGCGGCGCCGCTGCGCCTGCGGGCAGCCCCAGGGCGGCAAACCCCCCCTGAGACTCCCAAGACAAAGCCGCCCTGCGCCCG
The DNA here is from genome assembly GCA_021777335.1 of Pseudomonadota bacterium. Lineage (GTDB taxonomy): Bacteria > Pseudomonadota > Gammaproteobacteria > Acidiferrobacterales > Acidiferrobacteraceae > JAJYDT01. The sequence goes on along the minus strand of JAJYDT010000124.1, from coordinate 2,736 downwards.
GATCCGTCCCGTCAGGGCACGATCATCAGCACCTTGACTGTATGATCCAGCACCTTGCCGTCGACATAGCCGATGCCGTCGGGATGGCGGGCAACCCAGCGCTTGACGGCCTCATTGCCGCCCACCGCACGCGGCGGCTGGCCTCTGCCCGAAAAAATGAGCTTTGACCAATAGGACTTGAGCCTCATCGGATCCATTCCGACCACCTTTCGGTAGAATTCGGCCCGCACCGGGCTGCGCCGATACTGATCTACCGCCACGGCCCTCCGTCCATCGGGAAATTCGTCAGACTTGCCGAGATAGATCATGGCAACATCGGCGGCGCTGATACCCTCAAGCGGGTTTGCGGGATTTCCGATGATCGCGAGCGCAGCGTTGGCGGCGTTCATCATCCCCGAAAACCCGGCGACGACAAGCACGAGGACAGCGAGCTTTTTCAGTAGTCTTGCCATTTGTCCGAATCTCCTAGAACACGAGGTCGAGGGCAACGCTATAGATCATCACGTGGCTCTTGCCTGTGGGCAGAGGCCCAATGAGCAACCCGCGCGTTCCGTCGAGCGGTTTGACCTCTTCCGCTTCGAACTTGATATCTGCACCAGTGCCCAGTTCATACCGCAGGCCGCCGGTCACCGAGCTTTGCGCAAGCGGCGTGCCATAGCCCAGCCCGACAGGGTTGTTGTTATCCTCGAGCTTGGCGAAAGTCACGTTGGGCAGGAATTTTCCGATGCGATAGCCGACGGTCGCATACCAGCCCTTCTGGTCAGGAAAAGCTGTGTTGGCCTCCTGCTCGATCTTGCGCTGGAAATACTCCGAATACAGCACGATGTTCTCCCAGTCCATGCTGCCGCCGACGCTGGAGAAGGTCGCCGTCTTGTCGATTACATTGAATGCCGGCGCGCTGACCAGGGTCTTGAGGTAGCCGGCACGCAAGGTGAATGCATTGGTGCCACCGCTCACGTTGATGCCGTACATGTTGTCGGCGGTGAAGTCTGTGTACGCCACGGTACCCTTAGGCGAATTCTCGACAATGGCGGCACCGTTTTGCGGGTTTATGCCCATTTGCGGAACGTAGTTGACGACTTCCTGCGGAACCAGCGCCTGTTCACCAGAGCTTGCGCCGTAATAGGGCTGTATCAGCATCGAAAACCGGCCGAAATTGACCCGATAGAGCATGTCCATGCCGTTCATCGTTGAGATCGGGTTGGAGTAGTAAACCTCCTGCGGCGGACGTATCCACGGATAGGCATAGCCGACCTCCAGGTAATCGGAGATCAGAAAAGTGGTGAGCTTCAGTTTGCCGGCGCGGATCGCCAGCGGATTGGCCACATGGTAAGTCACGAACGCCCAGTTCGCTTTCATCGCGTAGTTGCCTTCACGGGCCCGCGACAGCAACTGTCCGGTCACGTCCACCTTGGAATTGACCTTGGCGGATATCTGCAGACCAAAGCGGCTGTCGTTGGCGAACCCGACCTGGTTGGCGATGTTTCCATCCTGACTCACCGGGCCTCGTCCTGGCCCCGCGGTGCATGCAGCATCATTTTGGCAGGCTGCTGTATCAGCATAGGTGGCCCCGGCGGTGAGAAAGCCGTTCACCCGGACTCCTTCAATTCCAAACGCCTGACCAGCGCTGAGGATCGACAAGACCCCCAATGCGCTAATTAGCCATTTCTTCATCGTATGATCCCCTCACGTTTTGTGGAGAATTTTGGCTCTTGTTATGCCGTCCCAAGCAATTGAAATGGGCACGACCGCAACCACCGCGGACCATCCAGTTCGCAATCCACTGGCTTTACTATAGTCAAGGACTGTGGAGGTGCAAGAAAACAATTGGCCGATTCTGCCTCTGGCCAAGGCGCACTCACGGAACGGACAGAAGCTTGGTTTCGACACAGCCGTCTTTATCGCACCGCACAGGACTTGCATCCCTTCCGGCACGGAACCCGGTGCGCAGAAATCGCGTCGAATTTGCCATGAGCGTGAACCAGTATGAAACGCTTTCCGAGGCGATAACGGCACTCCAACGCCGCGGGTACATTGTGCACTTCGAGGCGTACGACGGTTCGATCAGCACCCCCGACCACCGCAAATCCTTCAGCCCGGAAGAAGTGGCCGTACGCGAGCATCATCGTTTCGAGGGAACCTCCGATCCGGATGAAATGGCCGTGGTATACGCCGTTGAGACGGCCGATGGCACACGTGGCATTCTCATTGATGCTTTCGGGGTCTACGCCGACCCGAAACTGGGCCGACTGATCACCACCGCACAGATGCATGAATACAACCCCTTTCTCTGAGTATTCAAAGTGACCCATTTCCTGCGGTTGTCTGACCCCTCACCCCGTCGCATCATGCCCCGTGCGGCCACAGAAAAGCCGGATCCGCAGATGTCGTGCCAGAATAGACACCACTTGTCCGTCGGGCAGGTCTGATCGTCTGACACCAGATGCAGATCTGGATCCGCGTGCCATAGTTGATGGGAGAATCATCCCGGACCGACCTCGGTAACGGGTTCAAAACCACCCATAGCCGGGGCGCATCGTAAGGAAGAAAGTGTGAGCATCTTTTATAAGGACTGTCCCCAATGTGCCGCCACCCATGCCGCGAGCGCTGTCCGCTGCAGCTGCGGCCATTTCTTCGTCCTGGAAAGCGAAGCGGGACCGGAGCTGAGTCCCGAGCTGCGCGCCCAGGAAGAAAAACTCTATGAGGCCTATCTTGCAGCCCGGCGTGACCAGACCG
>JAJYDT010000123.1 GCA_021777335.1 Pseudomonadota bacterium | reverse complement strand
CCGGTGGCCTTTTTGGCGCCACTCCTCGATGCGGTCCAGCACAAAACGCGCCTCGTCCACCTCGTTCACTGCGGCGTACATGCGCACCGGCGCGCCACCGGAACGTGCCGTCCAGAGCGTCTTGCCAAGACGCCCGGTGTTGTTCTTGATGACCGCATTGGCGACGCCAAGGATGATTGCCGTCGAGCGGTAGTTCTGCTCGAGACGGACCACCCTCGTCCCCGGAAAGTCCTTCTCGAAGCGCAGGATGTTCTCGACGCGCGCACCCCGCCAGCCATAGATCGACTGGTCGTCATCCCCAACCGCAAAAAGACTGCCGTCCGGGCGCACAAACAGCCGCAGCCAGTCGTACTGCAGCTTGTTCGTATCCTGAAACTCATCCACGAGGACATGCCGGAACCGGTCGCGGTAATGGGCGCGCAATTCCGCCCGGTCACGCAGCAGTTCAAGCGTCCGCAGCAGGAGCTCCGCGAAATCCACGAGGCCGCTGCGCTCGCAGGCCTCCTCGTAGGCGCGGTAGATCCGCACGAGATCGCGCGGGTGAGCATCACCCGGGTCGGGCAATGTCGACGCCCTCTGCCCCTCGTCCTTGCGAGCGTTGATAAAATGCTGCGCCTGCTTCGCGGGCAGTTGCGCCTCGTCAATACCGAGGCCACGCAGCGTGCGCTTCACCAGCCGCTGCTGGTCCTCGCTGTCCAGCACCTGGAACGCCTCGGGCAGGCCGGCGTCGCGCCAGTGCCGCCGCAGAAAGCGGTGTGAGAGACCATGAAAGGTGCCAATCCACATCGCCGAAAGCGCAACGCCCGAGGTATGCTCGATACGGCTGCGCATCTCGGCGGCCGCCTTGTTGGTGAACGTAACGGCAAGAAATGCATGGGGTGAGAGCTGCTCACGGTCCATGAGCCAGCCGATGCGATGGGTCAGGACACGGGTCTTCCCGCTGCCCGCGCCTGCGAGCACGAGACAGGGGCCGACGGGGGCGGTCACCGCCTCCCTCTGGGCATCGTTTAGGTCCGCGAGCATACGCATGATCGTACCTGATGGCCGCAGACGCGGCCACCCCGCGCCGCCTGTTCGAGGAACCAGCGAACACATTCAAGGCGATGGGTCAGGGCGCATGAGGGCGTGTTTGACAAAAAACGCGGGGCCGGGAAAGAGCCGCCTTCGGCCCCCGGGCGTCCGTGCGAACGTGCTCGCCACACCCGGCGTCGGCCAGGAATGGACACGCCCCGGCATGACATGGCGCCGTTCGGTGACGATCGTCATGGTAATGGTCCGGGCCTGTTGATGTACGATAAGAAATCAAATTCATTAACTCCGGGGCGCATTCTAGGATAAATAGCCGTGTGGTCCGCCCGGACCGCGGAGAACCAGGGAGGTGTTGCCATGCTACAGAACCGTGAAGGACAGAGTGTGCCTAAAGTGACATTCAAAACACGCGCAGGTGATGCGTGGGTGGAACGCACCAGCGACGAGATCTTCCGCGGCCGGACGGTTGTCGTGTTCGGGTTGCCGGGGGCATACACCCCCACGTGCTCCTCATCACACGTACCCCGCTTCAATGAGCTCGCCGACACGCTCAAGCGTAACGGCGTTGACGAGGTCCTCTGCGTATCAGTCAATGACGCCTTTGTGATGAATCAGTGGCAGACCGACCAGAAGGCCGACAGGATCACGTTTCTGCCCGATGGAAACGGGGAGTTCAGCGAGAAGATGGGCATGCTGGTCGACAAATCGGATCTCGGTTTTGGCAAGCGTTCATGGCGCTACTCGATGCTCGTGCGCGACAGCGTCATCGAAAAGATGTTCATCGAGCGCGACCAGCCCGGAGATCCGTTCGAGGTCTCGGATGCGGACACCATGCTCCGGTATATAAACCCTGGCGCAAAGCAGCCGGAGGTCGCCTTCCTGTTCACCCGGGTGGGCTGCCCGCACTGTGCACGCGCCAAGGCACTTTTGCAGAAACACGGGGTGACCTATGAAGAAGCGGTGGTCGGGGTCCAGGTCACGTCCCGTGCCGTACGCGCCGCCGTAAACCAGTCTACCGTGCCACAGATTTTCATCGATGGCCGCTACATCGGCGGCGCGGACGAGCTTGAGCGGTATTATGCGAACCGTTCTACGGCCGCGGGCGTGTAGACTGGTTCAGGGATCGCGGATGGAACACTACGATTTTCTGGTACTCGGGGCCGGCAGCGGCGGGATCGCGTCCGGAAACCGTGCGGCAGCGCTCGGCGCGCGGGTCGCCGTCATCGAGATGGCGCGCCTTGGAGGCACCTGTGTCAACCTGGGCTGTGTGCCGAAGAAGATCATGTGGAACGCGGCCCAGTTCGAAGAGCGTCTAACAGAAGCGCGTGCGGGACACCTGCATGCAGGGGAGGGGGCCTGTGATTTCGGGGCGCTCGTCACCGCGCGCGAACGCTACATCGCCGGGCTCAATGCGCGCTACCGCGAAAAATTCGCGTCCACAGGCGTCACGCTGATCGAGGGCATGGGAGTGTTTGTGGACGAACATACCCTTGCGGTCGGGACACGCCGGTTTTCAGGGGAACACGTGCTGATTGCCACTGGGGCGCGACCCGTTATCCCGGATCTGCCGGGTGCCGCACTGGGCATCACCTCGGATGGATTCTTCGCACTCAAGAGCCAGCCACGGCGCGCAGCCATCGTCGGCGGCGGGTACATCGCGGTGGAACTTGCGGGCGTACTGCGGGCGCTCGGAAGCGAGGTGACACTGCTTGCCCGCCGTGGCCGTCTTTTAGCCAGCTTCGACGACATGCTTGGCGACGAACTGTGCGCGGCGATGCATGCGCAGGGGATCCAGGTGATGCTTGACACGCGGATCACCGAAGCAGAGCAGGCGGGTGGCGACATTACCCTTGTGCTCGAAACCGGCCGCCTCGGCGGCTTTGACACGGTTATCTTCGCGATCGGACGCTCCCCGAACGTCGAAGATCTGAACATCTCCGCGACCGGGGCGCGTCTGGGTCCGCAGGGGCACGTCGTGGTAGACGCGCTCCAGAACACGAATGTGGCCGGCCTCTATGCGGTGGGTGATGTGACCGGGGCGCCGGCGCTCACCCCGGTCGCGATCGCTGCGGGGCGCGCGCTCGCCGACCGGCTCTTCGGATCTGCCCCGGCACGCAGGCTTGACACCCGGTTCGTGCCAACGGTGATCTTTACTCACCCGCCGATCGGCACGGTGGGCCTCTCGGAAGCCGGGGCCAGACATTGTCATGGCGACGGAATCAAGGTTTATCACACGCGCTTCACGCCGCTCGTACATGCGCTCTCGCCGCACCCGGTCAAGACCGCCATGAAGCTCGTGACTGCGGGGCCTGAGGAAACCGTGGTCGGTTGTCACATCATTGGCGAGGGCGCCGACGAGATGCTACAGGGCTTCACCGTGGCCATCCGCATGGGGGCCACGAAACGCGACTTCGATGAAACGATCGCAATCCACCCGACAAGCGCCGAGGAGCTCGTAACGCTCACGTGAGGCCGGACCCCGGCGACCGGCACCGACCAGGCCGGTCGTGTCCCGTCTGCGCTACTCCCAGAGGTTCGCCGACGCCGCAACAAAAGTCGCCTGCAGGACCAGTGTGGCGAGCAGAAAGAGCAGTCCGGCTGGCAGCAGCGCAAGGGCCGCGAGCAATATCATGACCACCCGTGCGTGCATCGTCAGGTGCGGTAACAGCAGATGAAAACCCGCCACCGCGAGACCGGCCGCTGCCGCTGCGAGGATCGAGACCCCGACCAGAAGCAGTACCAGGTACGGCACGAGTGCAAGCCAGCGCCGGCGCCCGGGCGAAAAAATCCTCAGGAACGCCCTGAGGGCGGCTCCGGGGCCCACCTCATAGCGCGCGACAATCGCATACGTGAAATTGGTGACCGTGGCAAACAGCAGGGCCCACACGATAAAACCGGCGATCACGGCCGGGTTCATGTGTCGCACCTGCGGCGGGCGAAGCGCCGGATTGAAGAAAAACGGCGTATGCCCCCCGAGTGCGGCCACAAGGAATGCCGGTAACATGAAGACGAGATAGATCACAAAGGGAAGGAACCACAGCGAGGCGCGTGACATTGCCCAGAACAGGTCGTCGAAGGACGGTCGCTGCCCGGACTGTCCCCGCGCCAGCGCCCGAAACACGCCCATGGCAAGCACACCACCCCAGACGTTCACGCCAAGGCTTGCGATGGCGTTCACCACGGGAAACCCGCGCGTGATGACACCGAGCAGGAGCATCGTGAGACCCACCATCACCACGGAAGACAGCGCAATCACAAGGTATACCCCGGGCGCGCCTTTAACGATCCGCCACCCGGACCTGACCGCACTGCCGAGTGAGCGCGGCGTCTCCACGATAACCTGCATTCCTCTTCCTCCCAGAAACGAAGCCGGCCACTCTTGCGGCGACCGTGCATCGGTATCCATAAAGCTAGCAGCCGCTCGAGTGCCTGGCAAGAAATCCGTCCCCCACCGGGCTTGACGCGAAGCGGCTATTCCACCGTCACTGACTTCGCGAGATTCCGCGGCTGATCGACATCCGCACCCTTAAGCACGGCCACGTGGTATGCGAGCAGCTGCAGCGGCACAGTGTGGATAATCGGGGCAAGCACGCTGCTGCTTTCCGGGATGCGAAGAACATGCGTCG
>JAJYDT010000122.1 GCA_021777335.1 Pseudomonadota bacterium | reverse complement strand
GTTTCTGATGGATCTGCCCGACGAACGGTTCCAGCCACTACTGGCTGCGGAGCGCAATGACGGGACGCCGCCGCTCATCAATATCGGTTCCGGAACGGATCTCACGATCGCGGAGCTCGCGATGCTCGTCAAGGAGGTGACGCAGTTCTGCGGGAAGGTTGTTTATGATTCCACAAAGCCGGACGGCACGCTGCAGAAACTCGAGGACATCTCCCGTCTGCGCGCGCTGGGCTGGGCTCCCCGGATTCCGCTACGGGAGGGTTTGGCCGGATTGTATTCATGCATGATCGAGCAGCACTGATGGTCCGCAAAGCTCCTTTGCCAGCCAGCGACATCTATCTTTGGCAACCCGGTTTTTCGGGTACAGGTTATTTGGCTTTTCCTCCGGCCCGCACACAAACGCCTGAGAATTCATTCGTGAATTCATGAGGCAATAACCCAAAAGGGCGCATCGCTATGTGCGGTATTGCTGGAATCCTGAATTTTGATGGCGCCCCGGCGGATCGGGATGTCCTCGGTGCCATGACCGATATGATCGCGCATCGCGGACCGGATAGCGCCGGGCACTGGTTTGAAGGTTCTGTGGGGTTTGGCCACCGTCGTCTTTCGATCATTGACCTGTCCCGGGACGCGGACCAGCCGATGGTCAGCTCGGACGGCCAGGCGGTGATTGTGTTCAATGGGGAAATCTACAACTATCAGGAACTGGCGCGAACACTCCACGCGAAGGGCCTGCCCTGCCGGACCCGCTCAGATACAGAGGTCATTCTCAACCTGTACCGGCTTCACGGTACCGACTGTTTGCGGCACCTTCGCGGGATGTTCGCCTTTGCGATCTGGGATCGGGCTCTGGGGCGTCTTTTTGCGGCCCGGGACAGAATCGGTATCAAGCCGTTCTATTATCTGCATTCGAAGCCAGGCTTTGTCTTTGCTTCCGAAATCAAGGCCATTGCCGTATCCGGGCGTTCGCAATTGCAACTGAACATGGACGCGCTTGCCGGCTATCTCCGTTTTCTGGTGGTCCCGCAGCCTGACAGCATCTTCAGGGACATCAGAAAACTGGAGCCGGGCCACTATCTTGTGGTTACCCGGGAGGGTGTGCTTAAGGATGCCGTCTACTGGTTGCCACCGGTCGAGCCACCTGCGCTTGCCCCCACTAATGAAAAGGACCGCGTGGCAGCGCTCGATGAGGTGCTCAACGCGAGTGTTCGCTACCATATGGTCGCAGACGTGCCCGTGGGCGCCTTTCTGAGCGGGGGGCTGGATTCGAGCGCAATCGTCTCTCTGATGCGGGCCCAGGCGCCACAGCAGCCGATCAATGCGTTCTCGATCACCTTCCCGGGACACGCCGACTACAATGAAGACCCCTACGCGCGCGAGGTGGCACGCCTCAAGGACGTGACGTATCACGCGGAGACTGTCACCGGGAACTTCGTCGATGACCTGGAGCAGATTGCATGGTACCTGGATGAACCGTTTGCTGTCAGCTCCGCCTACGCGACCTATTATCTGGCGCGAATGGCTGCCCGGCAGACAAAGGTAGTGCTGACGGGTGACGGGGGCGACGAACTCTTTGCGGGATACACAGGTTACCAAAACAATGCCTATCAACGACACGCCGCGCTGGCGTGGTTGTTTGGGATCGGTTACCAATGTTGCCATGCCCTGTCGAAGTATACGGACGCGCGCATCCGCGTCCTGTCGCGGGCCCTGGCAGGATTCCGTCGGCGCAGCGGCTCGGAGGGTCTGCGCTACAGCGAGCAGGTGGCCCAGAGCGATCTTCTGGCTGCAAGCCTGATACTGAGGCCAGACGTCCTTGTGTATTGCCTTGAGACATGGAAGCGCAACCTGATGGCGCACTATTACGATGAGCTGGCGGATGGAGACAGGCTCCGCAGGCGACTGTACGCAGAATTCCGGACCCGTCTTGTAGACGAGATGCTGATGAAGGTCGACCGGATGACCATGGCACATTCTCTGGAGGCGCGGGTACCGCTGCTTGACCATGAGGTTGTCGAATTCGCGTTCCAGCAACCGTCGGATATGAAATTACGAATGACGGATGAAGGACCTGTGTCCAAATATATTTTTAAGATGAGCATGGAGAAGTATCTGCCACCTGGGATCGTTCACCGACGCAAACAAGGGTTCAATATTCCGGTCAAGGAATGGCTTGATGGGGGCCTTCTCAGTGTCGTTAGGGACAAGGTAATGCAGGGAAGGCTATGTGAGTTAGGCCTGATTGATAAACGGGGGGTTGAGAAATTGATCAGACTGCACGCAGAGGGCCGCCATAATTTCACGAGCATGCTGATGGTTTTACTTGCGTTTGAGGGGTGGTCTGGTGCCTATCTGCGTCACGTGGGGACTATCACGGCAGGCTAGGGATACAGTGTGACATGAAGATCTGTGTGATCTCGCCCGGTGTCGTGCATGCGGTGCCGAGGACCATGGCGCTGGCTGGCCAGTTCGATGAGATACATTTCATCGATGCAGTGGGCCGTGCGGACCGCAAGGTATTGGCGTCGCATCAGGTGATCTATCATGGGCCGCAGAGGGGCGCCGCCATCCTCAAGGCGGCCGAGCTTCGCACTCTGCTCGACACGCTAAAACCTGACGCGATTGTCTGCCACTATGCATCCGGGGACCATTTCTTTGGGGCTATTGCCTATGGCCGGTGCCCTGTGGCTACGATTACCATGGGCCATGATGTGCTTTATAGCGAGGGAGACGCTGTTATTCCGGAGCTCAGGCGGGTCTTGACCAGGGCAGGGCTTCGACGATCCCACTACATTGCGGCAAAGTCCCGGTTTTTGGCAGAGCGCCTGAGGAGTTATGGTGTGCGAACCCCGATAGACGTCAATTATTGGGGCGCTGACCTTGAGAGATACTGTCCTGGTGGGAAAATCGAAGCGCGACGGACATTGGGTTTGGATCAGGAGGGGCCGATCATCTTGAGTCCGAGAGCTATCGAGCCACGACTTAACATCCATCTTATTGTCGAGGCGTTTTGCGGGGTTCTGGCAAAATATCCCAAGGCCTCCTTGGTCATCCTTGGCCGATCCACCCCAGGCTGTAAGGCGGGGCTCACGGAAACGATTGCTCGACTGGGTCTGACAAGGGCAACAGTGATGCGGGACGAGGTGTCCGAGGACACTCTGGTGCAGTATTACCGGGCATCAGACGTCGTGGTGTCGGTGGGGAGCAGCGAGGGGTTTCCCAATACGGTGCTGGAGGTCATGGCATGCCGCGTGCCCGTGGTCATCGGGCGGATCCCGCAGATAGAGGAATTACTGGACGACGGGCGGAATGCATGGATATGCGACATAGCACTGCAGCCGCTTACCGAGGCGATCCTGGATGTGCTGGGTGATAGCCAGAAGACACAGCGGATATGCGGTGCTGCTTACGAGACGGCAAGGACCCATGCAGACATCAAGAAAAATGGGATCATATTCAGCAATGGACTCAAGCAGGCGGTGGCTGCTTATAGGACCGGCTTCCGGCCGAACATACTCCCGTTCAGGATGCTCTATGCCGCGTTCCGTATCCACCGAAAGATATTCCGGTAAACAGGTGCGGTATGTTCAAAGAGGAAGCGCAGTGGATCAATCGGTGTGTCCGACACAATATTCTGAACGCGTACGACCTGATGATCTGCTGCAACATGTTTGAGCGTGTGCCCAGAAAGGCGACGCAACCGTGAGCACCCTGCGCTGCAACGAACTCATTCGCATGCGCACACATGTGCGGCAATCGCAGTCAGATCATCTATTGCTCAATCCTCGGGATGACCGCCTGGCTCGGCGAGCCATACTGTTTAAAGGGGTGGTCTGTATTGAACAATATCAAGCACGGATGCCGCCGGAATCACTCAATGCGCAGTTTATCACGTAGTCATCTCAGATCGACAGGTTCGCATAAGTCGATCCCTGCGCCTCGAAAACTCCGAGTTATGTTCCTTAGTCCTTCGCTCAGCGCCGTGAGCGGTGTCTCTACGCTGGTCAATACGTTGCTTGGATCAAGCCTGAGACTGGAGTTTGATTTGTCGCACTTTCAGGTGGGCAGCGAGGGACGGGACGAGACGGTCCTGCGCTCGCTGTGGCGGCTGTTAGCCAGCCCGTTCCTGTTGTTCTGGACGTTGTTCCGCCGCCAGCCTGACATCGTACACCTTAATGTCTCGCTTGATCCCAAAGGCTACTGGCGGGATCTTGTCTATCTTTTTATCGCCCGGTTAATGCGGCGTGGGGTGGTGAACCAGATACACGGAGGGGCGATGCCGCAAACATTATTTCCACGCAGCCGGTTTCTCGCGTGGATTTTTCGTCGTGCGCTGGTTGCGTCGGACGCAGTTGTCGTGCTTTCAAGTGCAGAAGTTGAGGCATACCGGAAGTTCGATGCGCGAATTAACGTGTACCTGGTGCCAAATGCGATCAATGCAACCGATCTTGCGGAAGCGGCGCGACTGTTCAATCACGACAAGCCACTTCGTCTGGTCTATGTAGGCCGGATCGTCGCGAACAAGGGGTTGTTCGAGTCTCTGGAGTGCTTACGACTGCTCAAGGCCCGGGGCCATTTGTTTACACTGCGTATTGCTGGCGATGGTCCTGCGCAAGAGGCACTGCGGGCGGCGGCCGAAAGTACCGGCCTCGCGGGTG
>JAJYDT010000121.1 GCA_021777335.1 Pseudomonadota bacterium | reverse complement strand
GGTTCGGCGACCGCAGACCCTCCGCCGCTGGATGGCGGCATTCGCGGCCGCCACTGCCACCACCACATCGCTCGAGAAAATTCGCAAGGCCGCCTCGGAGGGGGCGGAAGAAATCCCGGCGAAAACCACGGTGATCGCCTATCGCAATGTACTCGAGCAGCTGTGGATTCTCGATCAGGTTCCCGGGTGGGTCCCGACGAAGAACCATCTGAGGCGCCTCACCCAGGCTCCAAAGCACCACTTGGTTGATCCAGCACTGGCTACCCGCCTGCTCGGCGTGGATACGGGGGCTTTGCTCGGCGGTATGCCTGCCGGCGCCAGGCTTGTCACGATTCCGCCAACGGACGCTGCCCCCCGAGACGGAACCCTTCTCGGGCAGATGTTCGAGGCGCTCGTCACTCTGTCCGTGCGCGTCTATGCGCAGGCCTCCGAGGCACGCGTCTATCACTGCCGCACCTACGACGGCCGGCGCGAGATCGACCTCATCGTCGAGACAGGCGACCAGCGCGTGCTCGCGCTCGAAGTAAAGACCAGCGCGGAGGTCACGGACGCGGACGTAAGCCATCTCTTGTGGCTGCGGGAGCAGCTCGGCGCCGTCCTGACGGACATGGCGGTCATCACAACCGGCAGGCGCGCGTATCGACGGGAGGATGGGGTTGCCGTCATCCCCGCAGCACTCCTGGGTCCTTAGTGGAGGCCCCATTTGAACCGGACACAGCAGTGTAAGGGCGCTGGACCATTATCATCGAGAGCACTGGTCGCTCCGATAGCCCGAGCAGGGCGGTGACCGCGGAGTCGAGAGGCGACCACGGCAAGCTAAAAACGGCCTCCGAATTGCCCTATTGAATCCCGATTCGTAACGCGTTACGCCGTAACGCGTTACAGAGGAGGATGCGTTTATGGCACGAGCTGCAGAGCGTATGCGGGCAATGCGCGAACGGCGCCGTGCACAGGGACTGCGCGAATTGCGTCTGGTCGTACCCGATCCACATGCCCGGACGGTTCTACGACGGGTCGCCACTCAGGTGGCGAGCTTGGACAGGGCCGCGGAGCAAGAAGCGATGCGATGGATCGAAGCAGTTTCGGAATTTGACGCGCAGTGAAGCGCGGGGATGTCGTGACCGTCCCGGCGTCGGGCGACTACGGAAAACCGCGCCCTGCGGTAATTGTGCAAACCAACGCTCTACCCGCGGCACACGCCTCCGTAATCGTGTGCCAAATGACCTCAGACGTCGTCGATGCGCCGGATTTTCGCGTCACCATCGAGCCCACGCAGAAGAATGGCTTGCAGACGCGCTCACAGATCATGGCGGACAAACCCGTGACGATCCGCCGCGAGCGCGTTGGCCGCAGGATTGGGTCGCTCGATGAAAGGGATATCGCTCGTCTGAACGTCGCACTCGCGTTTGTCGTGGGTTTGGCAGATTGATCACCGAGATCGCGTAAGGTTGAAGAGTGCGCAACTCGGCCGCGACGGTCGGCTGTCGAGGTCTGCTGCCGGCCAATTGGGGACCGTGGACCGGGCGGTTGGACTACCTGAAACCGGGCAGTCGCGAGGTTTCATTCGTGGTAATCTGTCGGTGTTCGGTGTGCCAAGGCACGAATATGCGGAGCACTCTGTTGTGTCGCGTTCGTCCGTACCGCTTCTCTCAGTTCGTGATCTGATTCAGCTCTTCACACTGTCTGCTCTTGCCCTGCTGATCAGCGTCCTGGGCGAGCTAGCGCTGGCTGTGGTCCTCATGATGCTACCGTTGGGCTTCGCCGCCGTCCGCAAGGCGCTACCGTTTGCCTTCGCCTTGGTTGCCAGGACATCGGCTGGGCAAGACCTGGTCGTGTTCCTCTGGGCCGCCATCAGTGGCGCCCTCTTTGTATTTGGGGTCGGACGTCACGCATGGAAGATAAGGGCTCGCCGGGTAGCGCTCATCGCCGGGGCCATCAGTCCCTGGGTGGTGCTGGGCCTCGCCCGGCTCGAGGGCCACCTCTGGCCATCGTTTCGGGAGACAAGCGGCCCGCTAGACCGCCCGCTGATGACGCTGCCACTGTTAGTTTGCGCGTTACTCACGCCGTGGCTGGCCGGGCGTGCAGCACGAGCCGGCGCACAAGCGAGCGCGGCTCCGCAATGACGCCAAAGCAGTCGCTGATGCGGCGCTCGCGGCAGAGGACGTCGGCCGGACGCGTTGGCAGGTCAACGCACACAAATCGGGTGCCGCATTGCGGCCGTTCCCGAGGTCTGCTCCGGGTCGAATACCGGCCGATCAACTTCGCGCGGTACTCCTGCGGGTGGCGCGCGGTAAGGATGGGGACTCGGTCAGGGTGGCAAGGGACGACGGGCGCGTAGGAACAATCAGTCTTTGCCGTGGTGGCGCGGAATCCTGCGTTGGCCGGGCTGCGGTCGGCGCAGGCGGGTGATTACGCCTGCCACTGCCGTGCGGCAGCCAGCGACTGCCAGCGGGACTCAGCGGACATGGTGAAGCTGCAAACCCGGGGTGTCGCTTCGTTCGTCGGCGGGCGCCGGCGAAAGGCAGCGCAAGGAGATGAGAATGCCCGAGGTCGGAGTCGAAAGCTAGCCGCAACTCATTGAATTTCCACGCCCTGCGGCGGGTCTGCGGCTAAAAGTACCCCCAACCCATACCCCCATCGATCTCCGTAATGCCTGCGTTGTACCCCCAGCCCAGGTGGTGAGCGCCACGCTTGTCCGTGCGGCGACACCCCGCATCGTCGCCAAGGGTGAGCTCGATCGTTTCAGCGTGCGTGGGCAAGCTCTTCCCGGACTATCTCGCGCATCACTTTGGCGGTCAGCGGACGATCATTCTCGGCAAGCGCGGCGCGCAGCGCTTCGTTGATGAGGGTCTGGCAGCCGCGCCCGGCCGCTTCTGCTTTGGCACGGAATGCTTCGATGACATCGTCATCGATCATGATCGTGATGCGTGTTTTGCCGGGGGAGGGGATTCCCGCACCTCGCTTGCCGCGACCTGGGTGAAGGCTGCTGGGGAATGGACTACAAGCGGGCAGAGACAGTGCGCTTGACGGAATCCACCGAGATATATATTATCAGTATATATTTAATAAAAGCCAGGGTGCATTCGTGAAAACGGCCAAGCTCTTCAAGAACGGTGACAGCCAGGCTGTACGGCTCCCAAAGGAGTTCCGCTTTGCCGGAGCAGAGGTGCTGATCAAGCGCGTCGGCAGTGCGGTAGTACTTCTGCCCAAAGCCAAATCGTGGGATACGCTGGTTCAGAGCCTGGATAAGTTTCCGGCAGATTTCATGAACGAACGTGAGCAGCCACGTGAAGCTGAGCGACGGGAGCCGCTGCAGTGAAATGGATGCTGGATACGGATACGTGCATCGCCATCATCAAAAAGCATCCGGTTGCGCTTAAGAAGATACGCGGCAAGTCGATCGGACAAGTTGGAATTTCGTCGATTACGTTGGGCGAACTCACGTTCGGCGCGGCAAAGAGTAGTCGTCCGAAGGTTGCGCATGACGCGCTGAACGAATTTCTATTGGCACTCGAGGTTGCGGGTTTCGATGAAGGCGCCGCAATGACCTATGGGGATGTCCGTGCATCGCTCGAGCAGCAGGGGAAACCGATTGGTCCGCTCGATACGCTTATCGGGAGTCATGCGCATGCGCTGGACATAATTCTAGTCACACACAACACCCGAGAGTTCTCGCGGATAGACGGTCTTCGACTCGAAGATTGGATTGCGCAGTAACGGGCCATGTTCATGAACGCTATGCTGTGGGGCGTGTCTCTAACCGATCTCACGCGGTCTCTGATCGCTCCTTAGACATTGCGTACTTTATGCGGAAGCGGGCGTTCGGCAGTGCTGCGACGACCCGTTAAGCTGCCGAGTCCCGTTCTTAGTGGCCTTGAAGGCGCCTGATAAAGACGAAATGACAATGGTTTACCCTTAAGATTGGGACTAGAAAATGCGACTCTCCCGAATCGAAGCGAATTGGATCGCGTCAAGGATTCTGTCGGATGCTGAGCGTGAACGCGAACACCGTGCTGCGCGGCGAACCGCTGGGGTCTCCTTTCTCTATCCAATGCTAAAAATGGTTCGACCAACAGAAAGGGGCCCGCTTCTGCGTTCCGCCACACGCCGAGCCGGACGAGATCCAAAGATTCTGTCGGCATCATTTGTGGCGGTTTTGTCGTTTTTGGTTCTGAGCATCTTGGCTCCAAGACAATTCCGGTCACCCTGGTGGTATATGTTGCCTACTGTCATTTGGGTGGGATGTATGTTGGCGTGGAACATCAAGACGCGGACGATACTGCGAGCCACCATCAGCCTTCGTGACAGGAATCCGGTTGCCCGTTAGGTTATGTGGAATCTCATAAACTGGCAAAGGGTCGGCGCGGAAATCGACTGGCCGATCTGGCGGATACATCGCTGCAAGTGTGAGGTTCTGGGTATGGCCGGAAGCGGGGCAACATCGAAAGGCCGTCGGTGTCGTTGACGTCTGCGTGAGAGGGCGGACTGCTGCGTGTCTCATGTGGCATCTGGGGTGCCCGACCGGCCAAGGGTACGTCCCGCCCGGCGCCGTTCGCTCGGCGCACCATGACGGAGCGCGAGAGGAGGAGCACTCAATCCACGGCAATGCCGGATGTGCTGGGTCTGCCCGAGGTCGGAGTCGAACCGACACGCTTTTAAGGGCGGCGGATTTTGAGTCCGCTGCGTCTACCAATTCCGCCACTCGGGCACGGTGGCGCAGT
>JAJYDT010000120.1 GCA_021777335.1 Pseudomonadota bacterium | reverse complement strand
CTCGGTTGCCTCGGCGCAGCGCTGCAGACTGTGATCGCCATCAAGCAGCACCTCCGGCTCCACGACAGGAACGATCCCCTGCTCCTGGCACACTGCCGCGTAGCGCGCGAGCATTTCGGCATTCACCTCGATTCCAAGCGCCGTCGGATTGCGGTCCGTAATCGGGTAGACCTCCCGCCATTTCGCGAATCGGGCTCCCTGGGATTTGTAGATCTTCAGTCTTTCGGACAGTCCGTCCAGGCCTTGTGTTACCAGGTCGTCGGGGGCGCCGGACAAAGGTACGGTGCCCTTATCCACCTTGACCCCCGGAACGATACCCTGGCGCTGCGCAACCACGGGCAGCAGCGTTCCATCGCCGGTCTTCTGAAGCAGCGTTTCCTCAAACAGGATGACCCCACTCAGAAACTCGCCTGCCCCCGGCGTCGTCAGCAGCAGTGCCCGGTAGGCGCGCCGGTTTTCTTCGCTCGATTCCACACCGATGGCCTTGAATCGCTTCGCGATGGTCGGCTGGCTCTCGTCGGCCGCGAGGATCCCCTTGCCCTTCTGCACCAGCGCGCCGACGGTCGCCTGCAGATCGTCTTGAATGCTCATATACACCTCCTTAGTGTTGGCAGGGAACCCCGCGGCGATGCGATCGCCCGCTGCCGCGCCCCGGACCCTATCGGGCCATGACGGATTCTTAGCGCAAACGAAGACTCATCTCTTTGACACCGATCAAACCTGGAAGAATTTCCCGGACGGAAGCGATCCCGGGCAACCCCGCCTGCGCCCACGGATCCCGGGCAGCGAAGCGACAACTGGCCGGGGCTCGCCCGATCTGGACGCCCGGCCGGAGGCGGAAACTGGCGGAGGTCCGGCTGTAAGTCTACATTTTTATATGACTCATGGATCCCATATAGCAGTGAAGGTTTTTCGGCACGATCAGGACAGGACTATTCCGGCTCTCAAGGGGTTGGACGGGCCCATGCGTCTGCGCATCTTGCGCGCACGGAGGCACGACTGTCCTCTGGTGACGAAAATCAGCAACGCTACGGGTCTGGCGCAAACCCCTGTTTCGTTCCGCCTGCGCGTGCCACGCAAAGCGGGATTCGTCCGCGCCGAGCGTCACGGGGCGACTATCTATTACTGCCTCGCCGGTCCGGAACCGCTACGCATCTTGCCCGCGCTGAAAGGCTCGCTGGGCGCACACCAGGCCCTGCCTTCGCGCAGCGCAGGTCAGAGCGGCCGCGTAAGCCCGCGACGTAAAATGAGGATATGGGCGCATGAACCGCCCGGACGGCCGGCTTTTCGGGTGCGGACAACGACCGTTGGATATTCTGTCTGCGATGCAGGTTTCCCGGTCCGGTCGGTGCGTGCGCTGCATGACACCAGCCACCGAAGAGGCAACGCGGAAATCAGTGCGTCACGCTCGTCCAATGTCATGCCACACTGCTTGCAAAAATAAAGTATGAACGCTTGAGGGAGGTTTTCGAAATGACGTTGCAAGACCGGATGTTTTCAGCCACCGAAATGCCCGACCGGGACTGGTGGCAGGTACTGTGGCCCGACCCCGAGGGCGTCGTCAAAACCCTGGGCGTCAGATGCGGCATGGAGGTGGTCGACCTCGGTTGCGGGTACGGCTACTTCACCGCTCCCCTCGCCCGACAGGTCGGTCCGGGGCACGTCATCGCCATCGACATCGATTCCGAGATGCTGGAGCGGGCCAGAGTCGAGTGCGGGGCGATGACGAACTGCATCTGGTGTCGTGGTGATGCGATGGAACTCGGCCGTCTGATATCCGACCCGGTGGATTTCGTTCTTTTTGCCAATGCGCTCCATGGTGTGCCGGACAAGACCGCACTGGCCGAGCAGGTTTGGGACATGCTCCGCCCCGGGGGGCGCATTGCCATCGTCAACTGGCATCCCATTGCACGGGAACTGACCGTTGTCCGCGGCAAACCACGCGGGCCCGACACCCGGCTTCGTCTGTCCCCCGCGCAAACCTGCGAAGCGATGGAACCGGCAGGCTTCACGCTCGAGGCCGTGGTCGAGTTCCCCCCTTATCATTACGGAGCGATATTCGCCCGCCCGGAAGAAAGCGTCCGATAACAGGCACTCAGGTACACGGATTTCTGTCAGATCAGGCCGCAACCAGAGCGGGCTGATCAGTCCTGGTGCGCCACCGGTCTGCGACGACAACCTCAACCCTGTTTGCGGCCAACACGTTCACCGCTAGGTTGATAACGAAAAGATCGAATGACGTCCCTCGAAGGAGGGATTTGGCCGGCGCCCGGCGCGCTGTTGTAATGTGATCATTATGTTCGGGTAGATTCGGTGGGCCCGTTATGCCAAACGCTAACAATCAGGGAAATTTGTGCTATATAACCGGTGAAACAAGACAAAAAACTAAGGGGAATACCCATAAATCCGAGAACCATAGAACCTGTGAAAGCAGATGGTCGCGGGATTGTTAATGGCTCAGAACACGAAGGGAGTCATATGTTCGATATTTCACGGGTGCATTCTACTCATATTTTACTGTGCGCAGGGTTGTCACTGCTGGTCTCGGCATGCGCCACTCCTGGACCCACCGCGCCAGCTGTCAGTGCTGTACAGTTAATTCAATCGGGAAATTTGACCTCGCTGGTCTGCAATGCCCGTTACGCCACTGGACTTGCCCCAGTTTATGTGCGTTTCCATGTGAATCGAAAGTTAGTTTTCATCAATCAAGAATATGATAATCCAGCCTGGGGCGTCGATCCTGCTTCAACCTACAAAGTGGCCTACTTCTTTGTAGACAAAGGAAACCGTGTGGCGTGGAACATGCCTGATGCGCGCACTCAACGGACAGAGCTTGTCGGATTCTTTCCTCGGACTTTGCGACTATGGTTTTCAGAACATCACCAGCATCTTCTTCTCAGAAATGGTACCTGGCGGGCTGGCCGCCATGGAACCCATACCGTGACTCCCAATGTTTATGGGCCTGGGTGGACGAGCGCCCGTTATGACTGCGATCGTGATTGACGGAACGATTGCGCTCGGGACCCGGATCGTCTGCGTGGCGCTCCTGCGAGGATTCAGGCCATGATAACGCGTGGATACCGGACCCAGCATCGCCAAGTCACGATGGCTTTGCGGAACAAAACGAGGTTCACACTGCAATAAAGGGAGAGCACAACACTGATATCGCTGCAGCTACTTTTGGAGCGAGTCCGGATTCTGACGGAGGCAATGCCGTGTGGCTCACGGACAGATGATCGGCATGGAGGTCCAAGGTATTTATCACGAAAAGAGCTGATTGTGTGATCTTCTCCAATCGACATTTTGTAGTCGAATAATCTCTAAATTGCCAGATTTCGGGTTATTTAGTCGTCACTGCCGCAAAGGGAACGGATCGATTGGAAGGTCTCGACGCAGCGGCGGTCAGGGCCTTGGGTCCGACCTTAGTCGTGGCGGTTGCCGCGGTTAGGAAGGTAATTCGTCCGGTGAAGATTTACTGCGCGCAATTCGGCGAAGAAACCGGTCGAGTTCATTTCCACATCTTTCCGCGTACACAGGAAATCACCGATGCGTATTTGCAAGAGCGACCGCAGGAACGGACGCTGATTCATGGCCCTGTATTATTGGACTGGGTGCGGGCGGAGTACGTCGGGACTCCGACGGCGCCGGAAACTCACGATCTGATCGCCGAGATTCGCGCGACCGCGAAGGGATTGTTGAAAGAGTTGTTGCCGCCAACTGAGTGTTGACCCCGACACCGAAATTGCAGTGGCCACGAGCGAAGTGCGAACCGAGGAGCCTGACCTGTTCGACCAGAAGCCGGATCGTCTCATCGCGGCTGGCGAGTTGTGTCTTCGGTGACTCAACGAGAGCGACGAGTTCGTCGGTGGTTAAGGACACGCCAGCCTCGCGCCAATGCTTCAGATGATCAAGCCAGCGGAATTCATCGGATGTCGGAACATGGACTGGTGCAGCAACAGCGGTCTTCGGCATGGATCGGGCTCCTCGTTGTCATTGAAATCAACGAAGCGCATGATCGTTATGCGGGCGCGGGATGGGAAGGTGGGATTAATTGAGCGGATACGCTAGGTTCGTGGTCAGCGCGGACGATGCCTGGGTGCCCATGCCGAGCAAAAGCAGTCCGGAAGATTGCTGTTCCTTGCGGTACGCGCAGATAGCCTGGCTGGTGGCACGGATGTGTCGCATATCGAAACCTGCGGAATGCGCAACCGCGATGCCCGGAGGTGTCGAACGCAACGCACTGTTCCGGCACGAACGGGTCCGGTACCAGGTAGTAATAGACCGCGATGAGACACGGCACGTCTACGAGCATCGATGCGTCCAGCGCCTGGCACTATATCCATGACGCCTGCGCCCGCCGGGATGCCTGGAATCCGACGATCTGGGGATCCATGACATTACCCGCGGCCGTTTTGCTGACTGCGCTCCGTTCAGGGTCGGGGGTCATTTCCCCGGTGTGGCCTGTCTGCCGGTCTCGCTTTTGCCTGGATCCTCCAGTGCCCGCGGGCCGGATTTTGCCTGTTCGATGATCCGCTTCGCCTCCTCGCCGCTGACGACTTCCTTTTCCTGCAGCACGGCGGCCAGCGCTTCCAGTGCCGGACGCTGTGCGGTGAGGATCTCGCGGGCGCGCCGGTGCGCGTCCTCCACCAGCTCCCTCACTGCGGTGTCGATCTGGCGCGCGATCTCGTCGCTGTAATTCCTTTCCTCCACGTATTCGCCGCCCAGATAGGGCGATTGCTGGCGTCGCCCATAGGTGAGCGGCCCGAGTTTCTCGCTC
>JAJYDT010000119.1 GCA_021777335.1 Pseudomonadota bacterium | reverse complement strand
GGCCCACATACCGCAATAGTGGAGACACAGATCCTTAGCGATCTGCCCAAGAGATCTTCGCGTCAAAGTTCCGGATGAGCCTGTTTCCAAGCTTCCCGGCAAGCACATCCACTCCAGCCCGTGATCGACCATACGCACGGGCTAACACGGGAGCACCGTTGACATGCTACCGTCAGCGCCGCTCCTTCGGTGGCGGTGATACGGGACTCTTTAACACCGGCCCAAGCCCGTTGAGCAGCTGATTATGACTCACGTTGCCCCCGTGGATCAGATAGCGTTCATGCTGCTCCCAGGCGTTGCGTGCGAAATAGTAGGGGGAAGCCGACTCCTTGACAGTCTTGACGGCATCGCTGTTGACATAGCCCGTGTTCACGCCACCCACCGCGGCGATGCTCCATTGGGCCGCGCTATTGGTCACATAGTAAAAAGGACTCGTTATAATCTCGAGCGGGATCTCTGGAAGGTTACGCACCGAGCTTGGCCCAAAGAATGGCAGCACCAGATAGGCACCTTGCGGCACGCCCCAAACCCCAAGCGTCACACCGAAACTGTTTTTATGTGGTGCCAATCCCATATGGCTCGCAGGATCGAAAAGCCCGGCGATCCCGAGGGTCGTATTGACAATAAAACGCCCAAGGTCGGAAAACCCCTGGCGCAATCTCCCCTGCAGAAAGTCATTCAGCAGGGTATAGGGATACGCCGCATTGGCAAAGAAATGGCTTACGCCAGCGCGTACAAAGTGTGGCGTCACCTCTTTGTACCCCTTCGCGACGGGCTCAAGGACATGCTGATAGAAGTCCATATTGAAGGTGAACATCGTGCGATTCAACGGCTGCAGCGGGTCGTGGGCAGCATTCGTGTGATGGCTGGTACTCGGGTCGCGCGACATCGTGGCGCATCCCTGCAAAAGGATCAACGCGACCACCAAGATCGCACTCGCGCGACGGGTCCGTGCACCCTTCATTGCACAGCCGCTTACTGCCCGTGCGCCATGCGTGCGATATGGCGGTTCAGCCGGCGGATGAGACCTGGAAATCCTTTTGTCTTCATGACATGCGCGAACTCTGCACGCTTCACCGAAAGATCGCTCACCCCGTCGGCAACAACGTTGATCACGCGCCAATGACCGTCCACGGGGTGCAACAGATAGTCAAAGTCGTGGCTTTTCCCATCTCTTTCCAGCAGCGTGCTGTACACGACCGAGACCTGCGCTGACAATGGCGCGGACGATTTTATGGAAAAGCTCTCCCCCGAATAACCATCAAAACGGGCGGCATAGGTGGCGATGGTATAATGGCGCATCGTGGTTTCCAGTATGTGCTGCTGAGCCGGGTTGAGCTTGTCCCAATAATTTCCCATGCTCAACATCGCGATGGTGTGAAAATCAAAGAGCCGCCTGATCTCCGGGGCGAGACGCCTGTACCGCCCCGCGTAGCTAAGCGCTTTTGCCTGTTTCATCACCTGAAGCAACGTCGCGTCAAACTGTTCAATCGACCGCCGTGGATCACGATGCTGTTCCATGGCAGGGCGGTGCGGAGCGGAGGTTTGCCCCGCCCAAGCAGATGCGACAGAAGTCAATGCGAATGCAAGGCTTGCAACGAGAACAAGAATGGATGACGCTCTTTTCACTGGAAAACCTCTTTGTAGGGGCTAGTGCAGGACTTCCGGCATTCTCTGTCACGGAGCCAGAGTTGGCAATGCTCGGCAAAGCTCTGCTTCGAACCCTCGTCCCGGTACTAGAGCAGAGCAGGCGGTCACTCTGATATTATGAGAGCCCCGGAGGCACCACAGGCAGGCGCCTTGGCGATCCGGGACTGGTGGCATGATGCAGTATGGGGGGTTGCATGAGGCAGAGCCCGGGAGAAACCATGGCAGGCGAGGATGCGCAGACAATGCGGCGCACGAGTGTCGGAGTGCGGGTAGGTACGGTGACCATCGGCGGCGGCGCGCCCATCGTAGTCCAGTCGATGACCAATACGGATACTGCCGATGTGAAGGCAACCATTGCTCAGGTGGCAGCGTTGGCCCGCGCTGGATCGGAGCTCGTGCGCGTCACGGTGAACACCGCGGAGGCAGCCCAGGCAATACCCTACGTCCGCGATGGGTTGGACCAGATCGGTATCCATGTACCGCTCATCGGCGATTTCCATTACAACGGTCACAAGCTCCTCACGGAATACCCAGCGTGCGCCGAAGCCCTCGCGAAGTACCGTATCAACCCGGGCAACGTCGGGTCGCGAAGCAAACGCGACAGCCAGTTTGCAATGATGATCGAGGTGGCCTGCCGGAATAACAAGCCCGTACGGATCGGTGTGAACTGGGGTAGTCTTGATGCGGCGCTGCTCACGCGCGTAATGGACGAGAATGCGCGCGCACCACATCCGCTCCCTGCCAATCAGGTGATACATCGCGCGATGGTTCTGTCGGCACTCGAGAGCGCACGCCAAGCCGAGAATCTCGGGCTACCGGGCGATCACATCGTACTGTCCTGCAAGATGAGCGGGGTGCAGGATCTCGTTGCGGTATACCGCGCGCTTGCGGCGCAATGCCACTATGCGCTGCACCTCGGTCTCACCGAGGCTGGGATGGGTAGCAAAGGGATTGTTGCATCTACGGCGGCACTTGCAATCCTGCTGCAGGAAGGTATCGGGGAAACGATCAGGGTCTCGCTCACACCTGAACCGGGCGGAGATCGCACACAGGAGGTCGTAGTCGCACAGCAGATCCTGCAGACGATGGGACTTCGATCATTTATGCCGATGGTCGTGGCCTGCCCTGGATGTGGCCGGACCACCAGTACCGTGTTCCAGGAACTTGCTCAGAAGATTCAAAACTATCTTGTTGAACAGATGTCTGGCTGGCGTAAACAGTACCCGGGCGTCGAGGAGATGACCGTCGCAGTAATGGGCTGTGTCGTTAACGGGCCCGGCGAAAGCAAGCACGCGAATGTGGGGATCAGTCTTCCGGGAACAGGGGAGCATCCTTCAGCGCCAGTGTATATTGATGGGCAAAAGGACGTGACCCTAAGGGGCGAACGAATCGCGGAGGAGTTTCAGGAGATCGTCGAGCGCTACGTGCGCGATCATTACAGTACGCAAAACACGCCACAACCGTCGCGCCAAGATATCCGGTAATGCGCTGTAGGACAGAGTACCACCATGGCATGGAACGCATAATCTCAGTTCGCCTTGGGTCCACGAATACTCCGAGGGTCTGTCGGGATGCGCTCCGGAAGAGTGATGCCGGACCTATGCGCAGTCCGTCGGCACGCAGTTGACCTGAGATAAAGGCCAGGCTTGCTGATTTTCAGGGAGAAGTGGTAGGTTAAATTCCCTGTAAAACCCGCTGTCTCTTCAAGGCAGGTATCTCACGAGACATGTCATGAAGGAAAATTCGCTCCTTGGGATAGCCGCCGCCTGTTTACTAACCACCACGGTCGTGTACGGGGCCATGCCGCATGTGCAGGCGGCAACCGCGGCACAGGCCGGGAGGTATCTCGTTCTCGCCGGCGGATGCAACGATTGCCATACCCCCGGATGGGCACAAGCGGGTGGGGCGATACCGTCGTCCCGGTGGCTTACCGGCAGCCGCGTCGGGTTCCGGGGACCTTGGGGGGTCACCTATCCAGCGAATCTTCGTCTGCTCGTGCAGCACATGCACGAGCGGCAGTGGGTCGCGATGTTTAAGGACAAAACACCGCTTCCGGGCTATCCGATGCGGCCGCCGATGCCATGGCTGGACTACCATCGGCTCAACGTCCGTGACCTCCAAGCGCTCTATGTGTTTATCCAGAGGCTCGGGCCCGCAGGTCAGCCAGCACCACGTTATGTCCCTCCCGGACGAACACCAAAAACCTCTTATATTGTCTTTGTACCGCAGCGTCCCGGTTCTCGGCCACATCCCTGACGCACCGGAAACCACGGCGTGACCGACCCGGCACAAAGTTTACACCCTTCGCTTGCACGTGAGCTGACATGGTGGGCGCTTGTCTTTCCCGCAGCCCTGCTAACCGCCCTTATCACCCGGAGTATTTACTGGCTCGACTGGATCCATGTGTTGAGCGGGGCGCTGTGGACCGGGGCGGACCTGTTTATGGGGTTCGTGCTCGGCCCTGTCTTGCGCCGGTTGCAACCGGCCACGCGTACAGCCGTGATCGCCTACCTGGTACCGAGGACACTTTTGTATTTCCCGATGGTGGCCTTGACCGCTGGCACAGCGGGCTGGTTTCTCGCCGTTAAGCGCGGGCTATTGGTGTCTGGAAATCCGCTGCGTCCGTGGGCAATCCTCGCGTTGGCCACGGTGCTCCTAATGACCCTGATCGGTCTCGGCGTGCTGCTGCCAAACAGTGTTCGTATCTGGCAAGAGCTGCGCCGAACCGAGCCGGACCGCTCGCGCATCGTCCGCCTGAATGGCGTCAACATCAGACTGGCGGGGTTACAAGCGTTAATGCAGGTGAGCATGTTTTTCCTGATGGTGCATCTGACAATCGGGTCCTGAACCGGCACCGAGAGACCACATCTTCTCCCGGGCGCATCCGCTCGTTGCTCTCCTTCCCGATCGGATGCCGTGCGGTGACACCCCGCACCCTGCAGATCTTCGTGTGCCAGTGTTCTGTTCCTGCAGCTCACCTCCCGGGGCCATATTTACTGTCTCTGGGTAGGTCCAGCGGTGACACCGGAGGCGTGCGCCGCTGCCACGCACCTCAGGGTCCGGCGCGCCGCGCGTAAACCGAGTCCAAGACGGATGAGCGCCGGCCAGTCCGACGGATGTGCGCACACAGTGCGCACAACAGACAT
>JAJYDT010000118.1 GCA_021777335.1 Pseudomonadota bacterium | reverse complement strand
GTTGCGTTCGCCGTCTGCGACGAAGTCCTGTGGTAAAGCCCCGCGCAACGCAGAGAGGATCTGATCGATGGGGTTAGCATTTGACATGGCGTTATCACCTGACAGGGTCTCGGTTCATTGTCCTTCCAATCACGGAATTCGCGGCGATCTTACCAGATGCGCCCGCCGCGTGCCGCTGCCTGGTCCCGATTTCCGGGTGTGTGAAAGTTCTCTTCCCAGATTCCCAAATTTCCCGCTGAGCGGCATTCATTTTGTATTGCCGATAACTTAAAATTGCGCCACGCGTCCCGGCTAGAAGAAGCCGGGTGTTGACCACCCGGAAACCCACCGTTCGGGGACGAGAGGAGATTCATGCAGAAGATGCGTGTCACGGTTCTGGCAGCCGGTCTGATCGCTTGCAGTACAGTTTGGGCGCAGGGTTTCGAGCCGCCAACCTACAATGTCGGCGTCGTGAGCAACTATGTGTTTCGCGGCATATCCCAAACCAACAATCAGCCGGCACTCCAGGGCGGGGTCGAGATCAAACATCCTGGCGGCTTCTATGCCGGCCTCTGGGGCACAACCCAAAACATACCAAGCAGCGGTGCGAATCTGCGCGCAGATGCCTACGCAGGTGTCGCTTACAAGGGAAGTTCCGGCCTGGGTTTCGATGTCGGTGCGCACGCCTATTCCAATGCCTTCGTATTCCCGGGACAGAACCGCAGCTCCTTCTGGGAGGCCTACGGCAGACTGTTCTTTGGTCCGGCATCCGTGAAGTGGTCGCATGACTTTCAGCATCACGACGACTATATCGAGGGGGCGCTCGACTACGACATAGGCAGTGGAGTCAGGCTGGATCTCCATGCCGGTCACTATCTTCTGAGCGACCCCAGCATGGGTGGCGACTATTCTGACGGGAGCATCGGCCTCAGCCGGATGTTTGGCGATCTAGACGCGGCGATCGCGGTTACCGATACGACCCAGGAGCCGAGCAGCAAGCTCAATGACACGACCCTTGTTATTTCCGGGGTCTACCGCTTCTAGTCGCCACCCGATCCATGCGCGCCCCGCCGAGCGCCGGACCGGGGCCAGGAAATCCGCGGATGCTTGCACCCCGATGGCGCATCGTGGGTGACTTGTGGGTCATCGCCCAGCAGCCGGGATGGCGGACGGAGGCGTCCGCACGATGCCATTGCAGCCTGCTCTGCCCATAAATCGCTGATGCATAAGGTGATACTGCCGCTTCACGGTCTCTGAGATCAGCCAGGCCAAGGTGGCATGGCGTTTGCATCGGGATTCCTGAAAGGATCGCGGTCTGGCGGCCGAAGATCCGTCCTGCAAATCACGGTGCGCCGAGAAGGGAAGCCTTGTTGCAACGACTTACGTGCGATGAAATTAGCTCCTTACCCCGTGTCACGAAGTGCATTTGGGCTGAGTCGATCCGGGCATGTCCCGTTGCCGCGGCCGATCCATGTCACATTGACCGCGGCACCTCAGCGGGCAGTTCTTTCGCCGAGGCCTGTCCTTGAACCGCATTGCCATTGCGGGATCCGGTCCCGAAAATCTTATCGGGCTATGGCGTCGGCGGTTGTTCGAGACGGAAACCGTGCGCGACACCGACTCTGAAGTCTGGTGGCTGCAAACCGAAGAGCTCTATGCCGCCCTGCACCTGCCGACTGCAGCGCGCGATCGGCGAGCACGCCGCCAAGGAAACGCCGGGGCGCTAAAAGTGAGCGACGATCTGCTTACCTGGCAGGGTTGGTTCGACAATCCGAAGGACGCCGACATCGCCGATATCCGGCGCATGCATTTCGATGGACAAAATCTCATCAGACAGGGGATACGCGCCCCGCTCCGCGAAATCTGGGAGCGTGTGGCTGCGCCCAGCGATGACCGGCTCGTGCTCGCATTGCGCGACGAATGTACCGTAGCCGGCGATTGGCGTGTGCGCCGCGGTGTATTCGTGGTGCTCGGCGACTACTTCATGTTCGCGCTTGACCGCAGCCTTTGTCTGGCGAGCGGGGCACGGATGCGATCCACCCACCCGTCCACGTTCGCTGTCTTCCGGCTAGAGCACGAAATCAGTTTCGGTGTCCGGCACGGCCAAGTATCCTGGGAGATTCGACGTTCTACCCTGCCTTACCGCGAGGGGCAGTCCTTGATTGCGGTACATGGCCTACCCGAGCCAGTAACCCGCTGTGAATGGCACCAAAGGGTCCAGATACCGGCCGCATTGCGACGCTGGCAGGCCGTCGAGATCGGAACGAGATTCACAGGCCTTGTTTGAGCGGATCACCGACACTCGCCGATCCCCAGAGTCTGTGTTGCGCCGTAACCGAGGCTGTTTAGGGCAGGCAGGAAGCTAATCGGTAGACGCTGCCCGACGGGCCGTTCGGTGTCCCGCTCAGACTGTGAGCCTGGTTCAGTCCCTGTTTTGCCCTATTGTGGTGCATCCGGTCCATAGCGCAATTCCCACCTCAGCGCTGCCGCTACCGGATAGAATCCACATTGTTGTGGTGTGTAAAAACGTGCCAAAGGACGATCTCTCAGCAAAAAATGGCTGCCGCATCAGGTCGCTTCAGAACTTTGACCGCCCTTGACGTCGGGGCTGAGCAGGCCAATGAGGGGCTTTGTCTCTCCTTCGTACACGCGCTTACCAAAATCCGCTCTTTATTGGTATTGGTGCTCAATGCGTGCTAGGTAAAGGCGCGCCCTCAAGGGCGCCGTGCGGTCCTGGGTGGCCCTTGTTACCCTCCGCGCTGACCTCGGGGCTGCAGCCGGGCGCCCGGAGCTGTGGTTGCTGCGGCAAAAGTCAGGGAGCGAGGCAAGGCGTTACGCGAAGAATTCAGGTCCAGCAGGTTCCAGAAGGCGAAATTTCCCCTTCCCGACGAATCTGGCGGTTCTGAGACGGCGATTCCGAAGCAGCGGCAGCAGGGAGATACCTCGGACAAGCGCCGGAAGGTACGTCGCTCAAAGCACGTCTGTATGAGCAAGAGCCCGGATCGACCATGTGCCCGCTTTCGACAGCGGCCCGTGCACCGGAGCACGTATTTCAAAAGTGAAGACCTTTCCGGGTTCTTGGAACAGCAGATCAAATGCGGCGCTATCGGTGTTCGCATATTTTCATTCGACGCCTGCAACCTGCATCCCGTTGGCCCGGGGTGCGAAGAACTTGCAGGATGGCTGCCGCCACTTTGCCGAATGTCGCGGACAAGCGTGGTGGACGTGGTCGGACTCCGGTCCAGGAAGGCGGCGCTGCCCCGCCGGTTGTTGTCTGAACCAGCCTGTCATCCTAGAAACAGCAGTTGAAATTTGTGAGCGGCCTCTTCGGTGCCTTTGTCGAGGATTGTCCGCTTCGCTTTGCGAGCAACAACGCCCCGAACAAACGCGAAGTACGCTCCACCCTCACGCTATCGATGCTCGCCGGTCATTTCCGCTAGGCGCACATCAGTGCGATTCGCCATGATGCGATTCATCCCGAGTTCCTCGGTATCGAGTGGTTTATCTCGGAGGACTCGGCACGGCGGGCCTTGCTTGAAATGGATGAAATGCGATTTCGGTGTCCGCCGCTCGTGCCTTTTGATTCTGATCCGGCTGCTTTATCCACCCGGGTTGTGCACAACTGTCATTTGTTTATTGGCCCTAATTCTAACTTCCAATAGTGCTTTATTATGGAGCAATATCGTTTATCTTCCGCACCATACTGGTGCATACGGATTTCTTCGGCACGTCCAAAATAGCTATATCTATCTGTTTATAAATGTACTTTTTAGTTGGCATGGATTCTGCTGTGGCGAGCCTGCAATGGATCCGCTTGACCATCGATGGCGATTCATTGGGAAAACGATACACGAGTAAAAACGCCTAACCGGTCCCTGGCGAGGATCTCCGGAACGAACCAACTTACACGCGAGGAAATTCTGATGAACCGTTTCAACAAATCCATCCTTGCCGCGAGCATGGCGATGTGCACTGCAACAGCCTGGGCCGCAGACAAAACGCCCACCCTGGGCGATGTTCTGCAGGCCTCAGACATCTCATTCAGTGGCTATGTCGACACGTCCTACAGTTACCTGACGGGCAGCGGTGCCTTTACCAGCGGAACGGCCGATCGCGTTTATGACGCGCAGCACAATGCCTTCATCCTCCATACGGTCGACCTGGCCGCGTCTTATCTTCCTGCAAGCGGTTTTGGCGGGATGGCTCAGATGGATTACGGTACCGACGCCGCCGTCAACAGTGCCCAAGGGTTGCCTGGAACGACGGCCGGCTCTGCCACCGAGGTCGACCTGCAGCAGGCCTATCTGCAGTACGCAACCGGACCGATGACCGTTATGGCTGGCAAGTACGCCACACTGGCCGGAGAAGAGGTGATCACCAGCCCCCAGGACTACAACTTCTCGCGCGGCATTCTCTTCGGCTATGCGATACCAGCCACACACACCGGCGTGCGCGCGAATTATGCAATCAATAGCAACTACAAGGTCATCGTTGGTCTCAACAATGGCTGGAACGTTGTTACGCCCAATGCGACAAGCGGGTACGGCAAGACTTTGGAGGTCGGGCTCATAGCTACACCGGTGAAGCCGCTCACGCTGACCGTAGATGCCTACAGTGGCGATGCCGGTGGCTTCACGTCCGGAACGGCGGCTCCCTCGGGCCTAATCGGGCGCCGCGACTTGCTCGATGTGGTGGCCAGTTACAATGTCACTGATGCGCTGACCCTGGCTGCCGAAGGTGACACCGCCCAACAGGCCGACGCCATGGCGGCGGGCTCATCGGCCAAATGGGATGGTGTGGCTCTTTATGCCAACTAT
>JAJYDT010000029.1 GCA_021777335.1 Pseudomonadota bacterium | reverse complement strand
GGCGGCTGGGAGATTGTGGGCGGGCCATGGAGGGGCGTAACGGGACTGATGGGCCGCAAGTATAGCCTGAGGCCACATCCGGATGAAGTGCAGCGACCGAAGCGGTGGCTTACCCCCAGAATATCAGATAGATGCCAGGGTGCCACGGTCTTCGCGATTGTGACCAGAATCACGAGGACTGCCTTGTCCTCGCGGCATGCTTGCGGCTGGCACGGGTCACCATGTGCGCCCATATAACCGCCACCCATCACCTGCGGTTTATGCTGGTCTCGAACTGAAGTGCAGCCGGCAGCGGGAATCCGGGGGCCGATCTGGTTAGTCTCGACCTGATGATCAAGGGTGGATATGATCGTTCTGCCTGCTTGCCGGATAGCGGAACCGGTCTGTGACGCGACCCGAAATCGTTTCGTCCGGGTGTCCGAGGGCTGATCGGTTTTGAGACGGTTACCTACACTGAAGAAAAAAGAGAGGCTACATGCTGACTCTGCATATCGCGTTCGCTCCGCTCGTGGCGCTCGTCGCCGGTGTCCTGATCCTGATCCTGCCGCGCCTGCTCAACTACATTGTCGCGATCTATCTGATTGTGATCGGCATCCTGGGGCTCATTCATTACTGACGGTCGGGCATTAACCCTCGGATTGTGTGTTCGGCAGGTACATGGGGGTATGATCCAGGGCGCCACCGACGGAGAAAATTGACGCATGAGGTATCGGGCTGTCCTGCGCGCGGGTCTGTTGCTGGCTGTAGGTGCGCTGCGCAGCAGTCGCGCCGCTGACCTCATGCAGGGGCGTGCGCTCGTCATGCACGGTGCTCCCGGGATTACCGCCTGCTCGAGCTGCCATGGGGTGAACGGGCAGGGAAATTACCGGCTGGGTTACCCGAGGCTCGCCGGTCTTGACCCGGGATATATCTTCCATGAGCTCGAAAGCTTCAAGCATTTCAGTCGTGAGAACGCGATCATGCAGCCGGTGGCGCAACGGCTGAGCCGGGTGCAGATGATGGATGTTGCCGCGTGGTTTGCTTCCCAAAAGCCGCTTCCCCCAAAGGGTGTGCACCCCAGCGAGCGCACCATTGCGCTCGGTGAAAAGATCGCACGACGCGGCGTATGGAGCCGGAATGTACCCGGCTGTTTTACGTGTCATGGGCCCCGCGGGGCCGGGGTTGGCAGCCGGTTCCCGAGGCTTGCCGGGCAATATCCAAACTATCTCAAGACCCAGCTGCATGACTGGCGCCGTGGTTTCCGGCGCAACGATCCGCTCGGACTGATGCAGGCTATCGCCTCGCGTCTCAGCCATCGCGAGATGAGCGCGGTCAGCGAGTTTCTGGCGGTTGACCGGATCCATGGAAAGGCGCCCGCGTTGCCAGGGCGTCGCGTGACCCGTCTGCGCTATACGCGCAATTTTCTGCCACCGCTTGAGTCAGCGATTCCCAGGGGTTCGTTCGGTGCGATGGTGCGACAGGGGGAGCGAATTTTCGACGACACACCGGCCGAGGCGCGACGCTATGCCGGCAATGTCCTGAGCTGCCGCAACTGCCATATCGACCGGGGCCGCAAGGCCGGATCGGCGCCGATGTGGGCCGCGTATGTCGCGTTTCCCGCCTATCGCGTGAGGAATCACAAGGTCACTACCATTGAGCAGCGGATTCAAGCGTGTTTCCGGTTCAGCGAGAACGGGCATCCACCGCCTCAGGATAGCCGCACGATGACAGCGCTCGTCTCCTATTTCTACTGGCTGGCGCAAGGCGCGCCGACGGGCGCCGAGATGCAGGGGAGAGGATACCCTCCGCTCAAGACACCCCCCCACCCACCGAACGCTGTTTCCGGGGCGCAGATTTTCGCGAGCCACTGCGCGGTCTGTCACGGGCCGGACGGGCAGGGGACGCGGGACGCCTCGGGAAGCTATGTGTTCCCGCCGCTGTGGGGGCCGCGCTCGTATAACTCCGGCGCGGATATGCACAAGGTCAAGTTGGCGGCGGAATTCGTCAGGGCGAATATGCCCTACGGTCGCGGCGGAATGCTGACTGCTCAGCAGGCCTGGGATGTCGCGGCGTTCGTTGACAGCCATCCCCGTCCGCCTGATCCGCGCAAGCGCCGGTAAGGTCGCGTCTTCAGGGTTCGCTTTTGGCACGCACACTCATCATCATGGGCATCGGCCTGGTCGCGATCGGTCTGCTGTGGCCCTGGCTTGGCCGGTTACCCGGAGACATCGTGATTGACCGTGGCCACTTCAAGTTCTATTTCCCGTTGACGAGTGGTTTGCTGGTCAGCCTCCTGGTGAGCCTGATTCTGTCGTGGTTCCGCCACTGAAGACTGCGGCCGGTGGCCGTGGCGATCACAGGCCGCTTGTGGTGGTCGCCCCGAATGCATTCAAAGGGACATTGTCGGCGGTCGAAGCCGGTGCTGCGATGGTCCTTGGACTCAAGCAGGGATGGCCCGGGTGCCAGATACGGTCATGTCCCATGGCCGATGGTGGCGACGGGACACTCGACATCCTTCTTGCCGCCTCCCGCGGCGTCGAGGTCGTGGTGCGTGCCCGCGACGCGATGGGAGCCCCGTGTATGAGGCGTTACGGGCGGTTTGAGGGTGCGGATGGCACAGAGGTAGTCATCGAGGCGGCCCAGGTGGTGGGTCTCAACGATGCCCCAGGGCAGGTCGAGCAGCGCACCACGGCCGGCCTTGGCGATCTTGTTCGGCACGCCCTCGACGCCGGAGCGCGGCGTTTTGTTATCGGTCTTGGTGGTACCAGTACCAATGATGCCGGGGCCGGTTTTCTCGAGGCCCTGGGGGCGCGTTTTCTCGATCCCGGGGGGCGTGCGCTTGCGCCCTCGCCTCAGGCCCTCTTGCGGGTCCATGCGCTTGATCTCTCCCTGCTCGATGCGCGTGTGCGTGCGTGCACGATCCATGTGCTCACGGATGTCAGTAACCCGCTCGTCGGTCCGGATGGAGCTACTCTCTGCTATGGTCCCCAGAAGGGTATGCCCGCTGATGGTCTGCGCGCGTATGACGAGGCGCTCGGACGCATAGCGCGACTCTATGAGCGCGAAACAGGCCACAGCTGCATTGCGGTTCCTGGAAGTGGCGCCGCCGGCGGACTCGGTGCGGCACTGCTTGCGCTTGGCGCCACCCTCGGAAGCGGAGCCGAAGTAGTGGCACGTCGTGTGGGTCTGCACGGCGCGCTCAAGACCGCGTCCTGGGTACTGACCGGCGAAGGCTGCACCGACCGTCAGACGCTACAAGGAAAGGTTCCCTGGGTCGTGGCGCGGGTCGCACGGGAGGCGGGTGTTGACTGTGCGCTGATTTCCGGTCGCGTCGAGCCAGCCGTGCTCCCGGTACTTCGACGCCGGTTCGCCGTCTGCCGTGACCTCATGACACGGGCCCCGGCGCCTGAGGAGATCCATGCGCGCGCCTTCCCTTTGCTGGTCGATGTCACCCGCGAGGTTGCCGCCGTATGGGCAGTCAGCAATTGATTGTACGCACGTTTTGTCGGATAGTATGGCCCTCCCAGGCGTCTGCAGTACAACCAGAGACACGGAAAAGCGCGCGCGGGGCTTGCAAACAGGTGGATCCGTTACATGTGGGTTGATTAGAAACTTAAGAGGACGAGCAATAACCATGAAAGAGCATGAAGTACCTGAAAGAGGTGCGCGCGCCCGCAGGATCTGCGCACAGCTGATCACAATAACAGCCCTGTCGCTGGCCTGGGGGGCGGCCCATGCGGCGGGCAATCCCGTAGCGGGACGTATCAAATCCTTCCAATGCGCCGGATGCCACCTTATACCCGGTTACCGCGTGGCCTATCCGGTACTCTACAATGTGCCCAAACTTGGTGGACAGCACGCCACCTATATCATCAACGCCTTGCACGAATACCAGAAGAAACAGCGTTCCAGCAAGACGATGCAGGCGATCGCTGCCGGCCTGTCGGAGCAGGATATACAGAATCTCGCTGCCTATTTCTCCGGAAAAACAGCGGTGCCGGCGGCAGCGCCCGCAGCAAGCGGTGCGTCGAAACCGTAATCTCAGACCAAGCTAAGGGTGAGTGTAATGAAGACTCGATTGATCATCGCGGCGGCGTGCATGATGCTGGCGTCGCTCCCCGCGTTTGCCGACGGTAATGCAGCTGCAGGCAAGGTGAAGTCACAGATGTGTCAAGCCTGTCACGGTCCGACGGGGAACAGTACGAATCCCGCGTTCCCGCGGCTGGCGGGGCAGCACAAGAGCTATCTCATCAAGGCGCTGATGGATTATCGTTCAGGCGCCCGCAAGAATCCGATCATGAACAGCTTCGCGGCGCATCTGACGAATCGGGACATCGAGGATATCGCGGCCTATTTCTCCAGCCAGAAGGGTCTGACGGTCTATCCGCCGAAACATTAGTCGTGCCCACGGCCCGGACGCCGTCCGGGCCGTGGGATGTCACAGAACGCCGCCCGATCGGTCCTTATCGGGAGCGACATGCTCGAACTCCCGTCCGAACATCTCCTTGAACACCGCCTTGTGCACGTCGCCCAGGCTCAGGATTCCTACGAGACGATCATCCTCCGCGACCGGGATTCGGCGTATCCGGTGCACGAACATCACGGATGCGGCGCGCATGATTGGCTCGTCCGGGCCCACACAGAACACCTTGCGTGTCATCAGTGCACCGACCTGAAGGTTGAGCACGTCGGGATACTCGTACTCAAGCGCCTCGAAGCTTGGCATCGTCGACGCCTGCATGAAATCATCGACCTTGGGGTAGATCGCGAGCAGTATGTCTTTTTCGGAGATGACGCCGACGATGTGGTCGTGCTCAAGCACCGGCACGCCGCTGATCCTGTGAAGGCACATGAGCAGCGCCACCTCGCGTACGCGGGTGTCCGGGCGCGCGGTTTTTACGTTGCTAGTCATTATGTCTTTTACTCGCATGACGGGTACCCTCTCTGTGACCGTCCATATAGATGATTTTACTCTACGCGCGGCACGCAGCCCGGTGCATCGAATCTTTTTATGCCGGGTGGTGCCCCGCTTGGGTCAGCTTGCTGCGAGCAGACGCCGGATCAGACGGTTGGCCTGCTCGAGATAACCTGGGCCGAACAGGTTCAGGTGATTGAGGATATGGTAGAGGTTATACAGATCCCGTCGGACCGTGTATCCGGGATCGAGCGGCAGGGCGTGGCGGTAGGCTTCATAGAAACGGTCAGGGAATCTGCCAAAAAGCTCGGTCATGGCGATATCCGCTTCGCGATCACCGTAGTACACGGCCGGATCGAATACGACCGGCTGGCCATGGCCGTCTGCGGCATAATTGCCTGCCCAGAGATCCCCATGCAGTAGCGAAGGCCTCGGCCGGTAGTCCTGAAAGAACACGGACAGGCGTTCCAGCAGCTGCTCGCCTGGTTCGATGATCTGTCGGTATCCATGCTGCGCCGCGAGCGCGAGCTGATAGCCGAGCCGGTGCGCGCGCAGAAACGATGGCCAGTCGTCGCCCGGTGTATTGATCTGAGGTGTGGTCCCGATCGTGTTATGAAGGTGCCAGCCGAAACGGTCATGGGAGTGCTGGTGCATGGCCGCGAGCTGCCAGCCGAATTGTTCCGCTGCGGTTTCTCCGTCCCCGAGCGCCAGATATTCAAGGACAATATACGCGACACGGCGGGTACGCCCGCAGCAGATGGGTGTCGGCACCTTCACAGTCAGCGTGCTGCGGATCTCCTGCAGTCCGGCGGCTTCTGACCGGAACATGTCGAGTCTTGAAGGATCATTGTGCTTGACGAAGAAGCGCTGGTCATTACCCTCAATGACCGAGGCGCTGTTGATTGATCCGCCATGCATGGGACGAACAGACCGGATGACGAGCGCCCGGCCCGTTACATTCGAGATCTGCTGCGCAATCGGCGCCCAGATCAGGCCGCTGTCATCGCACTCCATCGATTCAAAAAACGAGTCCGTTGTCGGCATGACCACGCCGTGCCCCCGAAATCTTACCCCCAGGACTGCCGCCCGACGACCTTTTTTCTGTTTTCCAGCTTATGCCGACGCCGCTGCGTGTTGAAAATCCGGGGTCGCTGGCGCGGGGGTCCCCGCGGCGCGGATTGTTTTGCGCGGAACAACAGGTGCGGCAGGAGGCCGCGTCCCGGGGGCGTCAAAAAACGTTTTGCTATCGGGAATTGTGGAATTGCGGCGCCATGGCCGTAACAGGCACACCGTACCCCGTGTGGTGGCCCCTAGTGGAACGCGGTACCACGGTGGACGGTCTTGGCGTGGACCAGAGGCCGCATCCATCCACCCATCCCTGGGTCAGGGCGCGAATTGGCCTTGTGTACCCACATCCTCACCTGTGGCCGCGCCACAAGTTCGGGGAAATGAACAACCAAGAAAACTGCCGTCCCTGGCATGAGCTTCGAATCTACAGAATGCTACACCATGCTCTTCAGCGACTTGAGTGGCTGTACCTTTACGGCATTGCGCGCCGGTTTCGCCTTGAACACCACGGGTTCCTTGGTGAACGGGTTGATCCCCTTTCGTGCCTTTGTGGCAGGCTTGCGGATCACTTTTATCTTCATGAGCCCGATCAGATTGAAGACACCCGACTGCTTGATGTCGCGCTGAATGACCTTGGAAAGTTCGTCGAACACAGCCCCTACCTGCCGTTTTTTGAGATCGGTCTTCGTGGCGATGTGCGTGAACAGTTCTGATTTTGAGGTCGGTTTCCTCATTTTTTTGCCTGCTGCTTTGCTTTTTGCGGCCATTGATCCATCCTGCGTGTGTTGAAAACCGCGGTAAATCTAGCATAAAACAGGATCATGCCAATAGGGGGAGAGCGCGAAAAACGTGCGGTTTTCAGGCCCTGAGTTATAATCGGTATTGATTGCCGGGTCGCGAGACCCCATATTCGGAGCGAAGGCTTTCTTCTGGAGAGTGGTCATGCCGATCTATGAATATCGTTGTGATGCCTGTGGGCACAAGCTTGAGGTCATTCAAAAGCTGAAGGACGCGCCTCTGACGATCTGTCCGGCCTGTGACAAACCCGCGCTCGCGAAGATGATATCCGCCGGAGGGTTCCAGTTGAAAGGTTCCGGATGGTACGCGACGGATTTCAAGAATGCAGGCAAGGGAGATGCACCTGCCGCCAGATCCGAGACAAAGGCGAAGCCGGAAGCGGGCGACCCGCCGAAGGGCGGGTGTTCCGGAGGGACGTGCGGTTGTCACTGATACCCTGATGGGCCGGTTTCGCCGCTACCTGACCGCCGGCCTCCTCGTATGGGTGCCGCTCGGGGTCACGCTGCTCATTATCGATTTTCTCGTGGGGCTGATGGACCGGACGCTGCTGCTCGTACCGGTCCGTTACCGCCCGGATACCCTGCTTGGTGTGCACATCCCGGGTGTCGGGATTCTCCTCGTGCTGATGGTGGTTCTGGTGACTGGTGTGGTCGCGGCAAACTTCATGGGCCAGCGCCTGGTCGCGTTCGGGGAGCTCATGGTGGCCCGCATCCCGCTCGTGCGTTCCATCTACTCGGGAGTGAAGCAGCTGCTCGAAGCGGTGGTCGCGAGCCAAGGGACATCCTTTAGGAAGGTGGCGCTCATCGAGTATCCGCGGCCGGGAATATGGACGGTTGCCTTCATCACGGGTGAGGGTGACGAGGAGGCGCAGTTGAAGACCGGGCGCGATCTGGTTCATATTTACGTCCC
This sequence comes from Pseudomonadota bacterium, assembly GCA_021777335.1. GTDB lineage: Bacteria > Pseudomonadota > Gammaproteobacteria > Acidiferrobacterales > Acidiferrobacteraceae > JAJYDT01. The sequence continues at coordinate 15,899 of JAJYDT010000029.1, read as the reverse complement.
GACGACACCTAACCCTACCTCCGGATTCTTTCTCATGGTGCCACGCGCTGACGTGATTGAGCTGTCCATGTCTGTTGACGACGCGCTGAAGATGATTCTTTCGGTCGGCGTGGTAGCGCCACACCGAAGCGCAGAGGCGCCGGTCAAGGCAGAACCTGCTGCCATCCGCCCCTGAGCATTCCTAACGGCACGAGACCCAGTTTGTGATGCGCACCCACTATTGCGGCAACGTCGACGCTTCTCTGGGCGGAACCACGGTTGATCTTTGCGGATGGGTCAACCGACGCCGCGACCACGGTGGCGTGGTTTTTATTGATCTTCGCGATCGCGAGGGCGTGGTGCAGGTGGTGTTCAATCCTGAACACGCGGACATATTCGCTGCGGTAGAGTCGGTGCGTTCCGAATTCGTGCTGCGCGTGCGCGGGGTGGTGCGCCCGCGACCACCTGGCACGGAAAACCCCCAGCTCCGAAGTGGATCGGTGGAGGTTGCCGTCTCCGAACTTGAGATCCTGAACCGGAGCGAGCCGCTCCCGTTCCAGCTGGACGAGCCGGATGTCAGTGAGTCGGTGCGGCTGAAATACCGCTATCTCGATCTGCGGCGCGATCGCATGCGCGACAATCTCATGACGCGTTACCGGCTGATCCGGTCGCTGCGCAACTACCTGGACCGCCACGGGTTTATCGAGGTGGAGACCCCGATCCTGACCCGCTCGACGCCTGAGGGTGCACGCGACTATCTGGTGCCGAGCCGCACCGTCCCCGGCCACTTCTTCGCACTGCCGCAGTCGCCGCAGCTCTTCAAGCAGTTGCTCATGGTGGCCGGTTTCGACCGTTACTTTCAGGTGACGCGCTGTTTTCGCGACGAGGATCTGCGCTCTGACCGGCAACCCGAATTCACCCAGCTCGATATCGAGACCTCGTTTCTCGACGAGCACGAGATCATGCAGATCATGGAGGGTATGATCCGCACCGCTTTTGAGGAAGTCTCTGGCATCTCTCTGCCACCGTTGCCCCGGATGACCTATCAGGAGGCCATGGAAACATATGGCGTCGACCGCCCGGATCTTCGGATACCGCTTGTGCTTACGGAGGTGAAGGATCTGTTTGCCGGTGCCGAATTCAAGGTGTTCGCGCAGGCGGCAGTGGACCCCGGAAGCCGGATCGCGACGCTGCGCGTCCCGGGAGGTGCTTCGCTTACCCGTAAGGAGATTGACGACTACACAGTGTTTGCCACTGAGCGTGGTGCGAAGGGGCTTGCCTATATCAAAGTCAATGAACGTGCCCGTTTTCGCGACGGGCTCCAGTCGCCGATTGTCAAATTCCTTTCGGATGCTTCGCTCGGTCCGCTGCTCGATCGGAGCGGGGCGTGCGACGGGGATCTCTTGTTTTTCGGGGCCGACCGGCGGAGTGTGGTGAACGAGGTGCTTGGCGCACTGAGGCTCAAGATCGGCCGTGACCGTGGTCTTGTCGCTGATGGCTGGCGACCGTTGTGGGTGGTGGATTTTCCGATGTTTGAATATGACGAGGAGGCGCGACGCTGGCAGTCGGTGCACCATCCGTTCACCGCGCCGCGCACCGAGGATCTGCCGCTGCTTGCCCAGGCGCCAGGGAGCGTTCGGTCGCGTGCGTATGATCTTGTACTGAACGGCAGCGAGGTCGGAGGTGGTTCGATCCGCATACACGACCGCGGGATGCAGGCCGAGGTATTCCGCGCGCTTGGTATCTCAGAGACGGACGCCCAGGCGAAGTTCGGTTTTCTGCTGGAGGCGCTGGGTCTTGGCGCGCCGCCTCACGGGGGCATCGCCTTCGGCATCGACCGGCTGACCGCGCTGATGACCGGTTCCGAGTCGATCCGGGATGTAATCGCGTTTCCGAAGACCCAGAAGGCCTCGTGCTTGCTCACGGATGCGCCATCGGTCGTCGACGAGGCACAGCTTCGCGAGCTCCACATCCGTCTGCGCCGGGGGGGTGCCGACGGCCCCGGAAATGGCCGTACGCCGGCCTCATGAGCAGCGCGCACCCTTTGCCGGGGCGACCCCCCAAGCGCCCGGAATCGGTCCTCGTGGTGGTTTACAGCCACGCGGGCCAGGTACTTATGATGCGCCGTGCCGATCATCCACTCTTCTGGCAATCGATCACGGGCAGTCTCGAGTGGAGCGATGCGGACCTCGCGGCTACTGCGCACCGCGAGGTCCGGGAGGAAACCGGGCTTGCCCCGGAAACCGGTTGGCGCGACTGGCACTGGAGCAATGAGTACGTGATCCTGCCTCAATGGCGCCATCGCTACGCGCCTGACGTTGACCGTAACCGCGAGCATGTCTTCTCGCTTGAACTCGACTCAGAGGTGCCAGTCGTGCTGAATCCCGCGGAACATCACGAATACCGCTGGGTTGATTTTGCGAGGGCGCGGGTGCTTGCGACCTCATGGACAAATCAGCTCGCGATCGAACGTATCGGCCGGGCCCGGGAATTCCCGGTCTGAGGCCGACGGCGGTGCTGCTGCCGGGGCTATGGACGCCCGGCTGGGCCATGATCGTCCTCGCGCGCCGCCTGGACCGCTTCGGTTTCACGCCACGGATCTTCACCTATCCTACGGTCCGGCGGGATCTCTGCCAGAACGCCACTTTGCTTGCAGGATACCTTGACAGGATACCCGAGACGCGCGTCCACCTTGTCGGATTCAGTCTCGGCGGGCTCGTGATCCGGGCATTCGTACGTGACTTTGGGGCTGCGCGTATCCATCGGGCGGTAATGATGGGTACGCCGAACGCAGGCTCCGAGGCTGCGCTCAGGGTCAGTCGATGGCGCATGGTTCGCCCCCTGCTCGGGCGTGGCATTGGCATGCTGCTTGATGGTGTCCCGGCGCAGTGGGCGTGGCCCGAGGTCGAGCTCGGGCTCATCGCCGGGGCCATTCACAGCCGGGGACGCGTGCGCTCCGGCGGGCCGGTGCCGAACGACGGACTGGTCTCGGTCGACGAGGTGTGGCTAACCGGTGCCCAGGACCATATTGTTGTGCCTGCCTCGCACAGCGGCCTGCTGTTCTCGCAAGGCGTGGCCGAGCGCGTCGCATGCTTCCTGCATACCGGCCGTTTCGACGCATCCTCGTTGGGTTTTGCGCCCCGCCGATGATACACTCTCTGGGCAATTCAGGCGTAAAAACAGGCTTTTCTGATCTTTTTGAGCGAGGGCGCTTTTTGCAGGGGAACTCTTATGGCCGGGCACAGTAAATGGGCCAACATCCGCTTCCGCAAGGGCGTTCAGGACGCCCGGCGTGGCAAGATATTTACGAAATACATCCGCGAGATCACTGTGGCGACGCGTGTCGGCGGCAGCGACATTGCACATAACCCGAGATTGCGTACCGCGATTGACAAGGCGCTTGCCCAGAACATGCCGAAGGATAATATCGAGCGCGCGATCAAACGCGGCAGCGGCGCGCTCGACGGCGCGGATTACGAGGAGGTCCATTATGAGGGCTATACGCCAGGTGGCGCCGCGCTCTTCATTGAGTGCACCACCGACAACCGCAACCGTACGGCAGGCGAGGTCAGGCATGCGCTTGCCAAACATGGCGGCAACCTCGGAACTGACGGCTCGGTCGCCTATCTTTTCCGCAAGCTTACACTGCTCACCTTTCCGGCAAGCGCCGCTTCTGGCGACGCCCTGCTTGAGGCGGCGCTCGAGGCAGGTGCCGATGATCTCGTGACGGGGGCCGACGGCATGGTCGAGGTACTTGCGCCGCCCGAGGCGCTGGGGAGCCTGCGGGAGACGCTCTCAAGGAGGGGTTTTCCGCCGATTGAGGCGGCTGTGGTGCTTCGCCCCACCACGAGTATCCTGCTCGCCGGCGACGAAGCCGTACAAACCATGAAGCTTCTCGATGTGCTGGAGGATCTGGACGACGTCCAGAACATCTATACGAATGCGGAGTTTCCTGAGGAACTGATGTCGCAGTCATCAGCCTGATGCGCGTACTCGGTATCGACCCAGGATCCCGCATCACCGGTTTCGGGGTGGTCAGTGTGGAGGGTTCGGTGTCGGTGTACGTCGCGAGCGGCTGTATTCGCGCAGGTCAGGGTGTGTTCCTTGATCGTCTCCGCACGATCTATGACGGGGTGATCGAGGTGATCGGGCTTTATAGGCCCTCCATGGTAGCGGTCGAGAAGGTGTTTTTTGCCAAGAACGCCGATTCGGCACTGAAGCTTGGACAGGCGCGCGGCGCGGCACTGTGTGCCGCGCTCAAGTTTGCATTGCCAATCAGCGAATACAGTGCGCTGCAGATCAAGCAGGCGATTGTCGGCCGGGGTCATGCGCAGAAGCCGCAAGTCCAGGCCATGGTCCGGGCATTGTTACATCTGGATGCGGACCCGCAGGCGGACGCAGCCGATGCGCTCGCATGCGCGTTATGTCATGCTCATCGGCTGGGACCGTCATTTGAGGGCCAAGCATGATCGGATACCTGCGCGGGCTGCTGGCCGGGGCTGCACCGCCGCACCTTGTGGTCGAGGTGCATGGGGTCGGATACGAGGTCGAAGCGCCACTTGGCCTGTTCGCGCAGCTGCCGGCGCAGGGCGAGGCGCTGTTGCTTTACACGCACCTCGTCGTCCGCGATGATGCGCACCTCCTCTATGGTTTTGGCCGCGAATCCGAGCGCAGGTTGTTCCGCAGGCTACTCAAAGTGACCGGTGTTGGCCCAAGACTCGCGCTCGCGGTGCTCTCGGGGATGAGTGAGCAGCAATTCTGCGAAGCAATTGCTGCCAAAGATGTTGCGCGGATGGCAAAGATCCCGGGGATCGGCCGCAAAACCGCGGAACGGATGCTGATCGAGCTTGCGGACCTCAAGGATGAATTCGGGCCGGCTTTCCCGCCATCCGGTCCGCTCGGCGATGCAATCGCCGCGCTCGTTGCCTTGGGATACAAAGACCACGAAGCGACCGTGGCGGTGCGGGACGCGTCCCGTGAGGGACCAGGAACCCGGGAGGACCTGGTGCGCCACGCGCTGAAGAGGATGATCCGATGATCGAGACCGACCGTATCGCCGCACATGCGGCGACGCTCGACCCTGAAGAGGTGCGCCAGGAAGAAAGTCTGCGGCCGACGAGGCTTGACGAGTATTTCGGGCAGCCGCGGATTCACGAGCAGCTTGGCGTGTTTATTGCCGCCGCACGCAAGCGCGGTGAGCCGCTCGACCATGTGCTCCTGTTTGGTCCGCCTGGCCTTGGCAAGACCACGCTTGCCCATGTCATCGCGACGGAAATGGGTGCATCGGTGCGCCAGACCTCCGGTCCGGTGCTTGAGCGGGCGGGCGACCTCGCCGCGCTTTTGACCAATCTTAAGCCAAACGATGTCCTTTTTATCGACGAGATCCACCGGTTGAATCCGGTAGTCGAGGAGATCCTCTATCCGGCAATGGAGGACTTCAAGCTCGATATCCTTATCGGAGAGGGTCCGGCAGCACGTTCCCTCAGGCTTTCCCTGCCCCGGTTCACCTTGGTCGGTGCGACCACACGTGCGGGACTGCTGACCTCGCCGTTACGCGACCGCTTCGGCATTGCCCACCGGCTCGAATTCTACAGTCCGGAAGATCTTGCGAAGATCCTCAAGCGTTCGGCCCGAATCCTCGGTGTACACGCGAAGCCCGAAGGGATCACGACGATTGCCGCGCGCTCCCGCGGGACGCCACGGATCGCGAATCGCCTGCTTCGCCGCGCCCGTGATTACGCGGAGGTGCATCACGATGGTGTCCTGTCCGCAGAAACTGCCATTGCGGCGCTCGCCATGCTTGAGGTGGATAACCATGGTCTGGATGCGCTCGACCGCCTTCTCCTCAGAATCCTGATCGAGCGATTCGACGGCGGGCCCGTCGGCATCGACAGCCTGTCCGCTGCGATGAGCGAGGAGCGCGGCACCCTTGAGGATGTGGTCGAGCCATTTTTAATCCAGCAGGGATATCTGTCGCGCACCCCAAGAGGGCGTCTTGCAACAAAATTCGCTTATCAGGCGCTCGGGCTCGAAGTGGAGCGGACTGCAGGCGCGGGAGCGCCGCGGCAGAAGGGATTCTTTGGGGAGCCATGAGGAGCGCTGCAAGTGCCGGTGAGCCGTATAGTCAGCATGGGTCTGCGTATCTACTACGAAGACACCGACGCAGGCGGGGTTGTTTACTACGCGAACTACCTGAAATTCATGGAGCGCGCACGTTCCGAATGGCTGCGTTCCCTCGGGCTCGACGTGGTTGAACTCGCCCGGGAAGAGCAGGTCTTATTCGCGGTATACCGCGCGACGGTCGATTTTAAGGCGCCGGCCCGCTTGAATGACGAGGTTGTCGTGACTGCAGGATTGAGCCGGGTCCGTCGCGTCGGCCTGTCATTCGAACAGGAAGTATCCCGGAACCAGACACTGCTGTGCCGGGCCGATGTGAAAATAGCGTGCGTCAACGCCGTGGACTTCCGTCCCCGGCCCATTCCAGACTCTGTTCTACGGCGATTGAATTCGGAGAATGTCGCGTGAAGATTGCTGCTGCTCAAACAACCGTTAGTGTGATAGCGCTGTTCAAGGATGCGAGCCTGCTGGTGCAGATACTCATCCTGATGCTGTTCGTTGTCTCGATGATCTCGTGGACGATGATCTTCCGCAAGTGGTTTGTCGTGAAGAATGCTTACCGAGAGGCGGACCGTTTCGAGGACAAATTCTGGTCCGGGGGCAACGTCAACCAGATCTATGCTGACATGTCGCGCAAGGACGCATTGCCCGTAAGCGGTATCGGCAACCTGTTTGTGTCCGGTTTCCGGGAGTATTCGCGACTCGACAAGCAGAAGGGTCTGCCGACCGACCAGCTGCTCGAGGCTGTGCAGCGGTCCATGCGTGTGGCACTTAGGCGTGAGATAGATTATTTGGAGACCAATCTGCCATTTCTCGCGACCGTGGGTTCGATCAGCCCCTATGTCGGCCTCTTCGGGACGGTCTGGGGCATCATGAATTCGTTTCGGGCGCTGAGCCTCGTGCAGCAGGCGACGCTTGCGCATGTCGCGCCGGGAATCGCCGAGGCCCTTATTACCACCGCCATGGGGCTCTTTGCCGCGATCCCTGCGGTGATTGCATATAACCGTTATGTAAACGATGTGGAGCGGCTGATCTCGCGCTACGAGATCTTTATGGAGGAGTTCGCGAGCATCCTGCAGCGGCAGGCGGTCTCGAAGGTGGCAGCGGCATGATGCAGCGGCATCGCAGGCGGCACAAGCTCATGGGTGAGATCAACGTCGTGCCCTATATCGACGTCATGCTGGTCCTGCTCGTGATCTTCATGATTACGGCGCCTCTGCTCAAGGAAGCGGTCAAGGTACAGCTGCCACAGACGCAGGCGACCACCGTCAGCAATCCTGACCAGGACACGCTGGTCGTGACAGTCGATCGGGCGGGCCATTACTATCTTGACAACCGGCCCATCACCCCACAGAAACTTGGTTTCAAGATTGCGGCGATTCTGCGCCTTCGGCCAAAGACGCCGGTGCTGGTCCGGGGCGATCGGCATGTTGCTTACGGGAAGGTGGTACAGGTCATGGCCTTGCTGCAGGCAGCGGGTGCCCCGAGCGTCGGACTGCTGACGGAACCGCGGCCGAGGTCCTGAGCATGCAGGGCAAGGCGCATCGGGCGGATGGCACGGGACGCGCCTTCGCGTACGCGCTCGCTGTACATGCGTTCGCGATCGCGCTGCTTGTCATCAGCTTCCATCTGCCGGTCAAATCGACATTGTATGCCTTTCATACGATGAGGCAGCCGATCGTCGCGCAACTCGTGAACAGTCAAGCCCTGGCTCAGGCGCGCGAACGGGTCAAGGCGGCCGAAATGGCGCAGCAGGCTCAGGCCCAGGCAGCGCTCAGGGCGCGTGCCGAGGCGCAACAGCAGAAGCGTGTCGCCGAACGCAAGGCTGCGGCGCAGGAGCGCGCAGCGGCTCAGGAGGTAGCCAGGGCACGTGCACTCGCGGCGCAGCATGCCGCTGATCTCGCCTTGCAAAAGAAGCGGCAGCAGCTTCTCAAGCGGCAGGAGGCGCAAAGGCTGCGCAGGGCCATCGACCGGAAGCGGCGGATTGCGCAGCTCCAGCGGGAACTGTCGGTGCATCAGCAGCGTGCACGCGCGGCCGCGGATCGGCGTCATGCGGAGCAGGCGCTTGCCCGACAGCTTGCTGCCGAGGCTAACGAGCGCAAGCAGGCGCTCGACAGCGCGGAACAGGCCGTCGCCAATCGTTATCTTGCGCGTATCCGCCGCCAGGTGAGCTTGAACTGGGTGCGTCCACCCGGCACCGCCAAGGACCTTGAATGCGTGGTGCAGGTGCGTCTCCTGTCTCAGGGCGACGTTATCTCCGCCCGCATCGTTAATAGTAGCGGCGATCCGGTCTTTGACCGCTCGGTACAGGTCGCGGTGTACCGCGCATCACCTTTGCCGTTGCCGTCTGATCCGGCGCTTGCTGCGAGATTTCACAAGATCACATTCACCTTTAAACCGGAACACTGACCATGCGCAGACTTCTCGTTTCCCTGTTGACTGTTGTTGCTTTCTTCGCTGCTACCGATGCGCAGGCAATCCTGAATATCGAGATCACGCAGAGCCTCGGGACCGCTTTCCCCATCGCGGTTGTGCCATTCCAGGGTGATCACGCATTGCCTGCCGAAGAGCGGGTCTCGGATGTTGTGACGAGCGATCTTGTCAACAGTGGACGGTTCTCGGAGATCCCGCGCAGCGATTTTGTGTCGCATCCGCACCATGCGGCAGACGTGATCTTCAAGGACTGGCGGATCGTCAAGGCTGACGCGCTCGTTATCGGATCTGTGAAGCCGGCGGGAAATGGTACCTACAGCATCACCTTCCGGCTCTATGACGTATTCAACAAGACCCAGCTCGCGGCATTCCGCTACTCGGCCGCGCCCTATCAGTTGCGCGAGGTCGGTCATGAGATCAGTGATGTGGTGTACCAGAAGATTCTCGGCATCCGTGGCGCCTTCAATACCCGTATTGCCTACGTTGGCCGCCAGCAACTGGGCAACAGATTTCTCTATCGCCTCCAGGTCGCAGATTACGACGGCTATAATCCGCACACGATCCTGAAGTCGTATGAACCAATCATTTCGCCGGCATGGTCCCCCAACGGGAGGCGCATTGCCTACGTGTCATTCGAGCACAGTGGCCACGCCGTGGTATATGTGGAGAACGTAAGCACGGGGCACCGGCGTCTCGTTGCCGGCTACCATGGTCTCAACGGCGCGCCCGCGTGGTCACCCAACGGGCGCGATCTCGCGCTCATGCTCACGAAGGACGGCAATCCGGGTCTTTTCGTGCTGAATCTTGCGACCGGCATTCTGCGTCGCCTTACGCATGATCCCGCGATCAACACGGAACCCACTTGGTCGCCGAACGGAAAGGAGATTGCGTTTACCTCGGATCGGGGCGGTAACCCACAGATCTATATGATAAATGCATCGGGCGGTGACGTGGAGCGGTTGACCTTCAGGGGAAGGTATAATGCCGACGCGGATTTTGATCCCAACGGCAAAAAGCTCGCCATTGTCAGCCGCATGGGTGGCGCATATCATATCGCGCTGCTAAATATCAGGGATTCATCGGTGACACCACTCACGGATACCCGGTTTGATGAATCACCATCGTTTTCGCCCAACGGCCAGATGATCCTGTACGATACGCTGGTCGGAGGGCATCGTGTGCTGGCGACAGTATCCGTGGACGGGAACGTTCGCCAAGTCATCCGTTTACCCGGGGAGAGTGTCAGTAATCCGGCTTGGGGTCCATTTAATCATCCAAATTAATCTGGAGGAGTTACGCAATGACAAAGGGTAAGATGGTAGTGCTGGCGCTTTTTCTGGCGGCGACCGGTTGCGCGGGACATAAGGGGGTACGGCCGAGCAGTGGACCAAATGGTACGTCTTCCGGGACCGGAACCAGCGGGGTTAGCCAGTCCGGTGTTTCTGGACAAGCCCTGCCGTTCAACAGTTTTTCGCATACGGTACATTTTGCGTTTAACAGCAGCGCGATCTTGGGTGTAAACAAGAAAATTGTGAAGGAGAACGCCAACTACATGCTGGCGCACCCGAACAAGCACGTTCGCCTTGAGGGCAACACTGACGAGCGTGGAACCCAAGAGTACAACCTCGCGCTCGGCTGGCGGCGTGCGCGCTCCGTCAAGAGCATGATGGAAGTCCTCGGTGTGCCGGCCAACCGCATGTCGACGATTTCTTACGGCAAGGACCGGCCAGTTGCATTTGGGCATAACCGTGCAGCTTGGGCCAAGAACCGCCGTGTCGACTTTGACTACAAGCATTGATTGATGCGGGTCCAGCGCCTTCCAGCACTGGTTTTGTTGCTCGCGGTCTGGCCGGTTACCGCCGTCCAGGCCGCGATGCAGCTTGCAGACTCAAGCGCCGGTCCGCCCATCATCTCACTGTCCAGTGACGGCAGTATCACGTCTGGCACTACGGCCAGCACCCGGTCTGGGGCAATGCTGGATCTTTTGCAGCAGATCCAGGACCTGAAGCAGCGGGTTGAATCACTTCAGAACCAGATCGAGTTGCAGAACCATGAGCTTCAGCAGATCAAGAGGGAGCAGCGCGACTTCTTCAGCGACGTAGACTCGCGGCTCTCGGTGTTGAAACAGGGACAGCCAGAGGCAGCTGGCGCGGCGACTGCAGCAACTCCTGCCGCCGTGGCCTCCAGCGGGCCATCCCCTGTGCTTGCGCATTCGCCCAAGGCCCAGAAGGAGTACGACCACGCCTTTAATCTGCTCCGGGCAGGCCATTACCGGGCGGCGATCACGGCGTTTCAAGGGTTTTTGAAGGCGCATGGCAGCAGTCAGCTTGCGGACAGTGCCCACTACTGGATCGCCGAAACGTACTATGTCCTCGGGCAGTACCGTCATGCGTTGCCTGAGTTCCATACGGTGGTTCATCAATATGCGACAAGTCCGAAGGTGCCTGACTCGCTTTTCAAGATGGGCTATATTGAGAACCGGCTCGGCCTTCCCGGCAAGGCGCGACAGACTTGGGAAACGCTCATACGGCGTTACCCGAACTCAGCTGCTTCTCTGCTCGCGAAAAAGCACCTGCACCCCTGATATCTGCGGGCCGACGTCCGTGTTTCCGCGGTACAATAACGGTCATGGGCGATCCGGTACTCCGTATTACCGAAATCTTCTATTCGCTTCAAGGCGAGGCCCGTACGGTCGGTTTGCCGACCGTATTCGTGCGCCTCACCGGCTGTCCCTTGCGCTGCCGCTACTGCGATACGGCTTATGCGTTTCAGGGAGGCAGCCGCATGACAATCAAGGAAGTACTCGAACGAGTGGTCGCATTCAACCCGAGATACGTCTGCATCACGGGTGGCGAGCCGCTTGCCCAGCTGGCATCCCACCCGTTGCTTACAGCCTTGTGCAATCTCGGCTATGAGGTATCCCTCGAGACCAGCGGTGCGCTCGATATCGGCGCGGTCGACCCCAGGGTCAGTATCGTGATGGACCTCAAGACCCCAGGCTCCGGGGAGAGTGAGCGCAATCTGTACGACAACATTGATCTGCTCGCCCGCAAGGATCAGGTAAAGTTCGTCATTGGCAGCCGCCGGGATTACGAGTGGAGTCGGGCGCAGGTGCGGGAGTACAGACTTGATACCCGCTGCGAGGTGCTGTTCTCGCCCTCCTACGAAGAGATTGACGCGCGCTCGCTGGCCGACTGGATCCTCGAAGACCGTCTTAGGGTGCGCATGCAGATGCAGATCCATAAACTCCTCTGGAACAATGCAGCGGGGCACTGAAGTACGTGCTGTCGTCCTGCTTTCGGGCGGCCTCGATTCGGCAACCACGCTTGCCTGGGCGCGTGCCCGGAACTACGCCTGTTACGCGCTCACAATTGATTATGGACAGCGCCATCGTCAAGAGATCAAGGCGGCTTCGCTCGTCGCGGAACGTCTTGGCGCGCACGCCCACCGGATCGTGCCGCTCGATCTTTCCTGGATCGGGGGTTCTGCGCTTACGGATAACACCATCCCGGTTCCGACCAAACACCAAGAAGGCATCATACCGGTCACCTATGTTCCGGCCCGTAACACCCTTTTTTTGTCGCTCGCCCTCGGCTGGGCTGAGGTGCTCGATGCCCACGACCTCGTTATTGGGGTCAACGCCGTGGACTATTCGGGATATCCTGATTGCCGGCCAGAATTCGTGGCGGCCTATGAGCGGCTTGCGAACCTTGCGACACGAGAAGGCGTCGAGGGGCGCCTGTTCAGGATCCATACGCCGCTTATCTCAATGACCAAGGCGCAGATCATCCGCACCGGGATCGATCTCGGTGTTGATTATACCCCCACGCTTTCCTGCTACGCGCCATTACCCACCGGCCGTAGCTGTGGTCACTGCGACGCCTGCCGTTTGCGACGCCAGGGATTTGCCGAGGCGGGGATTGAGGACCCCGCGTCCTTGGCAACCCCACCCTGAAAGCCGCATGTGCCACTAGCACACTCTCTTGCAACAGACTTACAGCGGAATAAAGACGCGGAGGAGGACGTCTTTTATCGAGGTGGTCGGCGAAACATAGTGAAACATCCGGTCGCGGAGTCGAAATTAGGGCAGGGATTTCCATGCATCCCATTGATTGCCGAGGGTTTTGAATGGACAACGTACATCGAGTAGCGCTGGCAGGGTTTGCGATCGCGGCGGGTTTTGGCGCGATCGCCAACAAGACCAATTTCTGCACCATGGGGGCAGTGTCGGACTGGGTCAATATGGGCGACAAGGGACGCCTGCGTGCTTGGTTTCTTGCGATCGGCGTGGCGATCCTCGGGGCCCAGTTCATGGACCTCAAAGGCATGATCAATCTCAACCACTCGATCTACCTCACCACAAATTTCGGGTGGCTCGGTCATCTCCTGGGCGGACTCTGTTTCGGCATCGGCATGACACTTGCGAGTGGGTGCGGGCAACGCACACTCGTGCGGGTCGGAATGGGCAACATGAAGTCACTGGTGGCCGCGATGATGCTCGCGATCACAGCCTACATGACGTTGCGCGGACTGCTTGCGCTGCCGCGCATCGATTACATTGAAAAGACAAATATTGACCTCACCCTCCACCAGATGACAAACCAGAGCATTCCTTCATTCATCGTGGCCGCGACTGGTATCAAGAATGCACTCTTGGTCCACAAGGTTGTAGCCATGGTCATGGGGCTCGGCTTCGTCTTGTTTTCCGTCGGGGACCGCGACTTCCGCCGCAGTTTTGACAATATGTTTGCGGGACTGGTGATCGGTGCGGCCATCGTCGGCGCATGGTATGTGACGGGCGTGATGGGCAAGAACGATTTCAACCCAGTTCCGCTCGAATCGTTTACCTTTGTCGCCCCGATCGGCGATACGCTGGAATACCTCATGACCTATACCGGGTCCACCATCAATTTCGGTATTGCCGCGATGTTCGGGATGGTCTTCGGATCCTTCGTGTATGCGATAGCCACGCGACAGTTCCGGATCGAGACTTTTACATCCAAGGCGGACATGCTCCGATATCTCTTCGGGGGTGCTCTCATGGGTTTTGGTGGTGTGCTGGCGCTCGGTTGTACCATCGGTCAAGGTGTTACCGGCATGTCTACGCTTGCGCTCGGCTCACTCATCACCCTAATCTGCATGATCGCGGGTAGCGCGCTGACCCAGAAGGTGCAGTATTATCTGCTCGATGAACTAGGTATCTGGCACGCAATGTATTCAGTGCTTGTGGACATGCACCTGTTGCCGGCACGAAAGGCAGCCTGATCCGGTTCGGTCTCCTCGGGGGCTTCCGCGGTTTTTGATTTGACACCCCGGAACGACCCACGGAAAATGGCGCCCTTCCTGTCATCGGGCCGTTAGCTCAGTCGGTAGAGCATCTGACTTTTAATCAGGTGGTCGCTGGTTCGAACCCAGCACGGCCCACCATATAATCAACAAGTTACGAGTAATCCCCTTCGATTTTGGCGTCACGAGAGAAGACCGCTTGACAAGCCGGGGACGACCGTACGTTGGCTAGCCTGCATGGCGATACCGGCCAAGGGGGCCATGGGGACACAGGAACTGGTTGCCATCGCAGATCGTGGCTATGACAACGGCGATGAGATGGTGGCTTGTGGGGAGATTCTCCTTCAGATTGTGACAAAGCGCCGCTTGGCGCAGATTGGATCAGTCCCACCATGCGTCAGTCGTTGCCCCGCAGTGCGGCCACGGCCCGCTCCGCGTTGGCCTGGCGCACAGCCGCCGCCATTTCCTTCGAGACAATGGTCTTGCCAATGGGGGCGAGCGCAATGCCGGCCAGTTTCAGGTGCTGGACCCCAAACGGAATCCCGATAATCGTGAGGAAGCACACCACGGCCGACAGGACGTGGCCGAGGGCCAGCCAGACACCCGCCACGAGGAACCAGATGACGTTACCCAGAACGCCCAAACCTCCGGTCCCGATGTCCTCGCGCTGGTGCAGTTCTTTCCGGCTGATCGCTTCCTGCCCAAAGGGAAAGAACGTGAACTCGCCCATCACAAAGCAGGCCTTGCCCCAGGGGATACCGACGACCGAGACAAACGCCAGCAGGCCGACAAGCCACCACGCCAGGCCCATGAGCGCACCGCCGGTGATGAACCAGAGAAAGTTGCCAATCGCGCGCATCACGACCCTCCGTTATCGCCTGAGGTGTCTCACGGGCACGGGATCCTTGTTTGTACGGAAAACTGATGCGGGCACAATCACACCTTGTGATCCCATGTCCCGTCCGGTGCATTGAACGCCCTTCCTCTGCGCGCATCAATAAGCTTTACCTATCCGCCTGCGACCTGTTTTTCATCGAGCGGACGCCCAGTTTCAAGGAATGACTTGAGGCTTGAAAGCACGCGCGGCCGGCCGGCGGTAATCTTGCGTTGCATATCCGCGGTGAGCTCGTCGTGCGTGACCGTCAAGCGCACCGTCTCGCCGACAGTCTCGATATGAATGGCCACTTGTGAACGCTTGGATTTTTCCGCTGTATCCGAGGGCTCAGCCCATGTCATCACGAGCCGCTCGTTGGGTACGCATTCCAGAACCCTGCCGACGTGTTTTACCATCCAGCGTTCGTAAATCTCGTGAATCGGAACCAGGTTAAAGTAGTGCCACTTTTCCTGTCCCTGCCGCTGGATAGAGATAAGATTGGCATCTTCGAGTAAACCAATAAACCAAGGTGTTGCGTGACCGACTGACGCGCCATATCCAGCCCCTCACACAGATCGCTCAGCGTCTGCCCATTCTTGGCGTGCAGGCGGTCAAGCAGCTCTCGGCGACTTGGGTCCGCAAGAGCCTTGAATACCTTATCTATCGCCTTCATGGGCATATCTTACCTTCAGAGCTTAACAGGCAGGTAAATACCTGCTTGTAAAGGGGCATGAAGAACGGAACGAACAAGAGATCCCGCGTGGTCCTGAGAGGCTAAGGAGTGACGACATGGAACGCAAGCACACGGCATCCTTGTGGCTGTTTCACTAGCTCGGCAATACCCTGACCGTCGACGGGGGCGCAGTTACCGTGGCAACTGCTCGGCGCCATTCGAACAGATCACGGAGGAGAGTACGCTTTTCGCGCAGATCGTCTGAGAGGCGATGCAGCCTCAGGAACAGAGTTAGACTGAAAGCGTCCTTCATCCTGGAAATGGAATTGTACCGCTTGACGGATCCAGGCTTTGAATAGGGCTACGCCAACTGGCGAAATGTACTCCCCATTGTTCACGGAGAACTGTCAAGCTGGAGTGGTTAGCAACCCATTCATGTCAGAGCTTCTGGACGCGATTCCAGCCTTTGGCACGTCCATCTAGTTGTGCCAGGTCGCATATTATGTTCAGCAAGCGGCGCATTAGAAAAATCCCATG
>JAJYDT010000005.1 GCA_021777335.1 Pseudomonadota bacterium | reverse complement strand
GACCCGGCGCGCGGCACCCCCCGCCCTTCAGGGCGGGGAGGGGGTGCGCAGGCCGCAGCCGTCCTTGCCCCTTTTGTCGGGGGTGGGGACAGGGTTCCATTTTCGCGGATGGACGCCCGTCGGACCGGCGGGAAAGTAACGCTTGTGGAAAGACGAGCAGCGCAGTCAGGCGTTCAGGCCAGGAACCCGCGAAGGACCTTGCAAATCACCGCGAGGCGCCGGCAGGGATCCCCTTCCTTCAGAAGGAGGCATGTCAACTCGAATGGGAACCTGTACGGTGGGACCCCCCCGGGGCGCGTATTGCTGATCAGCGCGCCTCATGTTTCGTAGCACCCGCCAGTGCGACGTTCGCCACCCTGAACCCGTTGCTTCCGGATGGCCGGGGTCGTCGACTGCCGCGGGGCGGCAGGTATCCCCCCCAGGACCTGTCCGGGCTGTGGCAGCCGGTCGGTCTACCAAAATACCGCAGACTCTGATACTGTGCGCCGTTCAACGATTGCAATTGGGGTTCTCCATGGCGAAGGTGTGCCAGGTGACGGGAAAGCGTCCTATGTCGGGCAATAATGTCTCGCACGCAAACAACAAGACGCGTCGGCGGTTCCTGCCGAATCTGCATCAGCGGCGTCTCTGGGTCGCAAGCGAGAAGCGCTGGGTCAGTCTGCGGATCTCTCATTCTGCTTTGCGGACAATAGACAAGAAGGGCATTGACGTTGTGCTCGCGGAGATGCGAGCGAGTGGCGTAAAGGTATAGGCATGCGTGACAAGATCAAGCTCGTATCCAGCGCCGGTACCGGCCACTACTATACGACCACCAAGAACAAGCGCACGATGACCGACAAGTTCGAGATCCGCAAATTTGATCCGGTCGCACGTAAGCATGTCGTGTACCGCGAGGCCAAGATCAAATGATGTGATGTCCCCCTGGTGCCCCGGGGCTCCATCTTGATTGCCTAACACAAAAACCCCGGCTCAAGCCGGGGTTTTTGTGTTAGGCGAGGCGTTTGCATCAAGATGGCCGGATGCCTATAATCGCCGCGAGACAAGACTGATTTCATGTCTGTTTTTAGCGTTTTCGGACGGCGGAGACGGGTTTATGCATCCACTCAATCAGCAGGTTTTGAGAACCGATGTGGCCGGTATGCCGCTTGAGTGGATTGATTTCCAGGACGCTGTCCGGATCTATCATCTCGGTCAGGTAGCGTACACCTGTGGCGAATTGCTCTACCGGGTGCACGGTGGTCACAGCGCGATCACCGGATTGCGCAGCGTTATCGAAGTAAACTCGATTATCGCGACCCATGGGGACAGCGGCGCACTGTTCCGGTCCCGTACCGCCTACGTCCCGCCGCTCAGCAATCCCGCCCTGTTTGCGCGCGATGGACATCTCTGTCTGTACTGTGGTTCGCGGTTCCTGTCGCGAGACCTTTCGCGCGATCATGTCACGCCGCTCAGTAAGGGTGGGACAGACTCGTGGAACAATGTGGTCACCGCGTGCAAGCGCTGCAACAACCACAAGGCTGGGATGGCGCCGGAGCAGGCCGGGCTCGCGCTTCTCGCGGTGCCTTTCGTGCCGACGCATGCGGAATACATCTATCTTCAGGGGCGGCGCGTGCTGGTAGATCAGATGCAGTTTCTGCTGGCTCATTTTCCGCGCACAAGTCCTCTGCACAAGCGTCTATCGGCGTACTGATGCGGATTGCCGCGCTCGGGGTTGACCGGCGGTGGTTTACGGCGGTGTGAGTTGATGGCAAGAGCGGGGGTTCCAGACTAAACTTAGGTGGATTCCGGCTCAGGTTCCGGTATTTCCCCGGTTTTGCGACCAAATTCAGAGCTCGTCACGGGCCATATCACGGGAGGTGGGAGCGTGCTTGCGACGCAGATAAGACAAAAAGACGGCATTTTCTACTTTATCAGTTATCCCGCATCGGAGCTTCTCAAGAAGGTTCGTTTCATCAGCCGGTTCTACGGTGATGGCAAACAGATCGCGCCGGAGACAGTTGGGGAGGCGGACGAGGTCGGCCAGTTCATTGCTCGCATTGAACGGACCGACCGCGCGTTTCAGCGTGAACTTTCCCGGGCCAAGGTGAAGGCGCTCAAGAATTTTTATGAGACGGCGGTCACGCAGCCGCCCATCCCGGGCACTGTTCTCCTGTTTACCCCCGAACGCCTCCGCTTCCAGAGTCTGTCAGGCCAAGAGCATGTCGGGCATCTTCAGGCGCCCGCCGAACGCTTCCTCATCATCGATGGTCAACACCGGCTGGCTGCACTCGAGTTCTACCTCAATGATCATCCTGAGGAGGCACGGACGATCCACGTTCCGTGCATCGTGTTCGACGGTCGTAGCGAGGATTTCGCAGCCGAAATGTTTGTTATTATCAACTCGACGCCAACGCGCATCAACAAGAGCCATCTTGTGGATCTGTACGAACGCGTGTCCTGGGCCGATCCCGACAAGCGGTTTTCGGCCAGATTGACCGAGAAACTCTACCGCGAGGATGACAGTCCACTGCAGTATCGGATCAACCGTCTGGGAGGTCGCAGCCAGAAGGAGAAATGGATCCTACAAGCCGAGCTGTTCAATGAAGTCCATCGTTATGTATCGAGCCAGTGGAGCCGGCTGCGGGATGCCGATGCCAGCCGCGAGGGCGACCGGCACTATCGCGTCCTCAGGGATTTTCTGAAGGCGGCACAGCGCGTATGGGGCGAGGCGTGGGGTCATGCGCAGTACATGGTCACAAAACCGGTAACCCTCAAGGCGATGATCCGGGTGTGCGCTGATCTCGCTGCCAAGGATACCGAGCCCGAGGCGGGGCGGCTGGATCGCTGGACGCAGCGTCTGCAGCCGTGGACCACGCAAAAACGGGAATTCCGGTCGGACGGCTTCTATGAGCGTTTTCCGGCGAAGGGGCAGGTGGAGCGGGTTGGGCGGGTACACCGCGAACTTGCGCGCTTCGCAGGTATCGAGACCCGGGCGCGGAAGTGATCTTCAGTGTGGACATCCCGTCCCGATGTAATCAGGACGGGATGAGTGCCTCAGTTGACGGGAGTAACCGAGTAAGTTTTCAGGCGCAGAGAGAATTCCCGCAACGCCTGAATTCCGGTGCCCTCTGCCTGTGTGCACCACTCCTCGAGGGCGTGACGTAGCTGTTCGTGCGTCGCGGCAGATCGTTTCCAGATGTCTTGGAGCCGCTCCTTCATTATGTACACCGTTTTCAGGGCACCGCTGTGCTGCAGTGCCAGATTGAGGCGCTTGCGCCCCGCCTCGTCAATCAGCGTGGGTTCGCGCGTCAGCAGCCACCGGGCCCGTTTGAGCAGCGTCCATTGCTCGCGATCCCGCGGGTCGACCTTGCTCAACTCTTCACGGTGGACAGGATGGAGCACCTCGGCGGCAAAGTGCGCCATGACCTGGAACCGGTTGATGACCACCGCCCGTACCGTGTCGATGTCACATCTTTGCTTGTTCAGGTTGAAATGAGGCACTGGGGCGACCTTGCGGACTTTGGCAAGACCGAGCATCTCGAATAACCGGATGTAGCCCCAGCCCAGGTCGAACTCCCACCATTTCGAGGAGAATTTGGCCGAGCTTGCATAGGCATGGTGGTTGTTATGCAGCTCTTCGCCTCCGATCAAAAAACCGAAAGGCACGATGTTCGTGGACTGGTCCGGGCATTCATAATTCCGGTAGCCCGCGAAGTGCCCGATACCATTGATCACGCCAGCCGCGAAGAACGGGATCCACATCATCTGCACTGCCCAGATCGATATGCCAATGACGCCAAAGAGCGCGAGATCGATCAGCAGCATGAACAGGATGCCCTTGGTATTGAGCGGCAGATACACATGCCGCTCCATCCAGTCGTCTGGCGTATTATGGCCGTACTTGTTGAGTGTTTCTTGGTTCTTGGCCTCGGTCCGGTAAAGCTCCGCGCCCTGCCACAGCACTTTGCGTATGCCGAATATCTTCGGGCTATGAGGATCTTCGTCGGTTTCGCATTTCGCGTGGTGTTTGCGGTGAATGGCAACCCATTCCTTCGTCAGCATGCCTGTGCTGATCCACAGCCAGAACCGGAAGACGTGCGCCACTGCCGGATGCAGATCAAGCGCCCGGTGCGTCTGGTGCCGATGGAGATAGATCGTGACGCTGACGATTGTCAGATGGGTCATGGCCAGAGCGGCGAGGATGTCGCCCCACCAAGGCAGATTCAGTAGACCATCAATCATTTAGGCGCACCATTACGTGACAAGTAGATAAGGGTTAAACAACGTGAGCAGCCATTCCAGGTAGTGTAGACCATCGATAGATCATTTCATTAGGAACACAAATCTACCCATTGTTTTTATTGCGTTTATGCCGGAGAACCCATTGTAGCATGATGCGGGCCGCCGTATAACGGCTTTTCGTGTCCAGCCGGAGGTCTGACGGGTCGCCAAAAACCGGCTTTGGCCCAGTTTTTTCGTTGGGAGCTGAACCAAAGGAATGATTTTCGAAAAATTATCTCTGGAAAGAGACCCATTATATTGTAATAACTATTTGATTTATATCATACTAATAACTAAAATGGAAAATCCTGTTTTAATCGGTTTTTTTTAAGGATGCCGCCCGCATGCCGCCGTCCACCCCGTTACTGACCGTCGATGTCATCATCGAACTTGGCGATCGTCCCGGCAGACCCATTGTGCTTGTCGAGCGCGCCCACAAGCCCTTCGGTTTCGCCTTGCCTGGCGGTTTTGTCGATTGCGGGGAGCGGCTGGAGCAGGCTGCGGTCCGGGAGGCGACCGAAGAGACCGGGCTCGCTGTGGCGCTCGAGGAACTACTGTACTGTTACTCTGAGCCCTCACGCGATCCGCGCGGTCATACCGTTTCCGTGGTTTTCATCGGAAGCGCGCACGGTACCCCCGTGGCCGCCGATGACGCGAAGGGTGTCATTGTGATCGACCCGGCTGCACCGCCTGTGGGTCTCGCATTCGACCACGACCGGATCCTGGCCGATTACTGGCGCTTCCGGCAGTCCGGGCGGCGGCCTTCCCTTAAGGTTTGATGTAGATATAGCCCCGTCGCTCAAGACGCACGATCTCGGCGGCCCCGCTTTTCACGAGCACCCACTGTCCCCGGTCGACGAGCTCGTCCGGGCGCAGCCCGCGCTCCATCAGCGCGTCCTGGCTTAACCGGATGCGAACTCCGAGCGCAAGCAATGCTTCCAAGCGGTGATTGAGTTTAGGATCGGTGTGCGCCCGCTCGAACAGCCGGACGGCGCGTCCATGGACAACGGCGATCAGGCTGATGCGTGAGGGGCCGACCGCCTCGATGTGGTTGTGGATGTTCTTGAGCGTAATGTCCCAGTTGGCACGTGCGCCGCTGTCGATGTCGTAGACCACGCGTTGCGGAGGATACGTTGCCGCGAACACCACGCCGCTCAGGGCGAGCACTCCCGCGAGCGCACGCAGGATCACACGCGGATATAGGTCCATCCACGTTGCTGCAGACGGATGATCTGAGCCACCCCGGATGGCACGATGGTCGCCTCAGGAAGCAGATGCGGATGGATATTCTGCTGACTGATCAGCCGGTCGATTGTGTCCTGGCAGGCGGCGAACGTCAGATTGGGGTATTTTTCATGCATCACCCGGATACGTGCCGCAAATGGCGAGTGATGCAGCCGCAGCAGGTTGATGCCGGCCCCGTTGGCGATGATCTCGACCCTGGCCGGACGTTTTTCCGCGTGGTACAGACGCAACAGGTTCTGTGCCTCATCGAGGACCTCGCGCATGCGCCGGCGCCGGCCACTGTTCAGATGGAACAGCACCTTCGTTTCCGCACGTTCCCCCAAGACCGCTTGCCGATGCAGTATTGCCTGATCCGCGACCGGCCCGTTGCTTCCCAACGATACGTCAGTGCGGAAGCCCCAACCGATTGCCATACCGATAAGCAGCAGCCCGATCGCGAGCGCATGACGTCGGATGTTGCCCCACACCCACCCCGTTGTCTTCCGGTCCGGACTATGGGTGACCACAACTTCCTTGAAGGCGAGTTGCACGAGGTCGCGAACCTTGCGCAGCTCACAGACACGCCGATTGAACTCTTCATCATTACTCAGCAACACATACGCGCGCGCCTTTTCCTCGGGATCAAGCTGATTATCGATAAAGGAGTTGAGAAATTCCTCGGAAAATCCCTGTCCGCGATTCATTTGACCCTCCATATTTCCCGTATATCCGGTTCCGAAGGGCGCGTGATAACGGGAAGCAATAATTGTTGCAATGTCTTACGTCCGCGACACAGTCGGCTCATGACGGTACCTGTCGGGATGGACAGAATCTGGGCGACTTCTGCGTATGAAAATCCTTCCAGGTCGACCAGGGTGACCACCTGCCGCTGGCCTTCCGGCAGTGTGGCAATAGCTGTACGCACCATTGCGATCACCTGGTTCTGACTGTGCTCGGTTTCGGGCGTGTCATGGGTCGGTAGTTCCAGGTCGTCGATGTCTTCGGTTTCCCTATGTCTGCGGAAATGATCGCGATAGCAGTTTGCGAGGATGCTGAAAAGCCAGGCATCCAGGGCCTGCAGGTCACGCAACTGTCGCTGATGGTGCAAGGCCTTGATCATGGTGTCTTGTACCACGTCGTCTGCTACCGCTGCGTTGCGGCACCAGGAATAGGCGATACGATAGAGGCGCGAGCGGTTTCGCTCAAGGCCCCGGCGAAATTCCATGGGACGGCAGATGACACTTAGGATGCCCAATCAATAACCTCCAGCGCTTCCTGACAGTAGAGACGCCGCAGCGCTGATTTTATTCCAAAAAGCGTAGAAGTTTGCGGAAACATTATGGTACACGGGGGACCGCCTGGGTTGCGCTGGGGGTCCGCGGGAAGGGTCTGTGCACTCTGGCGGGATCAGGAGCGGGACAAATACGTGATCGTCAGGGTGAGTGTGTGGCCATGCTGTCTCTGTCGCAGCCGGACTGGCACATCCTGCAGTGCGGGGGCCACCCAGATCTCAAATGCGTGGAACCGTGCCCGGCAGGCAGGGGTGGGAGTGGTGCAGCGTTTTTCGGCCTCCCAGTCAGAGCGCGACATGCGTGACACAAGATAGGTTTTGAGCTTCCCCCAGGGTGTCATCATCATCTCGCTCCGACGGTAGACAAACCAGTAGGGTTTGACATCCTTTCCGTTGGTGACATACACCCGTTTCCGCATACCCGGTTTTACCGGGTTCAGCATGAACAGGTAGAAGACCGTATCGAGATCCTGGGTACCTGGCGGCAATGGCTTCGTCAGTGCGTGCGCAAAGACGAGTCGATGCATGGGGTAGTTGAAGATTGCCTCGCGCCGATAGTCATGTCCGTCGCCCGTCTTCGTATCGGCGAAGCTCAGGGGTTGAGGGCGCCGTCCGCTGATCGTGAAGGTCCCCTGTTCCACGAATTGCACGTTCGTGAACACCTTGGCGAGACCTGCGGGGCGTGTCCATGTGGAATGGTAGTAGCTTCCGTTCTTCTGCCGTTTCAGCGTCTTGACGACGTGCCCGATGATGATCTGGCCATAATGGAGGGTGTAATCGAGCGTAAGCTGCGTCGGCAGGGATGGTGTCAGGATGGCAGATATGGCGGTATGCGTGGCCGTGACTGCGAGGACAAGCGTAACCGCCATGACCTGGCCACGGAATGTCATTGGGAGCATTTCTGGACAGGTTGCCCATCGAGCAGCACGTGACCGTCTCTGATGGCAAGGCGATGCTCGGCGAACCAGCGAATTGCACGCGGGTAGAGGCGATGTTCTTCGGCAAGGACCCGTGCCGCAAGGGTCTCCGCAGTGTCTTCCGGAAGCACCGGCACGGCAACCTGCAGGATGACCGGCCCTGCGTCCACATTTTCGGTCACGAAATGCACTGTGGCGCCATGCTGTCGGTGTCCCTCACGGATAGCGCGGGCATGCGTATCGAGGCCGGGGAGGGCCGGCAGGAGCGATGGATGAATATTCATGAGCCGGCCCTGATAATGGCGGATAAAATCGGTGCCGAGTATCCGCATAAAGCCAGCCAGAACCACGAGATCGGGGCGCCAACGATCGATCTCGCGGATGAGCGCTTGATCGAATTCGGCGCGCCCGGTGAAGTGCCGGTGGTCGATGATGGTGGTGGGGATGCCCGCCGCGTGCGCGTGTGAAAGTCCAGGCGCATGCGCGTTATTGCTGATAGTGGCGGCGATCAAAACTGGAAGCTCGCCGTTCTGCATGGCCGCAATGATGGACCGCAGGTTGCTACCCCGTCCCGAGATGAGGACCACGACGCGCGTGGGGTCGTTCATTCCAGCAGGACGAACGGCTCCCCGGCACTCTGTTCCACGTGACCGATGAACATGGCCTCTTCCCCGGCTTGGGAGAGTACCGCCACTGCTTTGTCGGCGTACCGCGGATCGACGGCCAGTACCATTCCGATGCCGCAGTTGAACGTTCGGTACATCTCCGCATCGACGATGCTGCCGGCTTCCTGCAGCCAGTCAAAGATTGCCGGGCGCTTCCAGGTCCGGCTGTCGACCACGGCACAAAGACCTGCAGGAAGTACGCGCGGCACGTTTCCAGGCAGTCCGCCCCCTGTGATGTGCGCGATCGCGTTCACCTTGACCTGTTTCAGCAGGGCGAGCACAGCCTTTACGTAGATGCGCGTCGGTTCAAGCAGGATGTCGGCAAGTGTCTGCTCCCCCGAGAACCTTTCACCGAGATCCGTGCCGCTTTCCTTAAGCACGCGGCGGATGAGTGAATATCCATTCGAATGGGGTCCGCTTGCGCGCAATCCGATCAGTGTGTCATTGGGGCGCACCGATTTACCGTCGATGATAGCTGATTTTTCCACGACGCCGACGCAAAATCCGGCAAGATCGTAATCATTCTCGGCGTAAAGCCCTGGCATCTCCGCCGTTTCACCGCCGACCAGGGCGGCACCGGCGAGCTCACACCCGCGGCCAATACCTTCGACGATTGCCCGAGCTTCGGTGACATCGAGCTGGCCGGTGGCAAAATAGTCAAGAAAAAACAACGGTTCCGCGCCCTGCACAACGATATCGTTGGCGCACATCGCCACAAGATCGATGCCGACCGTAGAATGACGTTTGAGCTGAATGGCAAGTTTGAGTTTTGTGCCTACCCCGTCCGTGCCCGCCACGAGCACGGGTTCGCGCAGGCCGGCCGGCAGTGCGAACAAGGAACCGAATCCGCCAAGCCCTGCCAGCACACCAGTGCGCCAAGAGCGGTCGGCAATCGGACGGATCGCCTCCACGAGTGCGTCTCCGGCCTCGATGTTGACCCCCGCGTCGCGGTAGGTCAACGATATCTTGCGGCGTTTTGCCATGAATTCCCCTTTGGGCTATGGTAAGTCTGGTGACTTCCCCCTGCAAATCTTGACTTCATGAGGGTCGTGGCATAGCGTGCGGCTCAACCCACACGGTCGCTCTGCACGGGAAGCGCTCTTGCGCAAGATCGATCACCTGCCAAACGCGATTACGATTTCGCGGATAGGACTGGCGCCACTCCTGATTCTGCTGCTCCGGGCCCAGCGGTATCCGCAAGCACTGGCCGTGTTCGTCATCGCCGGCATTTCCGACGCGCTCGACGGTTACGTTGCAAAGCGGTACGGGCTTACCAGCCAGTTCGGATCGATACTCGATCCTTTTGCGGATAAAATCCTCCTGATCAGCGCGTATGTGATGCTTGCGATTCTCGGTCGGATCCCGTTCTGGCTCATGCTCACGGTCGCGTTTCGGGATCTCCTGATTATCGGTGGCTACTTGGCCTATACCTCGATCGTCGGTTCCGTTCATATGCGGCCGAGCCTGCTCAGCAAGCTTAATACCGTGATGCAGATCCTGCTGGTGGTGGCGGTGCTGGCCCAGGCGGCGATGGCGTTACCTATCAGTGGTCTCGTGCACCTCCTCGTCGAAGCCGTATTTGTGAGCACCGTAGCGAGCGGGGCGCATTATCTGTGGACCTGGGGGATCATGAAGGAGGTGCAGCCGCTTGGTTCCAAGGCCGGCCATGACTGAACGGCGGGTATCGCTGACGGAAATCCTCGTGTCGTCGCCACTCCCTATCTGTCGCGTGAATATAACGGGATTATCGGTCGGAGTGGCCCCACTGGCGCCAGCCGGTGCGGGTATGCGCACGACATCGGTGAGCCGCCGTTCGCTGGGTTCCTGCGCGGCTGGTTGTCCGTGATGCTGGCGCTCCCGGTGTTCTGTGCCCTTGGCCTGTGGCTTTCGGGGCTGAATCTCGCATTACCCATCAGGCAGTTCTCGGGTTTCTTGGGTGTTACCCCTGATTTTGGATTTATCTCGGCCCCTAGGGGGTGCTGGCGACTGAATTCCTGCAGTGTCATGCGGGCCCGTTCCCGGCCGGTTGGGTCGCGCTCGTGTTTGTACCCTGGTATTCCCCAGGGAAGCCTGGTGCTGACGCCTTGCCTAACCGGCTACTTGATAGGCCTGCGCTCGGTCGTCGTGATTTTTGTAGTTCTGTCGGGGTGGTTACCGGTTGGTCTTCATCAATATCCGCCCGGCCTTGCTGGTATCCGTTATCGTCAGGGTGCGGGCGTATGGAGACACTGCTGGACGGTGGATCGCCCATGACGCGTCAGCTGCCTCTCGACCTCAAGCTGCGCCCCCGGTCCTCCTTCGAAAATTTTCTCCCGGGCGCCAATCATGAGGCACTTTCGGCGTTGCGGGATGTCGCGGCGGGTATTAGCACACAACACCTTCTGTTATCCGGTGGGTCCGGTTCAGGAAAGACGCATCTTCTTGAGGCGGTGGTTCGGGCCGCTACGGTACGCGGGCGCCGTCCGCGCTATCTGCCGCTTGACGAAGCGGACCATCTCGCCCCGGATCTGCTCGATGACCTTGAGCAGGAGTGTGATCTCCTCTGCATCGACGATGTGCAGAGCGTCGCGGGGCGACCTGACTGGGAGCGTGCACTGTTTGCGCTGCAGGCGCGTAGCGGAACCTGTGTCTGGGTGACAAGTTCCACTGCGCCGCCCGGGCTGCTCGGGTTCGCCATGCCTGAACTCGCCACGCGTCTCAGCGCTGGCCTCGTGTATCCTCTCCACGCCCTCGATGACGGGGACAAGCGCGAGCTGTTGCGGTGTCGTGCGCGCGAGCTCGGCCTTGAGCTTGAGCCAGCGGTTGCACGCTATCTGCTCGAGCGGCATGCCCGCGATCTTGCTGGCCTGATGCGATTTCTCGATCAGATCGACGTTGAGTCACTCCGCCACCAGCGACGGCCCACCATTGCGTTTATCCGCGGGCTTGAGACACGGGAGATCGATCCTTAATTCGCCGTATGCAGATCAACACGGCCACAGAGATGGCGAGCGCACACACCCTCCGGTCGCCGCTCTATAGAGGGCCGTGGAATGTCATGACCATGGCTGCCTGGCAATAGTACCGAGATCATGAGCCGAGAGCGCAGAACCCGCATGCTGGGATCCACGGAAAACACAGATACGTGGTGGCGAGACCACAGGGAGCAATCCACCGAGGAATGTCCTTGATGGCCGCCAGAATAGGGTCGACAGCCTGCGGGACGGATTGAGGACGAATGCCCGGAGCGCGATCATGAGCCATAAGGGCAGGGTAGGGGCCCATGCCACCCCCCTTTTTTTTCAGGGCAAGGGGTTCACGTGTTAAGCGCCGCAGTGATGCGCGCAAGCCGGCGCCCAAGCGCAAGCGCGAGCGTCTTTTCATCATCCGTGATCGGACGGTCATCCTCGGCACCGGCGACGTGGCTCGCCCCGTAGGGGGTGCCTCCCGATGATGTACGCTGCAGCGACGCTTCGCTGAACGGCAGCCCGACAAGGATCATGCCGTGATGCAGCAACGGAAGTGCCATAGAGAGCAGTGTCGCTTCTTGGCCCCCGTGGTGGGTGCCTGTGGACGTGAATACCGCGGCCGGTTTGTCGACAAGCGTCCCGGCGAGCCACAATGGCCCGGTCTCATCGAGAAAGTGCTTGATCGGGGCGGCCATGTTGCCGAACCGGGTTGGGCTGCCGAGCGCCAAGGCGCCGCATTCACGCAGATCATCGAGGCGTGCGTATGGTGCACCCTGATCCGGTACGGGCGGTTCCGCGACCCGCGTGATGGGGGCGACCGGTGGCACGGACCGGATCCGTGCACGCATGTTCGGTACCGATTCGATGCCGCGGGCAACGAGATCGGCAAGCGTGCGCACCGAGCCCCCGCGGCTGTAATACAGCACGAGCACTTCAGCCATCGTAAATGACTCCTGTGGAGATCGGATCGCAACTGCAACAACGTCCCCGTGGCGAGCCAATTCACCGGCGCCCGCCGCGGATGAGCGTGATATTCTAGGGATTTTTCCGGGGCGCGTCACATGGAGACGGGCGATCGCTTGAAAGGGGAAGAAACGGCGGATTTCCACGCGCGTCTCAAAAGGCTCGCACGCCGGGTCTTCCGTTTCATCCTGCTCGTGCTGCGGCGTTTTCGCGAAGACCGGTGCAATCTGGTCGCGGAAGGGCTGTCCTACACGACCCTGCTCGCGGTCGTGCCGCTGACAGCGGTCGCTTTCGCGGCCTTCGCGTCGTTTCCCGTGTTCAAGCACTGGATGGAAATGCTGGAGCGCTTTACCTACAGTCACTTCCTGCCCGCAACCGGTGTCGTGGTTCACAAATACCTGCGCCAATTCACGAAGAAATCGGCGCAGCTCACGACCGCCGGGCTCATCGGTCTCATAGCGACATCAATGATGCTGATAGCCACGATCGAGAACACCTTCAACGTCATCTGGCGTACCCCGAAGCGCCACGATCCGGTGGGTCGTTTTCTCATCTATTGGGCAATCCTGACGCTCGGTCCGCTGCTGCTCGGTGTGAGTCTGTCATTGACCGACTATGTGATTTCCCGGCCACTCTTCTTTCTTGCGCCGCTGCAGTGGCTACATGCGATCATCACCGATGTTTTGCCGTTTCTGCTTGCGAGTCTCGCGTTTGTACTGCTGTATCTCGTGGCGCCGAACACTCGCGTCCGCAAGGTGCATGCCTTTGTGGGTGCGGTTTTTGCGTCCGGACTGTTTCAGCTGGCGAAGCATGTGTTCACGCTCTTTATCCTGCACTACTCGTCTTACCGCTATATTTATGGTGCTCTGGCAGTACTTCCTGTTTTCCTGATATGGATCTATCTGTCGTGGGTTATCATTCTTCTCGGTGCATTGGTGACAGCCCTGCTGCCCTCGTGGAATACGCTTGGTGATTGAAACCTCAGCCGGTGCCCTGATCCTGATTGCCGCGCGCGGCCTGCGCAAGTAGCGCATCGAACGCCTCGCCGGTCATGAGGTGACGTGCGAGAACCAGGTCGCGTATGGATACACCGCTTTTGGCCGATTCCTTCGCGATTTCCGCGGCAGCGGCGTAACCGATGTGCCGGTTGAGCAGTGTCGCAAGTCCCACGCTGATGTGTGCGTAATAGGCGCAGCGGTCGTGGTTCACCGTGAGCCCTGCCACGCCACGTTCCGCGGCCACGCGCACGGCGTTCGTGAGCCAGTCCATGGCATCAAACAGGGCTGAGCCGAGTGCTGGCATCATCACGTTGAGCTCAAGTTGTCCCGCCTGTGTCATCGCGGCAATCGCGGCATCCTGGCCAATGACCTGATAGCACACCTGGTTCAGCATCTCGAACATCACGGGATTGACCTTGCCAGGCATGATGCTTGATCCAGGCTGGACCGGTTTCAGCATGATCTCGCCGAACCCGGTTCTCGGACCCGACGCTAGGAGACGCATGTCGTTTGCGATGCGCGTCAACTCGAGGGCGCATGAACGCACCTCGTTCGAGAGATGCTGTATATCGGCCATAGACTGCATCTTTGCAAACAGGTTCGGCGCCGCGGTCAGGGGTTCTTGCGTGAGACGGGCGAGTTCTCGGGTAACCTTGGTCGCGTAGTCGGGCGGGGCATTGAGACCAGTGCCCGTGGCGGTGCCTCCAAGCCCGATTTCGCAAAGGTCCGGGCGGACTGCGTCCAGCCTTTCCCGGCACTGCCGGAGGGTCCACGCATAACCCGAGAATTCCTGTCCCAGAAACATGGGAACGGCATCCTGCAGATGGGTACGGCCGCTCTTGAGGGTGTTCCGCTCCTGTTGTGCGAGGGTCTCGTATTCGCGGGCGAGCTCATCGATGGCCGATGTCAGGCGTGGGAGTTTGGCGAGCACAGCCAGCCGGATGGCTGTGGGGATCGTATCATTGGTGCTCTGTGCCATGTTGACGTGGTCATTCGGGTGCACGGGATGGTACAGGCCCCGCTCCCCGCCAAGCGCGACGTTCGCCAGATTCGCGATCACCTCGTTGGCGTTCATATTATGGCTTGTGCCGGCGCCGGCTTGGAACCGATCGACTACAAACTGGTCCAGATGGTGTCCATTGATGATCGCGTCTGCCGCCACGATGATTGCGTCCGCAAGTGCGCTCTCGATCCACCCGCTGTCGCGGTTCAC
The DNA here is from genome assembly GCA_021777335.1 of Pseudomonadota bacterium. Lineage (GTDB taxonomy): Bacteria > Pseudomonadota > Gammaproteobacteria > Acidiferrobacterales > Acidiferrobacteraceae > JAJYDT01. The sequence continues at coordinate 73,370 of JAJYDT010000005.1, read as the reverse complement.
CACCGCAGCCGCGCGTTTGATCTGCACGTGCGCAACGATGAAGTCGCGGTCTGGGCCGCGTCCCGAAATCGGGAAATTGTCCCGCGCGCGCGCGGTCTGGATGCCGTACCAGGCGTCCCTGGGAACGGCATAATCGCCAAGACTGTCGGTTTCTCGGCGTGTCAGTGGGTGCAAGGCTGCCTCCTGCGGTGTCGGCGCCGTCATAAGGCGCACATTCGGGTACAATAATGCCATTGCCGGAGGGACATCGGAACTATGCGCTGTTGCCAGTCCGCGGCGTGCGATACCGGGCGGCTTTTTTCGCGCTTTGCCGCGCGCTATCGCAAACGTTATCGCAGACGAGGTCTTGAGCGTTCTCAGGAGCAGCTTGTCGCCGGTCTTGACGCCGCGCGACTTGGCACGTACTCAATGCTCGAGATCGGCTGCGGGGTGGGTTATCTGCATCAGCATCTGCTGACCCGCGGAGGTACGCACGCCGTTGGTGTAGATCTGTCAGAACGGATGCTCGCGGAGGCGCGTGCGCTCGCCGCCGAGGATGGTCTTTCCACCCGGGTTGATTACCTGGTTGGCGATTTTGTTAACCTTGCCGAGCAGATCGCAAGGGTCGATGTCAGTCTGCTTGACAAGGTGATCTGCTGCTATCCCGATGCCTACATCCTCGTTCAGCGCGCCCTGGACAAGACGGAGCGGGCATGCGCCTTGATCTATCCGAGAAGGCACCTGTTAAACCGCTGCGCGATCGCCATTGCCGCATTCCTCATGGCTGTCACGCGGAACGCCTACCGGCCCTATTTCTATGAGCCTGAGGAGGTGCGGACATGGATCGAGGAACGCGGATTCCATAGGACCTGGCAGGCGGAAACCCCCTTGTGGCGGACGGAAGTGTACCAAAGACTGCAATGATGGCAGGCACGAGGATCAGAAAAGCGCCTTCACGCGCCGACCGCATGGACTATCTCGAATTTGCGGTCGGGCTCGCTGCCAAGGCTGGACGGAAGATCATGGGTGCGAGCATGGTCGGATTCGAGACGCGCACAAAACCGGACGGCAGCTACGTGACGGATGTTGATGTTGCCGTGGAGCACATGTTGCGCCGCGAGATCGGTCGCCGGTTTCCGGGCCATGCCATTATCGGTGAAGAGCTTCCCGGTTCCGGGGCTTCGGAGTTCACGTGGATCCTTGACCCGATCGATGGCACCGACAACTTCGTCCACGGCATTCCCACATTCGGTACATTGATTGCGCTCTATCATCACGATCAGCCGCTCGTCGGGGTTGTGGCCCACCCCGCACTTAAGCGCTGTTACTCGGCGGCGGCCGGCATGGGCGTGTTCCTTAATGGCAGACCGCTCGAGCGGGTCGCGGCGGATCTCCGTGGGGCGCCCATCATCGTTACTACCGCGCCCGAGAATTTTGCAAAGAACGGATTGCTCGATCGGTTTTGTGCCATCCAGAGGCACTTCGGAAACACGCGAATCTACCGGGACTGTTTCGCACATAGCCGTGTGGTCGAGGGTGGAGCGTCGGCGATGGTCGATGCCAATGTGCGTCTGTGGGATATTGCGGCGACCCGGCTCCTCGTCGAGGAATCTGGAGGACGATTTGTCGAGACGGATCGCTGGACGACACCCGAGGGTGCCGAATATCATACCTGCGTATTCGGACGTGCAGACCTTGTCGATACGCTGTGCGCGATCATGAATGCTTCATCCTCAAAGGGTTATGTCTGATGCAGCCGGAATTCTGGCATGAACGCTGGCGCGCCAACGAGATCGGGTTTCATCGGGCGAGCGTTCATCCTGTACTCAAGCGCTATCTTCCGCGTCTCAACGTGCGTCCCGGGGACTCCGTATTTGTACCCCTGTGCGGCAAGAGCATCGATATGCGGTATCTGCGCGAGAATGGTGTTCTGGTAATCGGTGTCGAGCTGAGCGAGCTTGCTGTGCGCGCATTCTTCGACGAAGGCGCGATCACGGCTGAGGTGTCTCGGGAGGGCCCGTTTTCCGTGTTCGCGGGCGGCGGTTTCCGGATATTCTGCGGAGACTTTTTTGCGCTTGAGGCTGCTCAGATCAAGGGGGTCTCCGCAGTTTACGACCGCGCCGCGCTTATCGCGTTGCCCGCACCCCTGCGGTCCGCATATGCGCAGCACATGACGGGTTTGCTGCCACCGGGCACGCGCACGCTTCTGATCACCCATGAGTACCCGGCGCACGAGATGCAGGGGCCGCCCTTCCCAATCACAGACGAAGAGGTTGACGCTCTGTTTGGAGCCTCGTTCGCTATTGATCCCCTTGAGCAGCGCGATGTGCTCGTGGAGGAGCCGCGGTTCCGGGAGCGCGGTATTACCTCCTTTTTTGAGAATGCCTATCTCCTGACACACGGCTGAGGCGGTTCCGCCTTTAGGTCCGACGAGATCCATCTGCCAGTTTAGTGTGGACGCATGGAGCTTGAGAAGCCGATCATGCGGAATGCGGTCGGCATTGGCTCGAGGCTGTGGTGACCCGTGTGGTATCAGCGCAGTCCGCACCCCGGACCGGACGGCGTAGCAATCATCGTGCTTACATCACGCAGCGTGCGGAACCCGGTTTGCGGTGTTTGCCGCACTTGCGCAGCTGTCAGTCGCAGGCGTTCTCGATCAGGCCATATCGGAGATCGACCCGGGCTGAGTGTCTTCGCGATCAAGAATCCCGGAGGCGGCCTCCGTGCGGTCGGTTTTTCAGAATGCCTCGATGCGTGCCTCGTAGGGGAACAGCAGGATCCGGTACAGTTGGCTGCCGAACTGGATGTGGGTGCCTTCTCCGCGGCCGATCGGAATCGCTGTTCCGCCTTTCGCGGAGAGCCCGCTCATCCCGAAACGGCGCTCCCGCACCAGTGCCTCCAGGACGTCGCGCAGTTCGTTCGGGTCCACCGTGCCGGTATTGTCCACAATTCGGCAGGGGCGTCCGTTATGCGCAACCGCTTCGATCACGGTCGCGCATGTGCTGATCCCGGTTGGAGGCGCCAGGGGAACGGGTATTGTCGGCTGATCCGGGAACATGGGCCTATTTTACCAAAGTATCGGGCGATTCCGTCGCACGACGTGCCGGCAGTATTCAGCGCCTTTTCCCATTGAGCGCCGGGTCACGCCAGGGCTGCTTTTCCATGGGGCGGGCCGGAGTCAGTATAAATTGACGACGCCGCACACCCCTTGCACGCCCAGGAGCACCTTTTCCACCACGTTGCGCAGGTCAAGGACGGAATTAGGACACCCGACGCACGCCCCCTTCATGCGCACCTGGACAATATTGCCGTCAATGCCGACTAACTTGATGTCGCCGCCATCACGGTTCAGGATGTGCCTGACGTCCTCGACCGCCTGACGTACTCGCTCAGGGTCTGGGGGCGCCAGATCACCGGAGGGCGTGGCCGGCGCATGCGTGGCGAGCGCCTGGGCGCGGGCGATCCGGTACGCGCGGTCAGGGTCTGTCTGCTCGATTGCATCGAGTTCTTCATCTGTGTAAAAACGGATGGGCGCTCGCTTGGATTCCATCTGGTCATTCTAAGGCAAGTCACAAGGGATGACAGCCGCACGTTTTTGGTTTACAGTCGCGCTCGCTGGCGGCGGAATCTGCTTCGTCGCTGAGTCTGTTCCGTTGATACTGCCTGTTCTACAGCGTTTAAAGGGGCTGGATACAGTGGCATCCGTTTTGTCTCCCACGCGGCGCGTCTTGGTCGCGGTGCTGGCCGTGACCCTGTTTGCTGCAAGCGGACAGGCCGTTGCGCAGACCCCGAATGGGCCCTCTGATACCGGACGTACCCCTGTCAACCTCAATCTAGACCCGCCCTCGGTCGGGAAGGCGTTCCTGGACACGACCCTGATCGGCGCCGCGTTCGGACTCGCTGATTTGGCTGTTCTGCATCGGCTCGATCATCCTGTGCACGAGAATAACTCCGGTATATGGAGCATCGCACGCACGCCCTATTTTCCTGCCGAGCTCATAGGAGGCACGGCAATTGCCGCAATCTTCGAAGGTGGACAGACGCGTCTTGGCCGTACCTTGTGGCAGAGCCTCGATGGCGCCGCGCTTGCCGGTGCTTCCACCTATGCCCTGAAATTTACCTTTGGGCGCGAGCGTCCATCGCAGACCAATAATCCGAACCTCTGGTTCATGGGGGCGCATGCCCAGAGTTTTCCCAGTGGCGACGTATCCTCGATCACGGGTCTCGTGACCCCGATGATACTTGAATACCGGAGATCGGATCCCGCCGTTTACGCGCTTGCGGCGCTACCGGTGTTTGACATGTTCGCGCGCGTGAAGGCGCATGGGCACTGGGAGACAGATGTGACCGGAGGTGCGCTTGTTGGTGTACTGAGCGGCTATTTTGCACACGAGATGAGCCACCCGCTGATCCTCAGTATCATGCCACACGCCGTTGAAGTGGGACTCGGTCGGCGTTTTTGACAGGGCCCTGGTGCACACCGGTCATCTCCCCTGGATCTTTGGGATCGTCGCGCGCTTGGTCTGATTGACGTCCTCCCACAGTTGCCTATAGGGTGCCCTCAGCCTTAAAAAGGATGCATAGACGCAAAGGAGGGACAGTGCTCTGGACTATTTTTGTGATTCTGCTGGTCTTGTGGCTGGTTGGTCTGATCACTTCGTATACGTTCCGGGGCTTCATTCATATTCTGCTTGTGATCGCAATCGTGGTGCTGATCATCAATCTGATGCATGGCCGAACCGCCTAGGCGCACGTTCAGGAAATGACCCTGCCCCGGGTATTGGGCGTGAGTGATATGCTTGTAACCATAGGCCGCGGTTATGCACGGCGCTCTCTTGTATCCCGCAAGGGACGCCACCCCCTCCCCAACACCGGAAAGGGGGTGGCTGTGTGCCAATGATCAGTGTGCCTTCTGAATAACGAAGGTAAACCTGCCGGCCGATTCTCTGCTTTCAAGCAATATATGGCCGGTCTGCTTGCTCCAGGCCGCAATATCCTTCACCGAACCTGGGTCGGTCGCGATCATCTCCAGGGATTCGCCGGCATTGATACCGTCAATGGCTTTTTTCAGTCTCAGCACCGGCAGAGGACAGTTGAGGCCAGTGCAGTCGATCGTCGTTGTATTCATGATATGACTCCTCGTTGGTTGACCGATGGCGCATACCGCGCCGGATGCCATAGGTGTGGCGATGCAACCGGAAAGGGGCATCCGATGACCTTCCCGATGAACCTGAGATTGAAGCTTGCGTCCGGGGTTGAGGCAATTATCTTGGGCATGGCAGTGGTGTACGACTGTCGTGATTGCCCAACAGATGTCGTCTGCGAACAGGTGCGGTCCACGCCCAAACTCAACCCCTTAATACCGCAGAGACATCGCGGTGTGCATGCGATACCCGGGATACGCGTGGTGTCACCAGCACCTTCTGTCTGGGTGACGGAGCACTGGTACTCGCTATACATGGTTGCCCCGCTGCGGTTGCAGTCCTCGCAGGAACAGTGTGACATGTGTCGCCGCCATCGCATTCAGCGGATCGTTCGCGTAATCGTGGTCGTGTACGATCGTGCGCATGATGCTGAGGCCCAGAAGTCCAGAAAAGAAATTGCGCGCACATGCCTTAGGATCATCGTCTTGCCGGAAATGTCCCGCCGCCTGACCTTCTGAGATTTCGTAGGCCACATAGTCGATGATCCGCTGGAAGTGCTCGTGGGCAAGATCTGCGGTCGCCTCGTCCTGTTCAAGCGAGGCGTACAGGATAAGCCGCAGCCAAGCTGGCTCGTTCTCCGCGTGTCCCACTACCCAGGTCGACAGTCGGGTCAGCACATCCTCAAGATCGTATTCGGGCTCATAGTAGAGAAGCTGCTCGATCTCCGTGAAATGTTTGCGTGTACCGAGCGCTTCCAGGATTGCATCATAGAGCTCGCGTTTGGTGGGGAAATGCTGGAAGACCAGCGCGTCGCTTGTACCGACTTCTTCGGCGATGTCCTTGACGCGTGTCGCCCGGAACCCTTGGTGGGCAAAGAGCCGGATCGCTTTATCAACGATCAGATCACGACGTTGCGCCGAGGTCAGCCGCTTTCGTTTTTTCTGAGTCATAACTAACTTAGTATCAGCTAAGTAAAGCCTTGTCAAGTGACGGGAGCCAAGACTCGAGCGCGAGGGGCTGGGTTACAGAAAAGATCAGACAAGCCGGCGGGGTGCGTGTGTTCGGTCTGTGGGGTTAAGCAGATTTACTGGGCACGTACAAAACGTGCTTCCTGGAGATCACGCTCTTGGGTACGCGAGCAAGTGCGTCTGAGACTCGCTACAGTGAGGGGAACACAGGATATCTGAAGTTGAAGCAGTGGCTCGGTGCCCGGAGCTGTCTTCGCCGGAACCCGGCTCCGCGTTGGGGCGTACTGATGCCAGTGCTGGCTGCGATAGGCACGGTGCAAGGCGCTCCCGGTGATCGCAATCCCCCTTGATATGCGCCCGTTTCCCCGCTGTTTACTGCTCCCTCAAGCGGCCGAGGTTCTCGAGGAGCGACAGGGTGAGATTGCGGCCCGCCCGGTCCATGCCTTGGGTAAGCCGGTCCGAATCACGTTCACCCTGAAGAAGCTGGTGTACGGCGATGCCGACACGGCCGAGATCCCCGCCGACATGCACCATCTGCTGCGCCATATCAGTCAGTACGGCAAGGTTCCGGGCGTCGCCCCTCATTGCCGCATCAATCATCGCCGAAAGGCCGGGCACGGCCAGAGCCGGGTCCGCGGGTTGTTCCGGCGGAAGTGTCGAGGGATCCTGTAGTCCGAGCAAGATCGCTTCGACGATGACACGGTCATCGTCATCGAGTCCGGCGAGCAGCGACGCGTCGCGACTGCCCCGCATCACTGTGCGAATGGCACGTGCAAGCGCTACCCAGCCGTTTGCCTCGGAGGCCTCCAGAACCGATTCAAGTTCGGGCCGCAACGCGGGGTTCTGGCAGGCAATGACTACCCCGCGAATCAGGTCGGCGTGTACCCGTAAGATCTGTTCTTTTCGACCAGGAAGTTCGGAGAATTTCGTATCCATGAGCCCTAGTATATGCCACAGAATTAGCTGTGCTATGAGGCATTAGTCTGGCCGGGGTGGTGTTTGTTCCGAATGATGCGCACCGTTCCGGAGACTACTGCCAAACTTTTTTTGAAAGCGCTTTCAATACAAATATTTGTTGTCGATATTGAGAACGCACCGGGAATGTCTGACGCCACATGCGGTCTATAGTATAGATGAGTAAACAGCGTGTGTTGGTTGTAGATGACGGGAAACAGTTTCAGTGATTGCGCTATTGCAGAGAGTGCTTGAAGCGAGCGTCACGGTGGATGAGCATGTGATTGGCGCGATCGGACCTGGATTGCTGGCATTTGTCGGTTTTGAACGCGAAGACCGGTCTGAGGATACAAAACGGTTGGTCAACCGGATGCTCGGATATCGTCTTTTCAATGACAGCCGGGGCCTCATGAACCGAAGCCTGATCGACACAGGCGCCGGGCTTCTCTTGGTTCCACAGTTCACCCTCGCAGCCGATACCGATACCGGTCTGCGTCCGAGTTTTTCCCACGCGGCTGCCGCCCCGGAGGGCAGGGTGTTGTTCGATGAGACAGCGGCCTATGCCCGCAGCCGACACGCCGGAACGGTCGAAATTGGCCGTTTTGGGGCACATATGCGGGTGCATCTCATCAATGATGGGCCGGCGACTTTTTGGCTGCGTACGGCAAAAGCCTTGGTAAGCCCCGGTTGACATTAGGGGTTTTCGTTCTAATCTAATGAGTTAGAAGGCATTGAGGCCGCCGTCAAGCTACGGGAGCGTATTTTGTTGCCTGTCGATTCCAAATCGAACGAACTGCGCCGGATCCTGGTTGTGGATGACTCCGCCGTTATCCGTCAGGCCATCAACAAGATGCTACGTTCTGAGTTTGATCTTGTGCTGGCTGGTGACGGCGAGAGCGGGTGGGAACAGCTCTCCGCGGATAACCGCATTAGCGTCCTGATCACGGATATCGAGATGCCAAGGCTGGACGGATATGCCTTCATCTGCCGTGTCCGTGCCGCCGACGACCCGCGTATCCGCGACATTCCGATCATTACCATTACCAGCGCCGAGGATGAGGAAACGAAGGCGCGCGCGTACGCCTGCGGGGCTACGGATTTTATCACCAAACCGCTCAACGCAGCCCAGTTGCAGGCGCGGGTACAGGCTTATCTCGGTTTCGACCGACCGGAAGCGGAGACAGTCGCCACGGGCGACGACGTAGACGAGCTGACCCGTCTCTACGGCCGCAAGGCATTTATACAGCAGGGCCACCGGCTGTTTCCCGGGGGCGGTGCCCCAGTTGCGCTTGTGCACCTTGCCGTGGACGGGTTTCGCAAGTTGTATCGCCAGCACGGTGACGAGATTGCAGACCGGATACTTGTATGGCTTGGCCGCAGACTGATGACGTTCGCGGAGCAAAATGTCCTGCTTGCGCGTATCGGTGGCGCCGAATTTGCCTTTCTGTTGGCGAATTTCGGACGGGAGCAGGCGGTGTCGTTGTGCGAGCGCATCCGGCAATCGCTTCTCGAGAGCCCATTCGCGGATGGAGGGCTGTCGATCCCGCTCACCGTGAGCCTCGGTGTTGCCCTGCCAGAAGCCAACATCGCTGATTTTGATCAGTTGATGCGGCTTGCCGATCATCGTCTGCGGTATGCGGAGTCGAAGGGTGGCAACCAGATCGGGGTCTCGGGACTTGAGGAGTTTCTGAGTCCCGAGGAGCTGGTACTCGTGGCCCCCGAAGACAATGTGTTGCTCTCGACGCAGGAGCTCGAAGAGTTTGCCGCGCAAACGCCGATTTCAGCCTCTACTGGCGATGCGCCGGTCCCGGCCGAGCTCGTCAGCGTTGATCGCGCACTTGCATTGCTGAAAGAGGGTCGGACCGGGGTTCTTGCCCCTTATCTCGATGTTCTCGTAGGATCCCTGCTGCCATTGCTGCGTTTCTACGTGCTTGATCGGGGACTTGATCCCAGCGTCTTGCTGGCCGATCTCGAGAAACTCGTCAGGCGATCACAGAACTAGGCAAGGGTTTCCGGAAAGGCGAGCACTTCGCCAAGGTGCGAGCGGCCGGCCGCGAGCATCAGGACGCGGTCGAAGCCGATCGCGATGCCAGCGCAGTCAGGAAGCCCGTGATCAAGCGCTGCACACAGGCGATTGTCGACCGGGATTTCCGGGAGTGCGCGCGCGTAGCGCTCGGCCAAATCGCGCTTAACCCGCCGCTGCCATTCGGCAGCATCCGCAAGTTCATGAAATCCATTTCCAAGTTCCAGCCCCTCAAGGTACACCTCAAAGCGTCTGGCGAGCGGGGGTGGTCCAGGATCAATGCGTGCCAGCGCTGCCTGCGATGCCGGATAGGCGTACACGAAAGTCAGTGCTGTGTGCCCGAGACAGGGCTCCACAACGTGTGTCATGAGTAGGTCGCGCCACGTGTCAATACCCGCGCCATCATCGTGATAGCCGATGCCATGGTTCTGCGCGCAGCGAGCGAGCTCGGTGGTTGTGGCCACATGAGGATCGATGCCGGCGTAACGCTGGAAGGCCTCACCGTAGGAGAGGCATTCAGCCACTGCTGTTGGGCAGCGGGTCCCGAGGAGCGTGCGCAGTAACGTCTCCACGTCACGGATTAGTGCCCAGTGATCATAGCCGACGCGGTACCACTCAATGAGCGTAAACTCCGGGTTGTGCAACCGGCCGGACTCCCCATCCCGAAATACGCGGCAGATCTGATAGATAGAGCCTGAGCCAGCGGCAAGCAGTCGCTTCATCGGAAACTCGGGTGAGGTATGAAGGTAGCGTATGCCTCCTGTGCCCGTAGTGGTGAAACTGCGCAGATGCGGATCCGTGGTCCCCGCCGACGAGAGCATCGGTGTGTCAACCTCGAGCACACCTGCAGCTTCAAAATATTCCCGTGCCCGGCGCAATAACTGCGCCCGCAGACGCAGCACGTCAAGGCAGGCTGACGGGCGCCACTCGGGAGGCATGCTATTCCTTGGCGCGGGCGATATATTCACCGGTAACCGTATTCACGCGCACGAGTTCACCAATGTTGATAAAGAGTGGGACACGCACGACCGCGCCTGTCTCGAGCTTGGCAGGCTTCCCGCCGCCGCCACTCGTGTCGCCGCGCACGCCCGGGTCCGTGTCCACGACCTTGAGGATCACATGGTTCGGCGGCTGGACGGATAGTGGTACTCCGTTCCATAACGTGACCATGCAAAGCGTCTGCTCCTTCAGCCATTTAGCTGCCTCGGAAACGGCAGTCTGGTCGGCGCTAATCTGCTCATAGGTCTCGGGTGACATGAAGTGCCAGAACTGGCCATCGGCATAAAGATACTGCATCTCGGCATCGACGACGTCAGCGCCCTCGACAGTGTCTCCAGACTTGAATGTCCGCTCTACCACGCGACCGTTTTTTAGGTTGCGTATCCGGACGCGGTTGAATGCCTGCCCCTTACCAGGTTTTACAAACTCGTTTTCCACGATCGCGTACGGATCGTTGTCAAGGATGATCTTGAGTCCGCTTTTAAACTCATTGGTGCTGTACGTGGGCATGGTTCTCGCTCTTGTCAGTGTTCCTGTGCACCGTCTCAGCCGCGGGGCGACCATGATACACTGCGCCGTTGCCAGACTGGATTTGGCCTATGATAGCTGGAATTGGTGATCTAAAGACACCGGCTTGGGCGCTTGAACTCGCGGACTCGATCCACGATCCTGTCGAGCTGCTCTCGTTACTGCACCTGCCGCCGATTGAGGCGATACTGGATGATCGTTTCCCGCTGCGGGTGCCGCGCAGTTATGCGAAGCGCATGCGGCCGGGCAACCCAAGAGACCCCCTGTTCCTCCAGGTATGGCCCGATACACGCGAGTGCGCGAAGGTTGCAGGATATACCGCTGACCCGGTCGGAGACAGGATCGCGTCATCCGCCCCCGGCGTGTTGCAGAAATACGCCGGCCGTGCGCTGCTGACCATTACTGGCGCCTGCGCGGTGCATTGCCGCTATTGTTTTCGCCGTCATTTTCCCTATGGAGAGGAGAATCCGCTGGGTCGCCATTGGGGGAAGACGCTCCAATATCTTAGAGACGCGGATGATCTGCGAGAGGTTATCTTGAGTGGAGGCGATCCTCTGATGCTGCCTGATGATCGCCTGGCTGCGATCGTGCGGGATCTTGAACAGCTACCGGGCTTAAAGCGGTTGCGGATTCATACGCGCTTGCCGGTTGTGCTGCCGGCCCGTGTCGATCCGGCGCTTTGCGCATGGATCGCCGACACGCGCCTCAAGGTGACTGTGGTGCTGCACGTCAATCATCCTCAGGAGATAGACAGTGAGATATCGCGGGCATGCCATGCCTTGGCCGACGCCGGTGCGGTATTACTGAACCAGTCTGTGCTCCTGCGTGGCGTGAACGATTCGGCATCGGTACTTGAGCGTCTGAGCGAGGTGTTATTCGCGGCCGGGGTCCTTCCGTACTATCTGCACCTGTTGGATAAGGTTTCGGGTGCGGCCCACTTCGATCTGGCTGGATCCAAGGCGCGCCGGATCTATTCCGAACTGACAGCGCGGTTGCCGGGCTACCTTGTGCCACGCCTTGTGCGCGAACATGCCGGGGCAGCGTCAAAGACCCTGATCGTTCCGCCCCCGAGCCGGGGCAGTTCCGTAGGCCTGTCTGATTTTGCGTAATGGGTCTGTCGGAAGAAACGGGTGCCCCACGTTGCGGGTTTTTCGTGAAGGTGTCCCATTCCCGGTCGGCAGGCCGCTTTTCATTGCATTATGCAACGAAAGCGGGGTGCTGTTGACGCGTCCGGCCGGTTTCAAGTAGCGTCATGCGCAGCAAGACCGCAAGGTGGAGTACGAGTGTGGATCGGGAACGATCGGGAACAGCGGCAGTAAACGGAAGGTTATCTGGAGGGGCAGACATCCGTGGATGGGGGCGCGGACGCGCTGGCGGCGCGTTCGAGAACGTGGATCGAACGAGCAACACATCGCGTGTACACCTGGTCGGGTTCCGAACAGGAGCAGGCGATGGTACGGATTCTGTACGTCCTTATAACCGCCGCCTTTCTCAATCTGGCGTCAACGCATCACTGGGATCCTGACGCTCATCGGGTCCTGATCTGGCTTTTCTGGTTTCTTGGCTACTCTACTGTCTGGTTTCTGTTTGTCCTGCTGTTTCCCGACGGCCACGGCTGGCGGCAGCCCGTCGCCATTGTTATGGATGTGCTGGCCGTGTCTTATGCGGTGGCCAAACTCCATACGCTCGGTATCGTGTTTGTGCCGATCTATATATCCATTGCGGCGGGCAATGGTCTGCGCTATGGGCTCGGCGCTTTATATCTTGCCCTTGGGGCCGGTGTTGCCGGGTTTGTCACCGCTTGCGCCCATAACCCGTTCTGGGCCCATAATCGCGTCCTCGAGGTCGGTCTGCTCGGAAGTATTGTAGGTATACCGCCTATATTCTCGGCGCTTCTGGCGAGACTCCACCGCTCTCGCCACGAGCTCGCCCGGCTCTATGGGGAGACCGAGCAGTTGACGCGCCAGGATGTGCTTACAGGTTTGCCGAATATCAAGCTCCTTGGAGATTTTCTGACGCACTCGCTCACCCTTGTCGAGCGGCATGGTCGTGTGCTCGCGGTGCTATTTCTTGATCTTGACGGATTCAAGCGCATTAATGACAGCTTTGGACATGCGGCGGGGGACGTATTGCTGAAGGCGGCAGCCGCACGGATGGCCACATGCGTACGCCGCAGCGATATTGTCGCCCGCGTCGGAGGAGACGAGTTTGTGGTCGTGCTGACCGAACTTTGCCATATGGCAAATGCCGAAGGGATTGCCAAAAAGCTGCTCACGGCCATCTCAGGATCTCCGTTCACGCTCGGTGATACGGTACTGGTTATGACCGCGAGCATTGGCATCGCGATCTTTCCATTAGATGGCAAGGATCCGGATACTCTCGTGAAGCATGCGGACATGGCAATGTATCAGGCGAAGCAGATGGGTCGAAACCAGTATGCTCGGTATGAACCGCCCGGCGCACATCGGCGGGAACTTCCGGACGGGGAGTCTGCGGAGGATAGCGTGTGATTTGTCGCCGGTTTCTCGTGAGCGGCTTTGTGCAGGGTGTGGCTTTCCGCGCTTTCGCGCAGTCAGAGGCCCGCGCGCTCGCGCTCACCGGGTTTGTACGCAATCTGGAAGATGGCCGCGTCGAAGCGGTAGCGTGTGGACCACAGGAGACCCTTAGGCAGTTTGAGGTGCGGCTCGCGCATGGTCCGCCGCGCGCGCGCGTTACCGGGGTTCTTACCGAGGCATGGGTCAGTGAGACCGGGAACAGCCAGACCTTCGTGATCCTCTGATCCTGTAGTGCCACATCCTTATTGATTGAACCATCGCGTATTGAGTGCGTGGTAGACCCTTGCGGGATAGAAATCACGGCCGTTGCTTCCGTTGTAAAGTGCGAGCGCGCGTGGCAGGTTCCCGTGGGTTTTGTTTAGATAATACTTGAGGATGGTGCATCCATAGCGTAGGTTGGTCTGTACGTGAAATAGGTTATCAGAAGGTTTCCCGATGCGTTTGAGCCAGAATGGCATCACCTGCATGAGCCCCCGCGCACCCGCTGACGATATGGCATAGGGGTTGAAGTCGCTCTCCACCTGGATCACGGCGAGCACGACGTCCGGGTTCAATCCCGCGCGTACCGCTTCATAATGCACGTCCTTTAGCAGGCGGATGCGGAATCTCGGATAGGGCAGGATCGATTTCAGCCGGTTGGACATGTCGGCAAGCCAGACCTCGGCCGAAAACCGGTCCCGGAATCCGTATGGCTGTGACGCTGCTTTACGGAGCAGGGCGACCAGCGCAGGGTCGGGTGGCTGGACCGTCTTTGCAAATGCGGGGCTACTCAATGAAAGACAGCAGGCGACGACGAGCGCTGCGACCCACCGCAGCCTTACCCGTGCGCGTCCCAATTGGTCTGACCCGCAGGTGTCGTAGTCGCGACACCAATCGTGAGATGTATCAACGTCCGACACCATACTCCCTTTATAGGACCTTTCTCGTGATCACGCCACTAGCGCGCCGGTGACAACATGTGTTTGCCACCGACGTGGTCCGCGATAGGCAGAGCAATGTTTCGTCATGCATGAGCAAGATTGCTTTATGTGCCACATGCGGATTAAGGCCTTTCACGCAATATACAGGTATTGTTTGCAAGGAGACCCTATGCCGCTCAAAGGACTGATGAGAAACGGTCAGCAGGAATTATGAAGGCCAAGATGGTGCACGGAAAACTGTGAGGGCAGGCTACTCCAGGAACAGATGGGATGCACGGTGAATGAATCCTGGAAACGGAACAAAAAGGGATTCAAAAAAATCCGCGGCGGAGAAACGGACGACGAAGAAGGCGCGACGCGGGATGATACCCAGGATACCCGGATACTTTGGGATACTACGCTACTCGAATGGCGCCCAAAGCTGCGCGGCGCCGCGTACCCCGGAGCTGTCACCATGCGCGTTACGCCGTATCGGTGTCACGAATTCGTCGATGAAGACGTGGCGCGCAACCTCGGCAGGTCCGTCGTCATAGAGTCGCGACATGTGGGATAGGCCGCCCCCGAGTACGATGACATGTGGATCAAGGATGTTGATGACCGTCGCGAGCGCCCGCCCGAAGCGAACCAGGAATCGCCTGATCGTGGCGTCGGCCGCAGGTTCTCCGAGGTCGGCGCGTGCCGCAATCCATGCAGCGTCGTGACCTGGTTCGCCGCCATGTATCTCGTAGTCGCGGACCAGCCCCGGCCCGGACAAGAACAACTCGACACAGCCCCGCTGACCGCAGTAGCAGGGGGGGCCATCTGGTTCCAGGACATTATGCCCCCACTCCCCGCCGAGGCACTGAAGGCCTTCATGCAGACGTCCATTGAGGACAATCCCGCCGCCAACCCCGGTGCCCATGATCACACCAAACGCGGTAGGTACGTCCCGTGCTGCCCCGTCCACGGCCTCGCTCAGGATGAAGCAGTTTGCGTCGTTCTCGATCCGGACCGGGCGGCCGAGTAGCCGTTCAAGGTCTGCCCTCAGGGGCCGGCCGTTGAGGCAGGTGGTGTTTGAGTTGCGAAGTAGGCCGCTTTGCCTGGAGATCGACCCTGGTGCGCCGATACCGACGCGGCAGGCTCGGCCCGCCTCGGCTTCGAGCGCGAGAACGAGATCCACGACGTTTCTGATGATGGCCTCATAACCTTGCGGCGTTGGTGTCGGGCGCCGTTGCCGCTGCAGAACGTCACCTGCCTCGTTCAGCACCACGCCTTCGGTTTTGGTACCACCAAGATCAATACCGATCCGCACCTCAGGCGAGGCCCTCGATCCAGCGGCCATAGAGCAGGTCGGCCACGTTGTGCAATTGCTCGATGCGGACCGGAAGCCCGTTGAGTAGCTCTTTCTCTGTTTGTATGGTCGGGCCTGGCTCGGCGATCTCGCGTGCGCCTTCGCTGGCCCACCGTTGCACCATCCCGATGGTCATTTCGACGTGGCATTGCAGCGCAAGTGTCTTGCCAATGACAAATGCCTGGTTGGTGCATGCCTCGCTCGCAAGAATATGGGTGGACCCAGTAGGCAGGGTAAAGGTCTCGCCGTGCCAGTGGAATACTTCGAAGTGCTTGCCAAGGGCACCAGCCCAGTCGCTTGCAATGGGGTTCTCGCAACGGGTGACTGGGAACCAGCCGATCTCGCGGGTAAGATGCGGCCGAACCATGCCTCCCAGTGCCTTGCTGATCAACTGGCCGCCAAGACAATGACCGAGCACCGGCAGGTCGCGATCGACGGCCGTGCGGATCAGATCGAGGGCTGGGGCGATCCAAGGGAGCGGGTCATTGACACTCATGGGTCCTCCCATGAATACCAGGCCTAAGAGCCCGTCCACGCGGTCCGGTAACTGCTCGCCGCTGTCGATTTTGATGATGCGGTAAGGGATGCCGTGCCGTTCGAGGAACTCTGTCAGGTATCCCGGGCCTTCACCGGACACGTGACGAGAGATCAGAATGGTCATAATCCATTGTAGCCCGGTCGCCGGGCCTCGGCCACGTGGAGCAGGTCCGGATGGCCAGGCGCAGCAAGCAGGACGCTAGAGTATGACCGGCTGTCCTGGCACGCGTTTGTCACACTGCACGAGTGCATATGCGGAGTGATTGTGAATTGACTCGAAGTTTTCGGACTCGACAATATAGGCGTCCACGCGTGGTTCACTGTTGAGTTCAGTGGCGACGTCGCGGACCATGTCTTCCACGAATTTCGGGTTGTCGTAAGCGCGTTCGGTCACGCGTTTTTCGTCCGGCCGCTTCAAAAGGCCATAGAGTTCGCAGCTTGCCTGCCGTTCGACCAGGTCGATAATGTCTTCGATCCACACGAACTTGTTGGGCCGGATCGATACCGTGACATGTGACCGCTGATTATGCGCGCCGCGGTCCGATATTTTCTTTGAGCATGGACAAAGGCTTGTCACGGGCACCACCACCTTGATTACGGTGTTGCGGCGGCCTTCGCGGATTTCTCCGCTGAATGTCACCTGATAATCCATCAGGCTGCGCACGCCCGAGACCGGCGCAGTTTTGTTGACGAAATAGGGGAAGGTCATTTCGATATGGCCGACACTCGCCTCAAGCCGCTCGCTCATCTCGACCAGCATGTCCTCGAAGGATTCGACGGAGATCTCCGGCTCGTGGTTATTCAGGATCTCCACGAACCGGGACATGTGCGTGCCTTTGAAGTTATCCGGCAACTCCACATACATGTTGAAATGGGCGATGGTGTGCTGTTCGCCCTGGGACCGGTCTTTGACCCGGATCGGATGACGGATGTTCTTTATTCCCACCTTATCGATGGCGATGTGACGTGTATCAATGGAACTTTGTATATCCGCGATACGCGCTTCGGTAGGGGCCGGTTTCATGACATCCTCGGATAAAAGCTGACTGGTTTTGTCAAGTTTAAGCGGATTCGCGCGAGGCGACAAGTCCATTGGTAAGCGCGCGCCGGATCTGCTGATCTAGTCCTGCGGCATCAAGCCCGCATTCCGCCAGCAATTCTGCAACAGATCCCTGCTCAAGCGGTCGATCCGGCAGGCCGAGGTTGAGCACATGTATGGCGACCCCTCGCGCGGCAAGCACCTCGTTTACGCCACTCCCGGCACCGCCTGCCACCACGTTTTCTTCAACAGTCACGATCAGTTTGTGATCGCGCACGATATCGAGAATCATCTCTTCATCCAGCGGTTTGACGAAACGCATGTTGACCACCGTTGCGTCGAGCGTGTCGGCGGCTACTAAGGCCGGTGTAAGCATGCTGCCGAAGGCTAGGATCGCGACCTCATGGCCGCGCCGGCGCAGTTCCGCCTTGCCCACGGGAAGCCGCTGATATGGCCGCTCCACGCGCGTCCTTGGGCCGCTGCCCCTCGGATACCGCACGGCGGCAGGGCCGTCGAGGGCAAATCCCGTCGACAACATCTGCGCGGTTTCATTCTCGTCAGAGGGGGCCATGATCGTGAAATTAGGCAGGCAACGGAGATAGGTGAGATCGTAACTGCCGGCATGCGTGGGACCATCCGGACCAACTAGGCCGCCCCTGTCGATGGCAAACAGGACCGGCAGGTTCTGGAGGGAGACGTCGTGTACGAGCTGGTCGTAGGCACGCTGGAGAAACGTGGAATAGATCGCGACTACCGGCCTCAGGCCTTCGCACGCCAGTCCGGCCGCGAATGTCACGGCGTGCTGTTCCGCAATGCCGACGTCAAAATACCGGTCTGGAAAACGTTCAGAAAAGGCCACGAGTCCGGAGCCTTCCCGCATGGCAGGTGTGATGGCGATCAGGCGCCGGTCGGCTGCGGCGGTGTGGCACAGCCAGTCGCCGAAGACCTGGGTATAGGTGCGCGCGCCGGTTTTCTGCTCCATCTTGCCGGTTGCCGGGTCAAAGGGTGTGACGCCATGATATACGCACGGATCGCCTTCAGCGGGTTCATAACCCTTGCCTTTACGGGTCACCACATGCAGGAACCGCGGCCCTTTGAGATCGCGCATGTTTCTCAGAGTCTTCACGAGTGTGCCGAGATCATGTCCGTCGATCGGACCAATGTAGTTGAACCCAAGCTCCTCGAAGAGCGTTCCCGGCATGACCATGCCCTTCACGTGCTCCTCAACGCGCTTGGCGAGGTCGCGCACGGGCCTCATCGTGCCTAGTACCGTCTTGCTGCCCGAACGCACGCTCGTGTAGACCTTCCCGGAAAGGACGCGCGCGAGGTAATTAGACACCGCGCCCACGTTGGGCGAGATGGACATGTCATTGTCGTTCAGGATTACGAGCAGGTTGGCATCCATGTTGCCTGCATTGTTAAGGGCTTCAAAGGCAATGCCGGCGGAGAGCGCCCCGTCGCCGATGACGGCAATCACGTGCCGTGTAGAGCCCCGGCACGCGGCGGCAACGGCCATACCGAGTGCGGCGCTGATCGAGGTACTGGAGTGTCCGACGCCGAATACGTCGTATTCGCTTTCAGCACGGCGCGGGAAACCCGATAGACCTCCCTTTTGTCGCAGCGTATGCATCCGGTTCCGACGCCCCGTAAGGATCTTATGAGGATAGGTCTGATGACCCACGTCCCATACGAGGCGATCCTCGGGTGTATCGAACACATAATGCAGGGCGATTGTAAGTTCTACAGTTCCGAGCCCCGCCGCGAGATGGCCGCCGGTGCGGCTCACGGTCTCGATCGTGAACTGCCGTAGCTCGGCCGCGAGCTGCGGTAGCTCGTCTTCGGGTCTCGCACGCAAGTCGTAGGGCGAATTGATGCGGGACAGCAAGGGATACGGCGTATGCTCTGGCATGCCTCTGGCCGCGACTAGTGGTTTCTGTTGACGGCGAAATCGGCGAGTGCGCCTAATACTGTCCCATTATCCCCCAAAATCGCCACGTTGACGAGGGCCCGGTCCCGCAGCGAGATGGCGCGGGCACGTGCCGCATCGACGCCAAGCAGGCCCGGGTACGTTGCGCGTGCGGGTCCACCGGCTTTTGGCGCGTCGGTCGCAATGTCGAGCACGTCGTCCATGATCTGGAATGCAAGCCCGACGCAGCGGCCGTATTCCGAAAGTGCAGCGAGAACCCCGGGATCGCCGCCCGCAGCAAGACCTCCCAGCAAGACGGATGCCTGGATTAGCGCGCCGGTCTTGCGACTGTGCATGTCCTCGAGTGTGGCTACTGTGCTTGCGTCAGTCGCGGCATGAAGATCCGTCGTCTGTCCACCGACCATGCCGTCGGCGCCTGCGGCCCTCGCGAGAAGCGCAATCATCGGCAGCCGTCGCGCCGATGCGCCGTCAGCCAAGGTCTCGAACGCCGCAGTCTGCAGCGCATCCCCGGCGAGCAATGCGACTGCTTCACCAAAGGCTTTGTGGCAACTCGGTTTTCCGCGGCGCTCGTCATCATCATCCATGCATGGAAGATCGTCGTGCACAAGTGAATAGGCATGGATCATCTCCACCGCCGCAGCTCCTGCGTCGAGGTCGGATTCGGGGGCCTGCAATGCCTCGCCAGTGGCGTACACGAGACTTGCCCGGAGCCGCTTGCCTCCGCCGAGCACTGCGTAGCGCATTGCATCGTGGAGATCCCGAGGCGCTTTCAGGTGATCAAGGCGAAGTGTAAGTACGTGTTCCACGCGGGCCCGGTAACGGGCCAGTTCGGCGTCGTGCACCTTCAAAGGGTTATTCGCTGTCTTTGGCGACAAAGGGCTCAATACGGGCTTCCCCGCCCTGCTCCTGGATGAGTTGTTCCACCTTTTGTTCCGCCTCCTTGAGCCCTTGTTGGCACACGCGCGTCAGCTCGATCCCGCGCTGGAACGACGCAAGTGCCTCTTCGAGCGTCTGCTGACCGCCCTCAAGCCGGTCGACGATGCGCTCAAGCTCGGCCAATGCAGCTTCAAAATCGGGAACAGCGGTTTTTTCTGGCATGATGTGCTCTAGCGGATCCTGACACCGTAACTCAAGCCATCCCGTATCGTCAATTCGCCTGTGTTTGATTCGCTCGGAGCGAACGTTAAAATAGCCACCCGGATACAGGCTATTCCAACGCCCTGACGGAAAAAAAGGAGTTGTCCGTGAACAAGAAAAATCTCTTCAAGAGAATTCCGGTGCTCCCGTTTTCAGTGCTGCTCTGGGCGGTGTTTGCAGTGCTGCTGCTTATTGGCTTGGTTATCGCTGGCCAGCGATACGCCTGGCCGGGCGATCTTATCACCACCCTGCGTACCCTCATCGTGCTCCTGATCGGGTTGCGCATCATCGCCGACATCCGCAAGGCGCTTGCGAAGGGGCGGGCCGAACTCCTGTCCCGTCTTGCTATGGGAGATGATGAGCCAATACCGGCATTGTCTTGGAAGGATTCCGTCACAGGTGTCTACCTGATCCATATCCTGCTGTACGCTGGATTAATTCTGCTCGTGATCTTCGCAGTCGGCGGCACGTTGAGCGGGTTTCTCGTAAGCGGTACCTTGCTCTCGGTGATGCTTGGTGTCGCCGGGCAGTCGTTCTTTGCGAACTTCTTTGGTGGCCTGGCAATTGCCATCTTCAAGCCATTTGAGCTCGGTGACCATGTGCAGATCGTGGCTTGGCAGCTGCCGGTGATGGTCCAGAGCTATCCCCACGAGACGCGCTCCCAGGGGTACGCCGGCTTTATCCGGGACATCAACCTGTTCTACTCGGATCTCAGGCTCGATGATGGCCGGCAGCTGAGGGTCCCCAATGGGGTCGTGATCAACGCAGGCATCATCCAGATGCGGTCCTACGAATGGCTGAGGACCTCGTTCCGGTTTGACATGCCAATGACTGCAGAAGTCGCGAAGGTGCTCGAAGGGATCAAAGCTGCCGCCCTGCGTCATTTCGACACCGAGGATATTCCTGCCGATGGTATTCCGGCAGGTTCTGCCGTGCCGGCACGCGCAGGTATGTCCACGCCGATAGTGGAGACGTCGGCGTCAGCCGCGCGGCCGATCGGCAAGACAGTGGACGCGTGGCCAGCGGATAAAGATGTGGTACGCCGCAGACCGCTTTATTGGCACCCGCCCGAGGTGTTGCTGGTGGATCTCAGTCCCATGACGATGAGCGTTGAGGTGCACGCATCGGTGCTCAATCGCACTATGGCGTCGCGCAAAGACAATTTTTTCCGCGAGATCCTGGGGCAGTTTAGTCAGACGGCAAAACCAGTCTAGCGGGAACACGCGAACGACACGGTTGGCACGGTATTTTTGGTCGCTCGGGAGGAATATCTCGCCGGCATCGATCAGGCCATGTGTACAGGTGGCAGGTCCCGGTGCCCGCAGCCGTGTTTCAAAGTTCCCGCAAGTCGCATGGGCGATCCCGATCCCTGTGCCGGGCGGAAGTGTCTCTGGGGTGCTGCTGCGATTCTGCTGTGGCAACGAAGCACAGCAAGTATTCATGACCCACGCCCAAGCCCCGTTGTTCAGCGTGTATTCTGTGACCACGACCATGGCGTGCTCAGATCATCAGCAGGGGTAATGACGCGCATTCTGACACGAAGCGGGCGGTGGCCCACAACGACTGCCGCGCCACGTTATTGGATCGTGTCGGCGGCGCCATGCCATGCAAGGCCCATGGATCGTCCAGACGCCCCGTAGTCTTGCGTGCCTCGTCGAATTCCACCCCATCCGTCCTCAGTGCGACGATGTGTCGGTTTTCATCCCTGAGTCGACCGAGGATGTCATCGTTCTGTTGCCCCGCAGGCACGGAAATCAAAAAAATACCTTGACATCTTGTGCCCAAGGCATACTCCGTGATTAAAATATGGTATGCCAGTGTTCTGGGCACGGGTTCAAGGGGCGACCTGCTAGAAGGCCAGTTCTCTATTGGAGATATGATGGGGCGGATGTTGCAGCGAACAATTGTCGCCTGCTTGCTGTTGGTCAGCTCCGCGTGCATGGCAAGCGCCCCGATGGTTACATTTCCGGGTGTGCCACCCGTACCCCACGTTAAAGGCCTTAATTTTGGTGGTTTCTTCAAACGTCATCAGCCGGTCAAGCTCGTGTTCGGCATCAGTGACCCAGGCGCGCAGATGAAGGAATCGCTAACCAATGCCGCCCTCGTTATCCAGTATCTTCGCCGTCGGGGCTATCCCTACCATATCGAGATTGTGCTATACGGGAAGGCGGTCCTGGCGGTTGATTCATGGAAGCAACGCTACAGTGTCTACCAGGATCTGGTCACCCACCTAAACAGGGCGGGGGTCCAGTTCAGAGCTTGTTATAACTCAATGTACACGTTACATGTAAAGCCCGAGGATCTGTACTCGTTCGTGAAGATTGTTCCTGCTGGCATCCTGCAGCTCGTGAAGAAGCAGATGCGGGGTTACACGGTGATCCTGAACCAGTGACATATTGCCTGGCTGCAAGATGTCGCCCGATGACGGGCGTGGTGACAACCGCCAAAGACATGACTGGTGCCGAATAAGAATGCCGGCGGCAGCACGCCCGTGTTGACAGCAGGGGAGTTTTCAATGCGAAAGTCGGATATACGGGCATGCTTCGTTGGCGATTCCTTTGTGCACGGTGTGGGAGACCCGGAGTGCCGTGGCTGGGTTGGCCGCGTACTTGCTCTGGGGATTCAGCGTGGGTTCCCGATCACGGGCTACAATCTCGGCGTGCGCCGTAACACGAGCCGTGACATCCTGGGCCGGTGGCAGCGCGAATGTGCAGCACGTCTGCCGCCGGACAGTGATTGTCTGATCATCTTCTCGTTTGGCGTGAATGATGCGGATGTCGCAAACGGTATTGATGATCACGAGACGATAGAGAACTGCCAGAAGTTGCTCGAGACAGCGGGTAAATCGTATCGCATTTTCCTGATTGGGCCCCCGCCGGTTTCGGATGAGGTGCACAATGATCGTGTCGGCCGCCTGTCGGTCGAATTTGCTGCGGTCGCGCAGCGCACCGGTACGCCGTATCTTCCGGTATTCGCAGCGCTTACGATTGACCAGGTCTGGAGAAAAGAGGTGATCGCGCACGACGGAGACCATCCCTCCGCCGGAGGCTACATACAGCTTGCGCACTTTGTTGACCGCTGGAGCGAGTGGCCGTTTCGCGAGAAACGATCGTCGAAAACCTTGCCAGAGAAAGGTCGGGAACATTGACAGCACGCAGTACATGAGTGTACCCAGGGTGCGGCCGAACGCCATCGTGTGTGTTCTGCTGGTACTGTCCTCGATTGGGCCGGTTTTCGCAGCATCTCCGGTTGGCGTATGGGCGACCAGGAATGACAAGGCGCATATACGTATCGCGCCTTGCGGGAACCAGTTATGTGGCACGATCGTCTGGTTAAAAAATCCGCTACGCGATGGGCGATTGAAGACTGATCGTCATAATCCTGACCGCCGGCTTCGCTCCCGTCCGATCATTGGTCTTGAGATACTGAAGGGCTTCAGGCCGGCGCGGAACGCCAAGAACCGCTGGATCGATGGCTCCATTTATGATCCCGCCTCGGGTAAGACCTACCACAGCGAAATGACGCTCGAATCGGACGGCACGCTAGGCGTACGGGGATATATCGGCTGGAGTGTATTTGGCCGGACTGAGACCTGGACTCAGGTAAGTCCCTTGAAATAGCGAGGTGCGCGGTCAGGCGGAATACACGCGGGTTTTTCAGGTGCTCTAGAAAAGCACCCCCAACCCCGCCCCTGTGTAGCTCGCAAACCCCCCAAGATTCCCCTGGAGCCGCACACCTTCTTCGAGGTCGACTTCAAGGTTCCGGTTCACGAGGTATTGCACGCCGCCGTCGGCATCGGAGCCCCAGCCCCGCCCATAACCCGTGTGTGTCTGTCCGTAGGCCTCGGCGTAGAACTGAAGCCGGGGGGTCGACAGCCAGGTGACCACGAAATCGGGATTGAGGCTCTGGTACCGTTCACCGCCCGCCGTGGTCGGTTCCGTCTGCGACGTCACGCCCAGCATGAGGGAGGCACCGAAGGGGCCATGGCCATAGCTGACAATGCCGTTGAACGCGCCACCCAGGCCATGGCTGCCGTAGACAGGATTTCCCGAAGGCAGTGTGGCAAGGCCCTCGACCGTCCACTGCCAGTGCGCGTTATAGCCCAGTTCATGTTTGATCCCCAGGGTCGTCGCCCCGAACCCTTGCTCGGTCGCAGCGGGTCTCCCCGGGGCCGCGTCATTCTGCTGGTACTGGAAATCCGGGGGCAGCCAGACCAGTTCCGTCTGTGCCGGCAGGCCCCACCGGAACTCCGCATTCGGGCCGTTATCGAATGGCCCTCCGGTCGGGCCCGAGAGACGTCCGCTGGCGATACCCGCTTCGAGCACGGTCTTCCCGTCCGGGACGACACAGCTGCTGTCTCCTATGGTCGGCCGGTCGAGCAAAGCGAGCAATGCGGAAGGACCGGTGCAGGGGTTCTGGGGCGATGCGGCGTATGCCGGCATGGCAAGGAGCGATGCCGCGGCGATGAAGAGCGCGAGACAAATGGAGGTTATGTGATTATCCATTAGGGCTTATCGCGTCATCGTGGGGTGATCGCGCATTCTGGTGGTAACGAGCACGGCTTCCGCAGATGACGGACACCATCGGAGCGCATCGACGTAACTCAGGGTTTTATTTATCAGACTGTCCACCGTGATGCAAGGGATCGGCACCTTTGTGCCCGTCGACCGGGTGTGATGACGCGGATCCTCGGGAGCCCCGCAGGCTCCGCATACCGCCGGGTCCGACCAAAAACTGCAGGGAAGACATACGCTGCACGGTTACCCTTTACGGTTGCGCAAAGACACTAGACAATCATTCCGACGAAAAACTTGATACCCTCATTCTTCATGGCCAGTCTCCTCGTTGGTTCCTGACGACTCGTTCTCGGCATGCGGCTCGGTGCACGCCAGAAGCCTTCTTTCCCGTTGCGCTGGTATTTGAACCACCACCGCTTTCCCACTATCGGGGCAACGAGCAGGTCACCTCTACGGTGTAAAAGCACCGCCATGGGCGCATGTTCGCGATACAGAGCGCGTTACCAACCAGCAGGTTTCGTGATGGTTGTTGCGGACAGCGTATCGGGAAAGAGGGAAGTCTTGAGGTGCGCCGCATGGATGTGTCGCACATGGGTGGAGACGGAAACTAACGGTTTGGCCGCCCCGAAGCTGGAAGGGCTGAGGATGGTGACCGGCTTCTTGAGTTCTTGAACTACGATGCGGATTGGTTCCACCAGATCTGTGTCGTTCGGGATCACGACGGCCGCTTCGTAACGACCCGCCCAGCCGTCCTTGATAAGGTGGTTTGCCAGATTGACGTCCAAACCCTTTTCTTCCATCGCATGTACCAGCGCCTTGACGGCATCGGCGGCAGTAACTCAACTACCGTCAAGGTTACCGTCAGTTTGCAATGGTTGGTTTGGACGTCTGGGGACAAGAAAAAGGCCAGACGCCTTGATTTTATCGGCGTTCTGGCCTTTATCGGACGTCTTGAAACAGTGCAATGGTGGAGGCGGCGGGAATTGAACCCGCGTCCGCAAGCCCTCCGCCGTTCAGTTCTACATGCTTAGTCTGTCCTTGTGTTCACGTGGCGCATTCCGACAGACAGGACCGCGTCACGCTGAGTCCGCTTGATTTAGCGTCCCAGTCACGGACACCCTGGGATACGATCTCATGTTTGTCGACCCCTTTTTCCAGCCCATGAGAACAACCGGGAAAGAGGTTAGCGGGGTTAAGCCGCTAAGGCGTAGTTGTCGTCGTTGGCAACTATTGGTTTGCAGTTGGATTTACGAGGAGATCTGCACCTCGGCATGCCCTGAAGGTTTCGCGACCCACGTCGAATCCGATCGCCCCCAAGAACCGCTAATTATAAACTGCGCCGACGATCTATTCAATCGTTTTCAGGGTGCCGCTAGCGCGCTTTAATGGCCCGTTCCTGTTCCCGGTTCGCCTCACGCTCACGCAATGCAGCGCGCTTGTCGTGCTGCTGCTTGCCGCGCGCAAGCGCGATCTCGATTTTCGCGCGCCCGTGTTTCCAGTACAGAGACAGCGGGATCAGCGTGTAGCCCTTGCGCTCGACGGCTCCGATGAGTCGGCTGATCTCAAGCCGATGCAGGAGGAGCTTGCGCGTGCGGGTGGGATCGGGGTGTACATGGGTGGATGCTGAGCTTAGTGGGGAGAAGTGCGCTCCGAAAAGGAAGATCTCGCCACGGTTGACGATAACGTAGCTTTCCTTCAGCTGTGCGCGCCCGCCGCGCAGGCTCTTGACCTCCCAACCTTCAAGGGCCAGACCTGCCTCCATCTTCTGCTCGATGAAGTAGTCATGCCATGCGCGGCGGTTCTGGGCGATCAGACGGCCCGTCTCCTCCTCTGTTTTTTTCGGTTTCATGGTTTACTCAGCTGGGGCGCAATATTCAAACACATTCGAGTCCTCCCGGGAATTGTTGGGCAAAGCCGAGTTCATGTTAGATTTACGAAAACGGACCCGGGAAAATGGCCAGAAGCTCTAAAACAGGGGGACCCGAATCGGTATTTTGGTCTTCGCGGACGTATTTTGTCCTCGCTGCTGTCGGCGCCGTCATCGGATTCAATGACTTCACCCAGTTCCCTTACCTCATAGCGCATTACGGTGGCAGCGCGTTCCTCATAGTTTATCTGTTTGCCATCGTCGTGATCAGTACCCCGCTCATGGCGGTCGAACTGCTCGTTGGACGTTATGGTCGTGGTGATCCCGCGGCGGCAATCAGGAAGCTTGCACAGACCAGCGGTCAGAGCGTGGCATGGGGCGCGATCGGATGGTTGTTCATCGCGGGTGGTTTCATGGTCACTACCTATTTCAGCATCGTGGCCGCCTGGATGTCTGGTTACCTTGTGCGAACGGCTGCCAACGTGTTTAGCCCGCTCACCACGGACGGTGCCGGGCGTCTGTTTTCCGCCTATGTAAGGGCACCCGAAGGCCAGCTCTTCTGGCTCACCGTGTTTCTCGTGCTGACCATGACGACCGTACATGTCGGTCTCAAGCGCGGCGTCGAGCGTGTCCTTCCCTGGGTGGCGCTCGCTGCGGGAGTTGCTTTCATGGCGCTTTGCGCCTACGGCGGTCTGCTCGACCCGGCAGGTACCGCGGCGCTGCGTCTGCTTGCGCCTGACTTTGCGCGCATGACTCGGCTCGGTGTCATCGTGGCCTTCGGCCACGCATTCTTCGGGTTAAGCCTCGGGACAGGTGCGCTGTTTGCCTATGGCGCGTATTTGCCCGACGAGATGCCGGTCGTGAAATGGTCCTTTATGATCGCTTTGGCCGATCTTGTGATTGGCGTGCTCGCGGGTATTGTGATCTATGCAGTCTGCTTTGCTCAGGGTCTCAAGCCTGGCCCCGGCCCAACACTGCTGTTCGAGACGCTACCGATCGCATTCGACCATCTTCCCTATGGCAACATCATGGGCGGGTTCTTCTTTGGACTTTTGGTTGCGGTTGCGTGGATGGCAGCCATCGCTTTCGTCGAGCCGGTAGTGTTATGGGTCATGCGGCGTTTTCGCATCAGCCGCAGCCGCTCGGCAGTCGTCGTCGGACTAGCACTCTGGTGTTCCGGTATTGTCGGTGTTCTGTCGCTCAACTTCTGGGCATTTTCTTTCCATTTTTTTGGGCAGAGGAAGACGCTTGGCCTGTTTGATCTTCTCTCGACGGTGGCGTTTGATGTCGTGCTACCCGCCGCGAGCCTGGCACTCGCGCTTTTTGTGGGTTGGCGCGCGAAGCGCGATATTGTTGAAAAGGCGCTCGCCGCACGCTCGCCGTGCATCTACGAATCTTGGCTCTGGTGTCTGAGGATTATCACGCCGGCGCTACTCGTACTTGTCCTGTTGAACCTCAAAAGGATGTCGATGTGACGGTGATCAGACGGTCGGCACTTGTACCTTATTCGGCACATGAGATGTTCCTGCTTGTATCCGATATTGAACGTTATCCCGAGTTTCTGCCGTGGTGCGGAGGCGCGCGTGTGCTTTCACGGACGGAGGATACGGTTATTGCGTCGATCGACATCGCGTACAAGGGTCTGACGCACTGCTTTACTACGAGCAACCGGCTCTACGCAAATGAGCGTATGGAGATGCATCTCGTGGAAGGACCGTTCAGCAAGCTCGACGGAAACTGGGTGTTTCTCGCGCTTGATGACGCCTCGAGCAAGATCTCGCTCGACCTCGAATTTGAGTTCTCGAGCCGTCTCCTTGGGATGGCTATGGGCCCGGTATTCGGAGCCATCGCCAACAGTATGGTCGATGGCTTCCGGAACCGCGCGAAACAGGTATACGGGAATGGCGGACGGGGAGTTTGAGGTCGAGGTCGTCTATTGCGGGAGTGCACATCAGTGGCGGTTGTCGGTGTCCGCTTTGGAAGGAGCCACGGTTGCGCAGGTGATCGACCGATCCGGTATCCTCGATCTGGCACCAGAGATTGATCTTGAGCAACAGCCGGTCGGCATTTTCGGCCGCGCGGTGGCGCTTGATGCCCTCGTCAGGCCCGGAGACCGGGTTGAAATTTACCGTGCGCTCGCCGTTGGAGCGAAGGAGAGGCGGCGCATACGGGCAGGCCGACAGCGCCGTCTCAGCTCGGGGGGTTAGGTGTCGGCGCGATCATGCCGCTCATGGACGCAAGTCGCCCATTCGCGAAATGAAGAGTTAGCGTTTGCTGGACGCGTTTGCCACCGTCTTTCTGGAATGAATAGTAATAATCCCAGCGGTCGTGAAAGAATGCATCGCGGATCGGTGGCGTCCCCAGGAGGTAGCGCACCTGATCTTTGGTCATTCCGACGCGGAGTTCATGCAGTGCGTGCGCGGTAATGATATTGCCCTGCTGGATATTGGGCTGATAGAGCAATGAGCAACCGCCGCTGGCGAGGGTTGCCAGCGCAATCAGACACAACTGGCGGGCGCGGAGCGTAAGACGCATGCTGACATAATACCGGCCGCCGGTGCAAAAACCCATAGGGGTGGGCTTGGTCTGGTGTGTTTCTTTTGATGCGGCCGGGCGATTAGGCTATTCTGCCCCGATGACGGATACCGCTGACCTCAAAAAGGCCGGCCTCAAAGCCACCCTGCCGCGCCTGAAGATCCTCAACATCCTTGAAGATGCCAAGGTTCGTCACATGAGTGCCGAAGATGTGTATAAGGCATTGCTTGAGATGGGGGAGGAGGTCGGACTTGCCACCGTCTATCGTGTCCTGACCCAATTCGAGGCTGCCGGCCTCGTGATCCGCCACAACTTCGAGGGCGGAAGGTCGGTGTTCGAGATAAACCACGGTGGACATCACGACCACATCGTGTGCGTCGAGTGCGGGAGAGTACTCGAGTTCTATGACCCCGCGATCGAGGAACGGCAGCGGCGTGTCGCCGAGAAGATCGGGTTCGCGGTCGACAGCCACTCACTGTACATGTACGGTACCTGCATCGGTATGAAGAAGCACGGGAAATGCTCGAAGAAGGGGCCATGAGTCGCGCCTGCTGCGGCGGTTTCCGTGTCAAGTGGCAAGGTTATCCGGCTCGTCCTGCGCGCCGCGCGAAGGCATGTTGTGGTGCTCGAGTTGCAGCACGACTGCGGTTTCGTCGCAGTTCTGGTACTTGTAACACTTGAGGCAGACGTTCCATACCTTCTCCGGCAAGGTATCAATCGGCACCGTGCGGAAACCAAGCCGGTGGAAGAATGCCGGTGCATAGGTGAGGGCCATTAGCCGGCGTAGACCGATGCGACCTGCCTCCCCGATAATCCGCCGCACAAGCAGACTCCCAAGACCCTTGCGTCCGTAACGTTCCGCGACCACGAGACTGCGGACCTCGCCAAGGTCTTCGGTGAAGATCTCAAGTGCGCCGATGGCTGCCACCTTGCCATCGATCTCGATCACGAAGAAGTCGCGCAGGTGCCGGTACAGTTCACTCATGGGGCGCGGCAGGAGGTTGCCGACCCGTGAGTGAGACTCGATGAGCTCGTGCATGTAGGGCACGTCACCGATCGCTGCCGGGCGGATGGTGGGGACCGACGCTGACTGTGTTCTTACCGAATCAGGACCCGACACGACTGAGCATCTCCGAGGCCAGGGCGACGGTCTGCGGTGTCTCTTCGACGCCGCCCAGCATGCGCGCGATCTCCTGCACCCTGTGGTTTCCCGTCAATGGCTCAATCAATGTCTTCACGCCAGCACGCCACGCCTGCTTCCGGACCCGATAGTGGTGCATGCCATGAACGGCCACTTGTGCGAGGTGTGTGATGCACAGCACCTGCCGATCCCGAGCCAGCGCTTTGAGTTCGCGTCCGACAATCTCGGCCACAGCGCCACCAATGCCGACGTCCACCTCATCGAAGATCAACGTTGGTATGGCCGCTACGCCCGCGAGCTCGACCTGCAGGGCGAGACTGACGCGCGACAACTCGCCGCCAGAGGCCACCCGTGCGAGCGGCCGGGGTTCCTGTCCCAGGTTTGTGCTCAACGTAAATTCGATCTGTTCGGCCCCGTGCGCAGTGAGTGACGGAAGCGGTTCAAGGTGGACCTCGAAGCGGGCTCCGGGCAGGCCAAGCGAGGGCAGGCGGCGGGTGATCTTGGTGCCCAGGCGGTTTGCTGCCACCTCGCGGGCCTTGCTTAAACGCACCGCGGCCTCCCGGCAGGAGATCTCAAGCGTACCGATGCGCGTGGCGAGTTCCTCCGCGGCTTCGTCAAGGTTGCCCCATTTCTGTAGTTCCTGTTCCAGCTGGCCTCGCAGGGCCGGCAGGTCTCCGGCGCCTATACGGTGTTTGCGGGCGAGTCGCTCTACCTGGGCAAGCTCCGCCTCGATGCGTGCAAATCCGGCCGGATCGAGCTCAACATCCTGCTGCGCGACCCGCAACTCGTGGCCGATATCATCGATTTCAATCAATATCGCATCTAGACGATCAGAAAGCGGCGCAAGGCCTCTGTCGAACGCCGTCAGCGTCTTCAGGTGCGCTGTTGCCGCGCTGATGCGCGCACGAGCACCTTCGGTATCGTCTTCAAGCGCCGAGTGCGCGGCACTGAGGCCTTCGCCCATCTCGAGGGCATGAGCGGCGCGGCGGTGTGTGTCCCCAAGATGCAGGATTTCCTCCCTCCCGAGATTGAGCTCCCGCAGTTCTTTGAGTTCGTGCTCGACGAGGTTCCGGCGCGCCTCACGCGCGGCGCGCTCTTCGGCAAGCGCCGCGAGCCGCTCACGCGCCCTGGAAAGTGCCTGAAATTCATCCATAAGTGTCGCGGCCGCAGCCGATTGTCCGGCGTACCCGTCGAGCACCGCGCGTTGCACGGAGGCGCGCAGCAGCGACTGATGTTCGTGCTGCCCATGGAGTTCCACCAGAAGCTGTCCGAGCTCTTTTAAGGATTGTATGGGCACGGGCCGGCCATTCACAAATGCGCGCGACCCTTTGGTGTCCAGGGTCCGGCGGATGATGCAGTCCGCGTCTTCGAGCAACTCCTGATGACGCAGCCAGTTGGCGGCCGCGCTCTGATCGTGGATCCGGAAGCGCGCAACCACTTCGGCGCGAGTGGCCCCGGTCCGGATAAGGTCATTGCCAGCACGGCCGCCAAGTGCGAGCGCGAGCGCATCAACCGCTATCGATTTTCCGGCCCCGGTCTCTCCGGTGATTACCGTCAGCCCATCTTCAAGATTCAGCTCGGCACGGTCGATGATCGCGACGTCCCGGATTGAAAGCTCCGAGAGCATCAGGGGCGACCCCAGTGGAGTTTCACACGCAGCATTTCGTAGTAGTGGTTCCGGCTGGAAGGGTGGATGAGGGTTACCATGTTGTCGGCGCGTCGTACCACGATACGGTCGTCGTCCTGGAGCGCGTAATTGGCCTGACCGTCGAAGGTAACATGGGCACTCTGATCGCCACTCATGACGAGCTCGACCCGAGAGCTGCTGTTGATCGCAATTGGCCGATGGCTCAGTGTGTGCGGGCAGATCGGTACGACCACGATCGCCGGCAAGGTGGGATGAAGGATGGGTCCTCCCGCGGACATCGCGTAGGCGGTGGATCCGGTCGGGGTGGCAACGATGATCCCGTCAGCGCGGGTACGGTTGACGAGCTGGCCGTCGATGTGCGTTTCGATCTCGATCAGACGGGCGAGTCCCAGCTTGTTCACGACGACATCGTTGAAGGCATGCGAAGCGTGGACTACGCGCTCGTCACGAATAATTTCGGCGTACAGCATGAAGCGCTCTTCAATCTGGAATTCCCCATCGAGGATCCGGCCGATGACTTTGATCATGTCATCCCTGGAGATATCCGCGAGAAAGCCCAGCCGCCCCACGTTGACCCCTACCAGCGGCACGTGGTGGGCCGCCAGCGCCCGCGCGACGTTCAGCAGGGTCCCATCGCCACCGATGACGATGGCGAGGTCGATCTCCGCACCGATCTTGCTGAGCGGCAGGATTCTAAGGTCGGAGGCAGGCAGGTCAACCACCTCGGCGGTCGCGGATTCAAGGATGATTTCGAGATCCCGTTTCCGCAGGAAGGTGCAGAGATTGCGCATGGTTGGAGCGAAACGTTCGTCGCCGTACTTGCCGAACAGACCGATGGTACGGATGGAGGTATGGATGACTGCGGACATGATTTCCCCTAGGGCTGATGCCGATAAGCTAACATGAGCGCCCCGACCTCGAGAATGCGTGTTTCCAGGACCCGGGTTGACGGTTTGCCCCGGCATTGCTAGCTTTTTGTATTAGCACTCTATTTAATTGAGTGCTAACAGGATATTCCTTAATGATGATTAATCCGCGTGCCGAAATCCTGCTCAAGCTGCTGATCGAGCGCTATATCGCGGAAGGTCAGCCGGTCGGCTCGCGTACCTTGGCAAAACATGCCGGTCTTGAGCTGAGCTCGGCCACCATACGCAATATTATGGCCGATCTGGAGGAGCTTGGACTGGTTCGTTCCCCGCATACCTCGGCGGGTCGGGTGCCGACCCAGCTTGGCTACCGACTGTTCGTGGACAGTCTTCTGACGATCAGGCCGCTGCAGTCAGAGCATGTGCGTCGTATTGAGGGTGACCTTGGGGCGGACCATGAGCCGCAACAGCTGCTTGAGGCAGCTTCGGCGCTTCTGTCACAGATCACTCAACTCACAGGGGTCGTGCGCGTCCCGAGGCGGGACCAGGCGGCGTTTCGGCACCTGGAGTTCCTCACCCTGTCGCCAAAGCGCCTGCTCGCGATTCTCGTCACGCAGGACGGCCGTGTGCACAATCGTGTCCTGCAACCGACCCGGACCTATTCCCCGGCCCAGCTGACCGAGGCCGCGAACTATTTTAACGCGACCTACTCGGGGATGCAGCTTACCGATGTCCGCAAGGCGCTGGTCGATTCGTTGAAACAGGACAGCGAGGACATGCAGTCCGTGATCCGCGCGGTCGTGGAGATGGCGAATGCGGTGGTCTCGGAGGTGCGCGGGGAGGATGAGGTGGTGGTATCGGGGGAGTCGAATCTGTTCGGTATCCCCGAGATCGATTCGGCCCGGCTGCGTCAGTTGTTCGAGGCATTCAATACCAAACAGGATCTTCTGCACTTGCTCGATCAGAGCATGCAGGCCGGCGGTATCCAGATTTTCATTGGCAGCGAGTCGGGCTATGAGCCGCTCGAGGACTGCAGTTTTGTAACTGCCTCCTATAGCCTGGATGGCCGCGTTGTCGGCACCCTGGGCGTGATCGGTCCCACACGCATGCCTTATGAGCAGGTGATTTCGATCGTTGATGTGACAGCACGTCTTCTGAGCGGTGCCCTGAGCAGCGACGGGTATATCGATTTTCCGCAGCCCCCAGCCTCCTCTTGAAAGGGGTGCAGGGCAGCCCCATAACTCCGTGACCTTGGCACCCCTGAATGCGACCGCCTGGAGGCACAATGAGTCGAAAGAAGAGCCCGGATCATGCGCCGGAGCAGGAGTCCGGCATGGATCCCATGGCTGAAACGCAGGAAGAAGCCACGACTGAGCCAGAGGCAGACCATGCCTCTGAATCCCCGCGCGTCGAGGAACTCGAGCGGCAGCTGAAGGCCGCGAAGACGGAGGCGGCGGAGCATTACGAGCGTTTTCTGCGTGCCAAGGCGGAGACCGAGAACATCCGGCGTCGGGCCGAGACCGATATCGCCAATATCCGCAAATTCGCCATCGATGCCTTTGCCGCAGAGGTTCTGACGGTGCGCGACAACCTTGAGCGTGCCCAGGCGATTGACATCTCCGATGAGGGGGTCGTTGGCAAGGTGATTGAGGGTCTTGCGTTGACCCTGAGACAGGTGGACGCGGTGCTTGAACGTTTTGGCTTGACCGCGATAAACCCCGTGGGTGAACGGTTCGACCCTGAGCTGCATCAGGCGATGAGCATCACGGAGACGCAAGAGATACCTCCGGGACACGTGCTGCAGGTGGCACAGAAGGGTTACCTGCTGAACGGACGGCTGTTACGTCCCGCGATGGTCATTGTCGCCAAGGAAGCGGCTAAGACTTGAAAGTGGATGGTTCGGCCCCATTAATGGCGTAAAGACACAAACTTTAACCCCCGCCGGTGCGGGAGGCGAGGATAGCGCAATGGCAAAGATTATCGGCATCGACCTGGGCACCACGAATTCCTGCGTGGCGGTAATGGAAGCGGGCAAACCCCGGGTGATCGAGAACAGTGAGGGCGATCGCGTCACGCCGTCCATTGTCGCTTATACCAATGATGGAGAGATCATTGTTGGTCAAGCCGCGAAGCGTCAGGCAGTGACCAATCCAAGCAACACCCTGTATGCCGTGAAGCGCCTGATCGGCCGTAAGTTTGAGGACGAGGTCGTGCAGCGCGACATCAAGATGGTGCCATACAAGATCGTCAAGGCGAAGAATGGCGATGCTTGGGTCGACGTGCAAGGCAAGCAGATGGCGGCTCCCGAGATTTCGGCGCGCGTGCTCCAGAAGATGAAAAAGACGGCCGAGGATTACCTCGGAGAAGAGGTCACGGAAGCTGTCATCACCGTACCCGCTTATTTCAACGATTCCCAGCGCCAGGCGACCAAGGACGCCGGGCGCATCGCCGGACTCAATGTGCGGCGCATCATCAACGAGCCGACTGCGGCCGCGCTCGCGTTTGGCTTGGATAAGCAGGAGGGTGACCGCAAGATTGCCGTTTATGACCTCGGAGGCGGTACGTTCGACATCTCCATCATCGAAATCGCCGAAGTGGATGGCGAGCACCAGTTCGAAGTGCTGTCCACGAACGGCGATACGTTCCTCGGTGGTGAGGATTTTGATCTCAGGGTCATCGACTACCTGGTGGAGGAGTTCCGCAAGGATACCGGGATCGACGTGCGCAAGGATCCGTTGGCGCTGCAGCGGCTAAAGGATGTCGCCGAGAAGGCCAAGATCGAGCTTTCGTCGCGGACCCAGACAGACGTGAACCTGCCGTACATCACGGCTGACGCGAGCGGGCCCAAGCATTTGAATGTAAAGATCACCCGTGCCAAGCTCGAAAGCTTGGTCGAGGATCTGATCCAGCGAACCATCGGGCCGGTCAAGACCGCACTCAAGGATGCTGGTTTGTCCCCTGGCGACATCGGAGACGTGATCCTGGTCGGTGGCCAGATCCGGATGCCGAAGGTTCAGGAGGTGGTCCGGGAGTTCTTCGGCAAGGAGCCGCGCAAGGACGTCAACCCAGACGAGGCGGTGGCGCTTGGCGCCGCGATCCAGGGTGGGGTGCTCGCCGGTGACGTCAAGGATGTGCTGCTGCTCGATGTCACCCCGTTGTCGCTCGGTATCGAGACCATGGGCGGTGTTATGACCAAGCTGATACAGAAGAATACAACCATCCCGACCAAGGCTTCGCAGGTATTTTCGACCGCCGAAGACAACCAGACGGCGGTGACTGTGCACGTCCTTCAGGGCGAGCGCGAAATGGCGTCGGGCAATAAATCGCTCGGGAAGTTCGATCTGACGGACATCCCGCCGGCGCCGCGCGGGGTGCCGCAGATCGAGGTGACGTTTGATATCGATGCAAACGGAATCATGCATGTGTCAGCGCGGGATAAGGCGACTGGCAAGGAGAACCGCATTGTCATCAAGTCCACCTCGGGTCTTGGCGAGGCCGAGATCGAGCGCATGGTCAAGGATGCCGAGGCGCATGCGGAAGAAGATCGGCGTCTCCGCGAACTGGTCGATGCCCGCAATCAGGCGGATTCGATGGTGCACAGCGTGCGCAAATCGATGAAGGATCTGGGCGATAAACTTGCCGCCGACGACAAGCAGCGTATCGAGGGGGCGATTTCCGATCTCGAGGCTGCGATGAAGGCCGACAACAAGGACGAGATCGTCGCAAAGACCCAGGTGCTCGCGGAGGCAAGCCACCGCATGGCGGAGCAGATGTATGCGGGCAAGGGCACCGAGGGCGAAGCCGCAGCTGGCCAAGGCCAGAACACCGAGCAGGCCGCCGCAGGCGCGCAGGATAACGTCGTGGATGCTGAATTCGAAGAAGTGAAGGAAAAGCGGAAGAAGTGAGGCCGGACGGTATGCCGGGCCAGATGGGGGGCATGGCAGCGTGGTTGACTGCTGTGCCCCTCTGTTTGTAATGTCCCCGTATTTCACAGTGACACGATGCCCAAGCAGGACTACTACGAAGTACTCGGCGTAAGCCGGACCGCCGACGAGTCGGAGCTGAAGCAGGCCTACCGCAGGCTTGCCATGAAACTCCACCCGGACCGCAACCCCGACGACAAGACTGCGGAAGCCAAGTTCAAAGAGGCGAAAGAGGCGTACGAGGTTCTGTCTGACGCGCAGCGGCGCGCGCACTACGACCAGTTTGGCCACGCGGGTGCCGAGGGTGGTTTTGCCTCTGGCGCCAGTGGTTTCCACGGTGGTTTTGCGGATATCTTCGGCGATGTGTTCGGCGATATCTTCGGTGCTGGCCGCGGGCGATCCTCACAACAGGTGTACCGCGGTTCCGATCTTCGCTACACGCTCGAACTCTCACTCGAGGACGCAGTACGCGGGACTGAGGTGCGCATCCGTGTGCCGACAGCCGTTGCCTGCGCCGCCTGCAGCGGTTCGGGTGCACGTGCTGGCACGGCCCCAATACTTTGCCCGACCTGTGGAGGGCATGGCCAAGTCCGCATGCAGCAGGGTTTCTTCTCGATCCAGCAGACCTGCCCGGGTTGCCGGGGCAGCGGTCGGGTCGTCAATCAACCCTGTCCAGGTTGTCATGGACAGGGGCGGGTCCGCAGCGACAAGACCCTGTCTGTGAAAGTCCCAGCAGGTATCGACGAAGGCGATCAGATCCGGCTTGCCAGCGAGGGTGAGGCGGGAGAGCACGGCGGGCCGCCGGGGGATCTCTACGTCCAGGTCAAGATCAAACCGCATCCGCTGTTCCGGCGTGAGGGCGACGACCTCCATTGCGAGATGCCGGTTAGCTTTGTGATCGCCGCTCTCGGCGGTGAGGTCGGGATACCGACGCTGGATGGGCGGGCAAATCTCAAGATTCCACCCGAGACCCAATCGGACAAAGTATTCCGTCTCCGTGGCAAGGGGGTACGCAATGTCCGGGGTGGCCAGGTGGGCGATCTGTACTGTCGGCTGACAATTGAGACTCCGGTCAAGCTCACGAAGCGGCAGAAGGAGTTGCTCCACGAATTCGATATGCTGGTGCGGGAAGGCGGCGAGCGCCACAATCCGCGCGAGCAATCGTGGCTCGACAAGATCAAATCGTTTTTCAACGAATGAGCGGGTCCCCGATTCCCCACCGGTCTGTCGCCGCCGGCGGGCGTGATGCTGGATTCCCGGATATCGGCCTGTTTCGCGGGCGCATCGGCTACATACCCGTTGCTTTCCCGCTCCCGGATACGCTCGTTCCTTTGTATACGAACTGCGCGCGGCAGACGCAAGAGAATGACCCAGTCATCATGTGTCGTGCTGCGGTGTAAGGGTCCCCATCCAGCTTTGGCAATTGGTGGCCCAGCGGTTCATCGTCTCCTCAGTTGCCGCCCGTCAGCTAAATCCTTATGCTGGCCTGAACCTAACGACAAGGCGAGCCATGATCCGTATTGCCATCGCCGGCGCGGCCGGACGTATGGGTGGTGCCCTGATTGCGGCGCTTCCCGACCATCCAGGCCTTCGTTTGACCGCGGCCTTTGAGCGTGCCGGGAGCCATGAGATTGGCCGGACCGTGACGGGTGGTGGTGCGGCCGTAGTCGTGCGTCCGTTCTCGCAAGACGTGCTTGGTGAGGTCGACGTGCTGGTCGATTTTACCCATCCCGAGGCGACGCTTGCGCATGTCGCGGGCTGCGTGGTCATGGGCAAGCGACTCGTGATCGGAACGACAGGTTTCGATGAATCCGGTCTTGACGCGTTGCGGGCGGCGTCCAGGCATGTGGCCATCGTCCATGCGCCCAATATGAGTCCCGGGGTCAACCTATGTTTTCAGCTGGTCGGGCTCGCTGCGCGTGCGCTCGGAACTGATGCGGATATCGAAGTGATTGAGGCGCACCACCGGCAAAAGAAAGACGCCCCCTCGGGTACTGCGCTCAGGCTCGGGGAGGTTGCTGCCTCGGCCCGTGGCCAGTCGCTTGGGGAGCATGCACGGCATGGGCGTCAGGGGCCCGCGGCAGGTCCGCGCCCTGCAGGCGAGATTGGCTTCTCTGCGATCCGCGCGGGAGATATCGTTGGCGACCATACGGTCCTGTTCGCGCTGCCCGGCGAGCGCATCGAAATTACGCACAGGGCTTCAAGTCGTGATAATTTTGCGCGCGGGGCGCTCTTGGCCGCTGGCTGGGTCATGGGCCGT
Source organism: Pseudomonadota bacterium (assembly GCA_021777335.1). Classification (GTDB taxonomy): domain Bacteria; phylum Pseudomonadota; class Gammaproteobacteria; order Acidiferrobacterales; family Acidiferrobacteraceae; genus JAJYDT01. The sequence goes on along the minus strand of JAJYDT010000005.1, from coordinate 34,573 downwards.
TCCACGGGTTTTTTTGATATGCAGGATGTGCTGGGCCTACGTTGATTTTGTGATCGCGCGCACGTAGAATGCGTGAAATGTACTGATACAGTTGGTTTAAAGAAAACCCTTGTTTTTCGGAAAGCGGGAGCGGCGGGAGTCGCTCCCGCTTTTGCATGTCCGGCTCACCGTTTCTCCGAGGCTCGATGCAACCTGCGCTGCTTGCCCTGGCTGACGGATCCCTCTTCCGCGGGGAGTCAGTCGGTTTTCCCGGGCAGATCGTAGGCGAGGTCGTGTTCAATACCGCGATGAGTGGTTATCAGGAGATCCTGACTGACCCGTCGTATGCCCGCCAGATTGTCACCTTGACCTATCCCCATATCGGCAGCACCGGTGTCAATGACGAGGACATGGAGTCGGCACGCACCGTTGCCTCGGGTCTCGTGATCCGGGATCTGCCTCTGCGGGTGAGTAGTTATCGTGCGCAACGCACGTTGCCCGAGTTCCTTGAGCAGAGCAAGATGATCGGGGTCGCGGGTATCGATACCCGCCGGCTCACCCGGATCCTACGCGAGCAGGGGACGCAGAACGGTTGCCTGTGGGCGGCGGCGCCGGGAGAACGCCTCGATGCCAAGAAGGCGATCGCGGCAGCGCGCTCCTTTGGAGGGCTCGTGGGGCTTGATCTTGCCAAGGGAGTGACAACCCGAAGGCCCTATCAGTGGACGCAGGGTAGCTGGGTGCATGGCGGGGGCTACCATGCGCCGGAAGGCGCCGGCCCGAGCGTGGTGGCCTATGACTACGGGATCAAACGCAACATCCTGCGGCGGTTGGTGGACTGCGGTTGTAAGGTCACTGTCGTGCCAGCAAAGACGTCGGCAGAGGACGTGCTTAAGCTCAGGCCGGACGGGGTTTTTCTATCCAATGGGCCGGGTGATCCACAGGCCTGTTCCTACGCTATTGATGCTGTGCGCAGGATCATGGATGAGGGTACCCCGATGTTCGGGATCTGTCTCGGACACCAGCTGATCGGTCTTGCTGCCGGTGCGCGTACGGTCAAAATGAAGTTCGGGCATCACGGCGCGAACCACCCGGTCGTGGATCTGGACACCGGGCGCGTGATGATCACGAGCCAGAACCACGGCTTCGCGGTTGATGAAGCAAGTCTCGGCATGCACCTGCGCGTGACCCATCGCTCGCTCTTTGATGGTTCACTGCAGGGTTTCGAGCTCAGAGACCGGCCCGTGTTCTGTTTCCAGGGGCACCCTGAGGCGAGCCCGGGTCCGCACGACGTATCACCTCTCTTTGAGCGCTTCGCCCGCATAATGCGCGAGCACGCACAGCGCCGCGCGTGAGCGGCGACCGGACCACGTCATGCCGAAACGTACGGACATCCAGAGCATCCTGATCATCGGTGCCGGGCCGATCATCATCGGCCAGGGATGCGAATTTGATTATTCAGGAGCACAGGCATGCACTGCGTTGCGTGAGGAGGGGTATCGAGTTGTCCTGGTGAACTCCAATCCCGCGACGATCATGACCGATCCGGAACTTGCCGACGCTACCTATATTGAGCCCGTCAACTGGCAGACCATAGAGCGCATTATTGCGCGTGAGCGTCCTGATGCCTTGTTGCCGACTATGGGGGGGCAGACCGCACTCAACTGTGCGCTTGATCTTGATCGGGAAGGTGTGCTCGCGCGTTACGGCGTGCAGATGATTGGTGCCTCACGGCAGGCGATCGACAAGGCAGAGGATCGGGAGCTCTTCAAGAAGGCCATGGAATCGATCGGCCTCAATGTGGTTCGTGGTGCAATTGCCCACAGCCTCGAAGAGGCGCTTCAGGTACAGGCGCTGGTTGGTTTTCCCGCCATCATCCGGCCCTCGTTTACGCTTGGTGGCAGCGGAGGGGGTGTCGCATACAACCGGGAGGAATTTGTTGCCATCTGCGACCGCGGGCTGGATGCCTCGCCCACGCGGGAATTGCTGATCGAGGAATCCATCATCGGCTGGAAGGAATTCGAGATGGAGGTGGTCCGGGACTGCAAGGACAACTGTATCATCGTGTGTTCAATCGAAAATGTCGATGCCATGGGGATCCATACGGGGGATTCGATTACCGTGGCACCCGCGCAGACGCTTACCGACAAGGAGTACCAGGTGATGCGGGACGCGAGTGCCGCGGTATTACGCGAGATTGGCGTCGAGACTGGCGGATCCAACGTGCAGTTTGCCGTGAATCCCCGGGACGGTCACATGGTGGTCGTGGAGATGAATCCGCGTGTGTCGCGATCTTCCGCGCTTGCGTCAAAGGCAACGGGTTTCCCGATCGCAAGAATCGCCGCGAAACTTGCTGTGGGGTACAGCCTCGATGAACTGCGTAATGAGATCACCGGAGGGGTTACGCCAGCATCGTTCGAGCCCGCGATCGACTACGTGGTCACCAAATACCCGCGTTTTACATTCGAGAAGTTCCCCAAGGCCGACGCGTCGTTGACCACGCAGATGAAGTCGGTCGGCGAGGCGATGGCAATTGGCCGGACATTCCAGGAATCACTGCAAAAGGTGTTGCGCAGTCTTGAGATTGGCTCATTTGGTCTCGAGAGCCGTTTCGACACGGGGACCGACCCGAAGGTGGCGCGGGACCGCATCATCCAGGAATTGAAGGTTCCAGGTGCGGAGCGCATATGGTACGTGGCCGATGCGTTCCGTCACAATTTCACGATTGACGAGGTTTACGCGCTCAGCCATATCGACCCCTGGTTCCTTGCCCAGATTGAGGATCTCATCCGAGCCGAACACAACATCGCGGCCTACCGGGACAAGAGCCGGGGTTTACCCACGGCAGCACTGATCCGCAGATGGAAGCGCCAGGGGTTTTCCGACCACAGGCTTGGCGAACTCATCGGTGTGTCGGAGAACCGTTTTCGCCGGCTCAGGCAACGGTTGAAGGTACGCCCGGTGTACAAGCGGGTAGATTCATGTGCCGCTGAATTCGCCGCAACGACCGCCTACCTGTACTCCACCTATGAGGAGGAGTGTGAGGCGAAACCCGAGAAGCGCAAAAAAATCATGGTCCTGGGTGGCGGGCCCAACCGTATTGGGCAGGGCATTGAGTTTGATTACTGTTGCGTGCATGCGTCCATGGCTTTGCGCGCCGACGGTTTCCAGACCATCATGGTGAACTGTAATCCGGAGACGGTGTCTACCGATTACGACGTTTCGGACCGTCTCTACTTCGAGCCTCTGACCCTGGAGGACGTTCTTGAGATCGTTCACGTCGAGAGACCGACGGGGGTCATTGTCCAGTACGGCGGGCAGACTCCTCTCAAGCTTGCGGCCGGACTCGCTAAAAATGGTGCTCCGATCATCGGTACGAGTCCGGATTCGATCGACCTTGCCGAGGATCGCGAGCGGTTCCAGAAGCTTATCCGGCGGCTCAGGCTGTTACAGCCCCCTAACTGCGTTGCCAAAACCACAGCCCAGGCGGTGAAGCTCGCCGAGGAGATCGGTTATCCGCTCGTGGTGCGTCCCTCGTATGTGCTCGGTGGCCGCGCCATGGAGATTGTACATGGTCGCGAAGATCTCGAGATCTACATGCGTCGCGCTGTGCGCGTGTCGGAGGACAGCCCGGTGCTTCTTGACCGTTTCCTGACTGATGCCCGGGAGATCGATGTGGACGCGGTATCGGACGGACGGGCAGTGGTGATTGGTGGCATCATGGAGCATATCGAAGAGGCTGGAGTGCATTCCGGGGATTCGGCATGTTCGCTACCACCCTTCAGCCTGTCCGGGGAGATGCTGAACCGGCTGCGTGCGCAGACAGCGCGGCTCGCGAAGGCGTTAAAGGTGGTGGGCCTCATGAATGTGCAGTTCGCGGTCAAGGGGACGGATCTTTATATCCTTGAAGTGAACCCCCGGGCTTCGCGTACGGTGCCGTACGTCTCCAAGGCAACCGCGCGGCCGCTCGCGAAGATTGCTGCGCGCTGTATGGTGGGCCAGACGCTCGCGGCGCAGGGGGTGGAGAAGGAGATTGTTCCGGCCTACTATTGCGTTAAGGAAGCCGTGTTTCCGTTCATCAAGTTTCCCGGTGTGGATACCGTTCTTGGCCCCGAGATGAAGTCGACGGGGGAGGTGATGGGCGTAGGCAGAACTTTCGGCGAGGCGTTCGCCAAGTCCCAGGTCGCGGCTGGCTCAGAAATACCACGGAGCGGCCGCATGTTTATCAGTGTGCGGGATTCAGACCGCGAGGGAGCGATCGAGGTGGCAAGATATTTTGCTGGCAATGGTTTCGAGATTCTCGCCACCCGTGGTACGGCCGCGGCACTGGAGGCGGCGGGGATTGTGGTGCAGGCTGTGAACAAGGTGTCGGAGGGGCGGCCGCATATCGTCGATATGATCAAGAACGACGAGATGGATATAATCGTTAACACCATTGCGGACAAGCAAAGTTTCGCCGATTCATACCAGATCCGCCGCGAGGCGTTGCAACACAAGGTGACTAACTATACGACGCTTGCAGCTGCCCGGGCGGCGTGCGCGGCGCACCGGCATGGCAGTGTCTTCGAGGTCAACCGGCTGCAGGATCTGCATAAGGAGATCACGGGAGTCTAGGGGCGGCACATCCTTTCTCTCGCCGGTGGTATCTCACTGTACAAGGACTCGTCTGATGCGCGCATGAGGGATGAGTTGCAGCGCGCTGTACAGATTCAACGGGTTCCGCAAGGCGCACCGGTTTTTTGTCTGGCGTGCGAGGCTGGCGCCGACGGCTTCGCGGATACTCATTTTCGAAATCGTAACCATGGGCGTACGCGCCCGGTTTCACGGAGGTACTGATGAACAAGGTTCCGCTCACGGTTGCGGGGGTCGAGAAGCTCCGAAAGGAGCTGCACCGGCTGAAGACGGTGGAAAGGCCTCGTATCATTCAGGCGATCGCGGAAGCGCGTGCTCACGGAGACCTGTCGGAAAACGCCGAGTATCACGCGGCTAAGGAACAGCAGAGTTTTACCGAGGGACGTATTGCTGATCTCGAGGCCAAGCTTTCCAACGCCCAGATTATTGACCCTCTTACCGTCAACGCGAACGGCAAGGTGGTATTTGGTGCCACTCTGGATCTGCTGGACGAAGACTCCCAGCAGGAGGTCACCTACCAGATTGTTGGCGACGAAGAGGCCGATATTAGCGAAGGCAAGATCTCCATCAGCTCGCCCATTGCACGTGCCCTCATTGGTAAGGAAACCGGGGAGCTTGTGGAGGTGCGGGTGCCGGACGGGGTCCGGCAGTATGAGATTCTCGGTATCCGGTACGTGTGACCCGGCGCTGATGCGATTCGTGGATCCGCTAGAACGCATTGTCCTCACCCTTTGGGTCGGGGGTATGTGGTCTGTGGGTTATCTTGTTGCCCCTGTGCTGTTCTCGATGCTCGATAGCAAAACTGTGGCTGGCAATATCGCCGGTCGACTTTTCAGTTATCTCGGGATTGCGGGGCTCGTGTGTGGCGGTTTTTTGCTCGTGGTTTTCATCTGGCAGCATGGGATTTCTGCAGTGTGGTCGTGGCGTGCGTGGGTGCTTGTGACCATGCTCGGTGTGACCGCAGCCGGGCAGTTCTGGATTCTGCCACGGATGGACGCGCTTAAGCGTCTCGGCGGTGGTCACATCCCCCCAGCCGGCGAGATCGCTGCCCGTTTCGGTGCGCTGCATGTCGGATCGACTGCGCTTTTTGTGCTGAACAGTATGCTCGGGTTACTGCTGGTCGCCACTGGCCTTGGACGTCAGGGCTAGTGTGATGGCAAGGACTCGAAGCAGCAGGACGTGGTTGCGCGAGCATTTCGACGACCCGTATGTGCAGCGTGCATGGAAAGAGGGTTACCGGTCGCGGGCGGTGTACAAACTGAAAGAGATTGACCAGCATGACCGATTGCTGAGCCCGGGTATGACCGTGGTCGACCTTGGGGCCGCCCCCGGGGGCTGGACACAATATGCGTACGAGAAGATTGGCCCCAGCGGATGCGTGATTGCGGTCGACCTCCTGCCGATGGTGCCGCTGCCGGGGGTAGAATTCATAGAGGGTGATTTCACCGAGGACGAGGTGTTGGGGCGGCTCAAGGAGCGGCTTGGTCACCGCCGCCCGAATCTTGTAATTTCCGATATGGCCCCCAATATTAGCGGTATCGGCCCTTCAGACCAGGCGCGGGCGGTCTATCTGGCGGAACTCGCGCTGGATTTTGCGCTTGGCCATCTCGTGGCCGACGGCGCCTGTCTGATCAAAACCTTTCAAGGGGAAGGCTTCCCCGGGCTGCTCAAGGATCTGAAGACCCGCTTTAAGACCACGGCGGTCCGCAAGCCCGAGGCTTCCCGGGCCCGTAGCGCTGAATCGTATCTGCTGGGCCGGGGTCTGAAGGTTTAGTTGTGCGGGATCCAGGAACGTTGCAAAATGAACGTGCAGGGATCGGCACTTGAGGCATAAGACGTTGAATAATCTAGCAAAGAATCTTCTGGTATGGCTGATCATCGCGATCGTTCTGATGGCTATTTTCAACAATTATGGCCATCGGCATACCACCGTGAACACGATGCAGTACTCGCAGTTCATCACTGCCATCAAGCAGGGGCGGGTGAACCGCGTACTGATCAAAGGCCAGGACATCGCGGGCGTCACCAAGGGTGGCCACAAGTTCACGACTTATGCACCGCATGACCCTGGTCTCATCGACGATCTGCTCAACAATGGTGTAGCCATTGCCGCAAAGCCGCGCGAGGAGCAGTCGCTGCTGCTGCAGATCTTCATCAACTGGTTCCCGTTGTTGCTGCTGGTCGGGGTATGGATCTTCTTCATGCGCCAGATGCAGGGCGGTGGCGCCGGGCGGGGCGCCATGAGTTTTGGCAAAAGCAAGGCCCGGATGCTGAGTGAGGAAAACAACAAAATCACCTTCGAGGATGTTGCGGGTGTCGAGGAGGCGAAGGAGGAAGTACACGAGCTTGTCGAGTTCCTGAGAGATCCGTCGAAATTCCAGAAGCTCGGTGGCCGTATCCCCCGTGGAGTACTCATGACAGGTAGCCCCGGGACCGGGAAGACCCTGCTTGCGAAGGCAATCGCAGGCGAGGCCAAGGTGCCGTTCTTCTCCATCTCTGGCTCTGATTTCGTGGAGATGTTTGTTGGTGTTGGCGCGTCACGGGTGCGCGATATGTTTGAGCAGGCCAAGAAACACGCCCCGTGTATCATCTTCATCGACGAGATCGATGCCGTGGGTCGGCAGCGTGGCGCAGGCCTCGGTGGTGGCCATGACGAGCGCGAGCAGACACTCAATCAGCTCCTGGTCGAAATGGATGGTTTCGAGGGAAGCGAAGGAGTGATCGTGATCGCCGCGACCAATCGTCCTGACGTGCTCGATCCGGCGTTGCTTCGTCCGGGACGGTTCGATCGCCAGGTATTCGTGCCGTTGCCAGATATCCGAGGCCGTGAGCAGATCCTCAAGATCCATATGCGCAAGGTGCCAGTCGCGGAGAACGTAGTGCCCAATATCATCGCCCGGGGTACGCCAGGTTTTTCCGGGGCCGACCTCGCGAATCTTGTCAACGAAGCCGCATTGTTCGCCGCGCGCAAGAACAAGCGCCTGGTGGAGATGGAGGATTTCGAGCTCGCCAAGGACAAGATCATCATGGGGGCAGAACGCCGCTCGATCGTGATGCCGGAGCGGGAGCGGATCAATACTGCCTACCACGAATCCGGCCACACGGTGGTCGCGAAACTCCTGCCGAACACCGATCCGGTGCACAAGGTGACTATTATCCCGCGCGGTCGTGCGCTCGGGGTGACGATGCAGCTGCCGACAGAGGACCGTTACAGCCACGACCGCGAGTATCTGCTTTCGACCATCTCGGTACTCATGGGTGGACGCATTGCGGAAGAGGTCTTTATGCACCAGATGACCACTGGCGCTGCCAATGACTTCGAGCGGGCGACGGATATCGCGCGCAATATGGTGAGCCGGTGGGGCATGAGCGATGTCCTTGGCACGCGCGTATACGGGGAGAATCAGAGCGAGGTATTCCTGGGGCGCGATGTGACCACGCACAAGAATCTGAGTGACGCGACAGCACAGCTGGTTGATGCTGAGATACGGCGTATTGTAGATGAGGAGTATATGCGTGCTCGGCGCATCATCGAGGAGAACCGCAGCAAGGTTGAGCGCATGGCCAAGGCGCTTCTGGACTGGGAGACGCTCGAGGATGACCAGATCAACGACATCATGGAGGACCGCACACCGAGGCCACCCACCGGGTATGTGGCGCCAAATCTCGACGACTCGGATGCGCAATCCAGCAAGCCGGGGCGCAAACCGCTGGTTAAGCCACGTATGGATACGCCCGCCGGCGAGCCACAGTAAGGTGGGGGCGGCCGCGAGCCTTCAGTGCGGCACACGAACTGTTGATCTGCTACGCCCGGCAATCATGGGCATCCTGAATGTCACCCCCGATTCGTTCTACGACGGCGGATTGTTTTCGTCGGTCGAGCAGGCGGTCCGTCATGCCCGCCGGATGGTGGACGAAGGGGCGCACCTTATCGACGTGGGTGGCGAATCGACGCGGCCGGGAGCAACACCTGTTGATGCGGACGAGGAGATCCGGCGTGTGGTGCCGGTCATCAGGGCGCTCGCGGATGCGGACATCCCGGTGCCTGTCAGCATCGATACGTCGAAGCCTGAGGTCATGAAGGCAGCTGTGGCGGCCGGGGCGGGTCTTATCAACGATGTTCGTGCCCTGCGTGTGCCCGGGGCGCTCGATGCGGCCGCAGAGATGGGGGTTCCTGTCTGTCTGATGCATATGCAGGGGCAGCCCCAGACTATGCAGGCCCGGCCGAGCTACAAGGATGTGGTCTCCGAAGTGGTGGAGTTTCTCAGACGGCGGGTTGATGAGGCGGTGGCCGCGGGTATTCCCCGGTCGCGTCTTTTGATTGACCCAGGATTCGGATTCGGAAAAACCGTCGAGCATAATCTGGTCCTGCTGCGCCGGCTGTCCGATCTAAGATCACTCGGGCTGCCTATTCTCGTCGGCCTGTCACGGAAATCAATGATCGGTGCGCTCCTCGGTACTCCACCGGCGGACCGGCTTGCGGACAGTGTGGCGCTCGCGCTCATGGCGCTGCGCGAAGGGGCGAGCATGGTCCGGGTGCATGACATCCGCCCGACGTGCGACGCCCTGCGTCTTTTTGAAGCTGTGTATGAGGGCACGATGCGGTAATGAAGAAGCGCTTTTTTGGAACGGATGGCATACGTGGGCGTGTAGGTGAAGAGCCGATTACGCCCGAGACCGTGCTCAAGCTCGGGTGGGCCGCAGGCCAGGTACTGGGTGGCGCTGATCTGCGGGTCGTGATCGGCAAGGATACTCGCGTATCGGGATATCTGCTTGAGTCGGCAATGGAGGCAGGCCTGTCGGCCGCGGGCGCCGACATCCGTTTGCTCGGACCGATGCCGACCCCCGGGATCGCGTACCTCACCCGCACGTTCCGCGCACACGCGGGTGTCGTCATCAGTGCGTCCCACAACCCCTACCATGATAACGGAATAAAGTTTTTTTCCGATCAGGGCACGAAATTGCCAGACGAGGTTGAGGCAGCTATCGAGGAACAGATGTCGCGGCGGCTTGTGATTCAGCCTTCACAGCGTCTTGGCAAGGTAAGGCGTCACACGGATGCGGCAGGCCGGTACATCGAATTCTGCAAGAGCACGTTTCCAAACCGCCTGAATCTCGATGGACTGAGGATAGTGGTCGATTGTGCCCATGGCGCGGCGTACCAGATTGCGCCACACGTGTTTTCCGAACTCGGCGCGCATGTCATTGCGATCGCGAATGAGCCTGATGGATTCAACATCAATCTCGACTGCGGCTCGATTCATCCGCAGACGCTGCAGGCCGCCGTACGTGAGCATGAGGCGGACCTCGGGCTTGCTCTGGATGGTGACGGAGATCGTGTCATCATGGTGGACCACCAAGGGCAATGTGTCGACGGTGACCAGATTCTGTACATCATTGGGGCCGCGCGCAGCGCGGGGCGCACGCTGAATGGGGGCGTCGTCGGGACGCAGATGAGCAACTTCGGGCTCGAGCAGGCGCTGAAGCGGCTTTCAATTCCCTTCAAACGTTCCGCCGTTGGTGATCGATATGTGCTTGCAATGATGCAGCGCGAGGGATGGGAACTTGGCGGAGAGTCGTCTGGGCATGTCATCTGCCTTGACAAAAGCACGACAGGAGATGGAATCATCGCCGCGCTCCAGGTGCTTGCTGTCATCGCCGAATCGAATCGCACCCTCACGGATCTTTGTTCGGCGATGACGGTCTATCCACAGCGGACCATCAACGTTCCGCTTGCCGGGGACCGCTTTGATGTAGGCGCAAACCCCCAGGTTGCCGACGCACGACGGGTTGCAGAGTCCCAGCTGCACGCAGACGGGCGTGTTGTGCTCCGTGCCTCCGGCACCGAGCCGGTGGTCCGTGTGACAGTGGAGGGTCGTGATCAGGCCGAGGTTTCGCGTCTGTGCGAACAGCTTGCTGAAACGGTCCGGCTTGCCGCAGCAGGGCGCACCGCCTGAGCAGAAATTGCGTTCCGCGCGCGGAATCGGTTACCATCGCCCGCCGTTTCATAGGATTCACGGTTTCCTGGGGGGCAGGTGCGGCGACCGTTGGTAGTGGGAAACTGGAAGATGCATGGCACGCAGGCGAGCGCGAGGGCGCTCGTGAACGCGGTCCTTGCAGGGATTAGCGGAGTCAGCGCCGATGTCGGCATGTGCCCGCCGTTCGCACTGATTCCGGTCGTAGCCGATCTTGTGGGTCCGCGAGTGTGGGTTGGTGGACAAGACCTGCATGAGCAGGAGGCTGGTGCGTTCACGGGCGAGACATCGGGAGTTCTGCTGAAGGATCTCGGTTGCCGGTGCGTTATCGTCGGTCATTCGGAACGTCGCACGCTGTACGGAGATACCGATACCCGTGTCGCCGAGAAATTCCGGCGGGCTCAAGCATGCGGTCTCACGCCAATCCTGTGTGTCGGGGAGACGCTGTCTGAACGCGAGGCTGGCAGCACCGAAGGGGTGATCGCGCGACAGCTTGACGCGGTGGTGGATTGTAGCGGAATAGGCGCATTCGCCGATGCAATCGTGGCCTATGAACCCGTATGGGCGATTGGCACGGGACGCAACGCAAGCGCGAGGCAGGCGCAGCTGGTGCATGGGTTCATTCGGGGTCGACTTGCCAGACGTGACGCCGGAATTGCGGATCGGCTTCGTATCCTCTACGGCGGTAGCGTGAAGGCGGCAAATGCGGGTGAGCTGTTCGCGGAGCCAGACATCGATGGCGGCCTCATCGGCGGCGCATCGCTGAAGGCGGATGAGTTCCTCGCGATCTGTGGTGCGGTCAGGGCCTGGACATCATGAAAGAACTATTGCTGATTATCCATATCCTCGTTTCCTTCACACTCGTGGCGCTCGTGTTGTTGCAGCAGGGTAAGGGCGCGGATATGGGCGCTGCGTTTGGCAGCGGGGCGTCGCAGACGTTGTTCGGCAGCCGGGGCTCCGCAACTTTCCTGAGCCGCCTGACGGCGATCCTCGCAACGATTTTTTTTCTTACCAGTCTATCGCTCGCCTACCTGTCTGCGCCCGCGCGACCGGTGAGTGTGACGAGCCTAACAGGAGCGGCATCGGCCCATGTGCCCGTCCCGCCGACGAGTTCGCCTTCGCGCGGAGTGGGTGCACCGCCGACAGGCAATGCGCAAAACAGTGTGCCGGCAGCGCCACAACCCCAGCCGTCACACCAGTAGCAAGCCGAAGTGGTGGAATTGGTAGACACGCCGTCTTGAGGGGGCGGTAGCGCAAGCTGTGCGGGTTCGAGTCCCGCCTTCGGCACCACATGAATTTTTTATGACCCCAACAAATATTGAGATAAGGCAAGGAATCAGAAGAGAATTGTGCCGGCGCCCCGACTTGACTTGAAAGATCGGGGCCGCCTAGACTAGACCGCTGTTCGGCAAGGCCTGAACATCACTACGTTACGTTAACGGCCGTGCACCGGGGTTGCGATGCTGCAAAACTACTTGCCGATCCTGATTTTCATGATAGTCGGCGTCCTCGTGGGCGTGCTGCCCATGGTTGCGGGCCGACTGTTCGCGCCGCACCATCCCGACAGTGACAAGCTGTCCGCCTACGAATGCGGGTTCTCGGCATTCGAAAATTCGCGGATGAAATTCGATGTCCGCTATTACCTAGTCGCAATCCTGTTCATCATCTTCGATCTGGAGATCGCGTTTCTGTTTCCTTGGGCGGTGGCACTGAGCCGCATTGGTCGCGCAGGTTTCCTGGCCATGATGGTGTTCCTCGGAATTCTCGTGATCGGTTTTATCTACGAGTGGGTGAAGGGGGCTCTCGAGTGGGAGTAGAGGCACTTCAGGATAAGGGCTGGATGACGACCTCGCTCGATCAGCTCGTGAACTGGTCGCGCACGGGGTCTCTGTGGCCCATGACCTTCGGTCTCGCCTGCTGCGCCGTGGAGATGATGCATGCAGGTGCGTCGCGTTATGATCTGGACCGCTTCGGGGTCGTGTTCCGCCCGAGTCCACGGCAGTCCGATGTCATGATCGTTGCGGGCACACTCGTCAACAAGATGGCCCCAGCGCTGCGACGGGTGTACGACCAGATGGCGGAGCCACGCTGGGTGATCTCCATGGGATCATGCGCGAATGGTGGTGGCTATTATCACTACTCCTATTCAGTTGTCCGGGGATGCGACCGCATCGTGCCGGTCGATGTCTATGTGCCAGGCTGCCCGCCAACCGCCGAGGCGCTGCTGTACGGGATCATGCAGTTGCAGAGTAAGATCCGGCGAACGAATATCATCGCTCGCTAGCCACTCAAGATAACCTCTCTATGCCCGAGCCGCTGCACTCATTAGCCGACTATGCCCGTGAACTTCTCGGGGATGCCGTGGCAGAGACTGCCGAGAACCTCGGTGAACTGACGCTCGTGATCCATGCGGATCGGATAGCAGCCAGCTGTCGGGCACTTCGAGACGATGCCCACACCCGGTTCGAACAGCTGATCGATCTCTGCGGAGTGGATTACCTGGAGTACAGGCAGGGAGCCTATCAGGGTCCGCGGTTTTCCGTGGTCTACCACCTCTTGTCGGTCACGCACAATTCCCGTCTCAGGTTGCGCGTGTTTCTCAACGATGAACCACCCCGTTTGGCTTCCGTCACGGATATCTGGTCCGTGGCAAACTGGTATGAGCGCGAGGCGTTCGATCTGTTTGGAATCGTTTTTGAAGGGCACCCGGATCTTCGGCGTATCCTGACAGACTATGGATTCATAGGGCATCCATTCCGCAAGGATTTCCCGCTGATAGGGCAGGTGGAGATGCGTTACGATCCCGAAAAACGGCGGGTCGTCTATCAACCCGTCAGCATCGAGCCGCGCGTGCTCGTGCCGCGCGTCATACGCGAGGAAGGTTACGGTGGCAGAGATACGTAACTACACGATGAACTTCGGCCCGCAGCACCCTGCTGCGCACGGAGTGCTGCGTCTCGTGCTTGAGCTCGACGGCGAGGTTATCGAGCGCGCCGACCCGCATATCGGTCTGCTGCACCGGGCGACCGAAAAGCTCGCCGAGAGCAAGCCATATAATCAATCGATCCCCTACATGGACCGTCTCGATTATGTGTCGATGATGTCGAACGAGCATGGGTATGTTCTCGCGATCGAGAAGCTGCTGGGCCTCGATGTGCCCCTGCGCGCCCAGTATATCCGGGTGATGTTCGACGAGATTACCCGGATCCTCAATCACTTGCTGTGGCTTGGCGCCCATGCCCTGGACATCGGTGCGATGACCGTGTTCCTGTACGCGTTCCGGGAACGCGAAGACCTCATGGATACCTACGAGGCGGTATCCGGCGCACGTCTGCATGCAGCGTACTATCGTCCGGGCGGCGTGTATCGGGACCTTCCTGAGTCGATGCCGCAGTATCAGCCATCGAAATGGCACGATCCGCAGAAGATCGACCGCCTGAATGAAAATCGGCGTGGCTCGCTGCTCGATTTCATATGGGATTTTACCGAGAGGTTTCCGGCGTGCGTCGACGGGTACGAGACGCTTCTGACGGATAACCGGATCTGGAAGCAGCGCACTGTGGGAATTGGTGTGGTGTCTCCGGAGCGGGCCCTGCAGCTCGGATTCACAGGACCGATGCTCCGCGGATCCGGGATTGCCTGGGATCTGCGCAAGATGCAGCCCTACGAGGTATACCGTGATATCGATTTTGATGTGCCTGTCGGCGCCACTGGGGATTGCTACGACCGCTATCTGGTACGCATCGAGGAGATGCGCCAGTCGAACCATATTGTCCGGCAGTGTGTCGAGTGGTTGCGGCGCAACCCGGGACCCGTAATTGTCGATGATCACAAGATTGTGCCGCCGAAGCGGATCGTGATGAAACAGGGCATGGAGTCGCTGATCCATCACTTCAAGCTGTTCACGGAGGGGTACTGTATACCGGCCGGGGAGGTATACGCAGCGGTCGAGCATCCGAAGGGCGAGTTCGGCATTTATCTGATATCGGACGGTGCCAACAAGCCGTACCGGCTGAAGATCCGTGCCCCGGGATTCGCGCACCTCTCCGCGCTGGACGAGATGGTCCGCGGTCACATGATCGCGGATGTGGTCGCGGTCATCGGTAGCCAGGACATCGTATTTGGCGAGATTGACCGATGACGAATGCCGCGAATACGCCCCTCCTGTCAGCCCCGTCTCTCGAAAAAATCGAGAGTGAGGCAAAGAAATATCCAGTGGACCGCCGCGCATCGGCCGTGATGGCCGCGTTGCGGATCGCGCAGGAGGAACACGGCTGGCTTAGTACCCCGGTGATGGACTATGTGGCGGAAATTCTCGGGATGCGGCCGATACAGGTGTATGAGATAGCGACGTTCTACTCGATGTACGATGTCCGCCCGGTCGGACGACACAAGATCTCTGTCTGTACCAATATCTCCTGCATGCTTTGCGGTTCTGACGAGATTGTGCGCTACCTTCAAGGGAAGCTTGGGATAAAGCTTGGCGAGACCACGGCCGACGGCCGGATCACCCTGAAGGAGGTCGAGTGTCTCGCCGCGTGCGGCGGAGCGCCAGCATGCATGGTCGGTGATACCTACCAGGAGAATCTGACACCGGAGAAGATCGACGTGATCCTGGCGGGGCTCAAATAATGGCCAATGAGGTCTGTTTCAGCACACTCGGTCTGGAACGACCATGGTCCCTCGCGGTCTACGAAAGTATCGGTGGCTACAAGGCATGGCGCAAGATTATCACGGAACGCACGGCATCCGACGATATCATCGCCGAGGTCAAGAAGTCCGCCCTGCGCGGGCGTGGCGGCGCCGGCTTTCCGACCGGACTCAAGTGGAGTTTCATGCCACGCATGGCCCCTGGCCAGAAATATATCGTCTGTAACTCAGACGAAGGTGAGCCAGGCACGTTCAAGGACCGGGACATTCTCCGCCTCAATCCGCACGCCCTCATCGAGGGCATGGCGATAGCCGGTTATGCCATGGGTGCCACGGTTGGCTACAACTACATCCGGGGCGAGTTCCGGGAGCCATATGAACGGTTCGAGGCGGCGCTCGCTGAGGCGAGGGCTGCTGGCCTGATCGGTCGCGATGTCCTGCAGTCCGGCATCGACTTCGAGATTCACTCACATCGTGGTGCGGGCGCCTACATCTGTGGCGAGGAGACCGCTCTGCTCGAATCGCTTGAGGGCAAGAAGGGTATGCCCCGGTTCAAACCACCGTTTCCGGCAAGCTATGGTCTTTACGGCCGGCCGACAACTATCAACAATGCCGAGACTCTGGCGTCGATACCGTCGATTCTGAGAAACGGGGGCCAGTGGTTCCTTAACATTGGCCGTCCGAACAATGGTGGCCCCAAGATTTTTTCCGTGTCAGGACATGTCAACAAGCCGGGGAACTACGAGGTTCCACTTGGCACGCCGTTTGTGGAACTCCTGAAGCTTGCCGGCGGCATGCGCGAGGGCCGTCGCCTGAAAGCGGTGATTCCCGGGGGCTCGTCGGTTCCGGTCGTCCGGGGCGAGGTCATGATGGGCCTCAACATGGACTATGACTCGCTGTCCAAGGCCGGTTCGATGCTGGGGGCCGGTTCGGTCATCATCATGGACGAGACCGTCTGCATGGTGAGGGTGCTCCGGCGCATCGCGCATTTCTATTATGAGGAATCGTGCGGCCAGTGTACTCCGTGCCGGGAGGGGACGGGTTGGCTCGCACGCGTCATAGGCCGGATTGAGGACGGAGAGGGCCGCATGGAAGACCTGGATCTCCTGGTGGATATGTCGGAGAAGATCGAGGGCCGCACAATCTGCGCACTTGGCGACGCGGCAGCCATGCCGGTCATCAGTTTCATCAAGAACTTCAGGGAGGAATTCGAACACCATATCCAGCACCGCAGCTGCTGGGCGGCGTAGCGGAGCAGGCGCGGACATGCTCAATATCGAGATCGACGGACACAAGCTTGAGGTTGATGAAGGCTCGATGGTGATCGAGGCTGCCGACGCAGCCGGCATCTATATCCCTCGTTTCTGTTATCACAGCAAGCTCTCGGTCGCTGCGAACTGCCGCATGTGTCTCGTCGACATCGAACGTATTTCGAAGCCGGTCCCGGCATGTGCGACGCCCGTCACCGAAGGGATGCGGGTCTCCACGCGCTCAGATAAGACGGTAACGGCTCAGCGCGGTGTTATGGAGTTTCTGCTCATCAATCACCCCTTGGATTGCCCGATCTGTGATCAGGGAGGGGAATGTGAGCTGCAGGACCTTGCAGTCGGTTATGGGCACGACATTTCGCGGTATAGCGAGAACAAACGGATCGTGAAGGATGAGGATCTGGGGCCGCTTATCGCGACCGACATGACCCGCTGCATCCATTGCACAAGATGCGTCCGCTTCGGTCAGGAGATCGCCGGAATCATGGAGCTTGGTGCGACCGGACGTGGCGAGCATATGCGCATCGGTACGTACGTCAGTGCCGGCGTATCATCCGAACTTTCTGGAAATATGATCGATCTTTGTCCGGTCGGAGCGCTTACGTCGAAGCCGTTCCGGTACGCTGCACGCTCCTGGGAATTACAGGATCATGCGTCCGTGAGCCCGCACGACTGTGTGGGATCGAATCTTACGGTACAGGTGCTTCGCAACGAGGTGCGTCGCGTCCTCCCTCGCGGGAATGAAGAGGTCAATGAGGTCTGGCTGTCGGACCGCGATCGATTCAGCTATACGGCGCTCAACATCCCGGATCGGCTGAGAGTGCCACGCATCAGGACGGGTGGCGTATGGCGCGAGACAGACTGGCCGACGGCCATCGAGTTCACTGCGCGGCGGCTGACGGAGGTGATCAAGGCGCACGGTCCGCAGACGATCGCCTCTGCGGCTGCCCCGCAATCAACCGTCGAGGAGTTCTATCTGCTGCAGCGTCTGACACGTGGTTTGGGGAGCGGAAACGTCGACCACCGCCTGCGACAGCGGGATTTCAGTGAGGACGCTAGGGCGCCGCTGTACCCGTGGCTTGGCTGTTCGCTGGGTGATCTCGAGCAGGCGGAGGCCGTGCTGCTCGTGGGATCGAACGTGCGCAAGGATCAGCCGCTCGTTGCGCATCGCCTGCGCAAGGCGTTCCTGAACGGCGCCCGCATCGGTGCTGTCAATATGGTCGACTATGCCTTCACGTTTGATCTACATGGGAAGTCGATCGGTTCGCCCGAGCATATGCTGGATAGCCTTGTGGCGGTGCTGAAGGAACTGAACCGCCAGACCGGAGCGCCCGTACCGGAGGCGCTCCGCGCGTGGGCGATCGCGGTAGAACCGTCTGTCGAAGAGATGCATATCGCCGAAACGCTCGCGCAAGCGCGTGGTCGCAAAATGGTACTGCTTGGCAATGGCGCATTCGCCCATCCGCGGTTTGCGGCCCTGCGCTCGCTCGCCGAATGGGTAGCGCGTTCGGCCAATGCCACGATTGGCTACCTTCCGGAAAGTAATAGTGCCGGGGGCTGGATTGCCGGTTGCCTACCGCACAGAGGGGCGCTAGGGGCCGAGGCTTTGCATGGCCTCGATGCATACGAGATGTGGCGGCAACCCCGCCATGGCTATCTCCTGCTCGGGACCGAGCCTGAGCTTGATGCGTGGGACGGCGCTCTGGCCCTGCGCGCGCTCGAACAGGCCGATTTTGTGGTGTCACTCACGCCGTTCGCCAGCGCCGGAGAGCGCTACGCACATGTGCAGCTCCCGCTCGCGCCATTTACGGAGACCGATGGCACGTTCGTCAATTGCATGGGGCTCTGGCAGCCGTTCGCCGCCGCGGTAACTCCACTTGGGGAAACACGTCCGGGGTGGAAGATCCTGCGCGCACTGGGTGGCTTGATGGATATTCCGGGCTTTACCTTCACGTCCATCAGCGAGGTGCGCGAGGACATTGGACGTATCATGGACCTCCCTCCCACCACATTCGATCCGCTTACCGTTCCGGAGCGTGGCCGCGAGAGCGGAGTGCCGCTGCATATTGCTGAGACCCCGATCTACGCATCGGACATGCTGGTCCGGCGTGCACCTCCCCTACAGGTAACCTCAGACAACCCCCGCCCGGCGGTGCGCATGAATGCCACGGATGCGGCAGGATTCGGTTTCTGCGGCGACGATTCTGTCACGGTATCCGGAAGCGCCAGCAGTGTCGCGCTGCCGCTTGCAATCGATGAACGGGTGCCCGCAGGCTGTGTGCTGATACCGTCGGGTTATCGCGAGACATCGACGCTGCCGCCGTTTGAGACAGTACGTCTGGACCGGACACCATGATCGCCGCCTGGTTCTCGCTCTGGGGATCGCTGCCCGGGTGGAGCCGGATTTTGCTACTGAACCTATCAAAGATTGTCGCCATCACGATCCCGCTCATGTTGTCGGTGGCTTATCTGACGTTCGCCGAGCGCAAGATCATCGGCTACATGCAGGCCCGTATCGGCCCGAACCGGGTAGGTCCTGCGGGCTGGCTACAGCCAATCGCGGACGCACTCAAGCTGCTGATGAAAGAGATTATCATTCCAACAGGCGCGAACAAGGCGCTGTTCGTGATTGCCCCAGTGCTGTCCATTGCTCCCGCTCTCGTCGCCTGGGCCGTGATTCCGTTTACGAACCATCTTGTACTCGCCAATGTCAACGCGGGGCTGCTTTTCGCCATGGCGATTACGTCAATGGGCGTCTACGGCGTGGTGATCGCCGGCTGGGCGTCCAATTCGAAATACGCATTCCTGGGCTCGCTCAGGTCAGCGGCGCAGATTGTCGCATATGAGATTGCCATGGGATTCGCGCTGGTCGGTGTGGTGATGGCGTCCGGCACCCTGAATCTGCGCCATATTGTGCTACACCAGCAGGGGACCGGTTTCTGGGACTGGTATTTTCTGCCACTTTTCCCGCTGTTTCTCGTGTACTTTATCTCCGGTGTGGCGGAAACCAACCGGTTGCCCTTCGACGTTGCCGAGGGCGAGTCGGAGATCGTTGCCGGTTTTCATGTCGAATATTCAGGGATGGCGTTCGCGGTGTTTTTTCTTGCCGAGTACGCCAATATGATTCTGGTTTCAGCGCTTACCACGGTGCTTTTCCTGGGCGGCTGGTTGCCACCGGTCGCGGTGATCCCGTTTACCTGGGTACCGCCGCTCGCATGGTTCCTGATCAAGGTGAGCACCATGCTGTTTTTCTTCATCTGGTTTCGCGCCACTTTCCCGCGTTACCGGTACGATCAGATCATGCGTCTTGGCTGGAAGGTACTGATCCCGATCACCCTTGTGTGGATCGGGGTCATCGGTACCGTCCGGTTTTTTACCCCTTGGGGCTATCTTTTCCATTGAGCCGGGGATAAATTCGACCCATGAAGACGTTCAAGAGGTACCTGAATAGCTTTTTCCTGGTCGAGCTTATTAAGGGGATGTTCCTGACGGGACGCCACCTGTTCGGCGCGAAGGTCACCATTCAGTATCCGGATGAACGCACACCCCAGAGCCCCCGGTTCCGCGGGTTGCACGCATTGCGCCGCTATCCGAATGGGGAGGAGCGCTGCATCGCGTGCAAATTATGCGAGGCTGTTTGCCCGGCGGTCGCGATCACGATCGAATCGGCGGAACGGGCCGATGGAAGCAGGCGCACAACGCGCTACGACATCGACCTCAGCAAATGCATTTTCTGTGGGTTCTGCGAGGAGTCATGCCCGGTTGATGCGATCGTCGAGACCCGGGTATTTGACTACCACGGGGAGCGCAGAGGGGATCTGCTTTATACCAAAGAGATGCTGCTTGCCGTGGGTGACAAGTACGAGAAGCAGATTGCCGCCGATCGCGCGGTAGATGCGCACTACCGCTGACCGTGCCGTGATCGCGAGGCATTTTGCCAAAATCCTGCGGTACGTCCGTGGAATGAATAATGGGTGATAGAGTTCTCCGTGACATTTGAACAGATTGTATTTTATTTTTTTTCCGGAGTACTGGTGCTCGCGGCTGTGGTGGTCGTCACGGTGCGCAATCCGGTCAAGGCGGCGCTTGCGCTGGTGCTCGCGTTTTTCAGTGCCGCTGGTCTCTGGATCCTGCTTGAGGCGGAGTTTCTTGCGATTGTTCTGGTGCTGGTTTACGTCGGTGCTGTCATGGTCCTGTTTCTGTTCGTCGTGATGATGCTGGACATCAACATCGCCGAGCTGCGCGAGGGATTTGGAGACTATCTCCCGATAGGCGGTATCGTCGCCGCGCTCATGGTCGTGGAGATGGCGATCATCCTGGGCCCCCGCCGCTTTGGCCTGGCCAAGGTCCCGGTGCCGCAAGCGCATGGGGCAACGTTCAGCAATACGCGGATGCTGGGTGATCTGCTGTATACGACGTATGTCTATCCGTTCGAGATCGCAGCTGCCATCCTGCTCGTCGCGATCATTGCAGCTATTGCGCTCACCATGCGGCGGCGTCCGGAGACAAAGTACCAGAATCCAGCGGAACAGGTTCGCGTACAGCGGAGTGATCGTTTGCGCATTATCAGAATGCCTTCGGAAAAAAAGGGTTGAGAGTGTCCGTGGGCGATAGACAGGGGGAAAAATGATATCGCTGTCGCAGTATCTGATACTCGGTGCCATCCTGTTCGCGCTCGGCGTTGTCGGGATTTTTCTGAACCGGAAGAACGTCGTGATCCTGCTGATGGCCATTGAGCTCATGCTTCTGGCGGTGAATATGAATTTCGTTGCGTTTTCGAGTTACCTCAATGACCCCGCCGGTCAGATCTTCGTGTTTTTCATATTGACCGTAGCCGCGGCTGAATCCGCCATAGGACTGGCGATCCTGATCGTCCTGTTCCGCAACCGGTCGACGATCAACGTCGAAGACCTCGACACCCTGAAAGGCTGATCCGTGGACGGAACGATGCAGGAGGTTTGTCTCGCGATCCCGCTTGCCTGCCTGGCAGGCGCGGTTGTTTCAGGCCTGTTCGGCTGGAAGATCGGTCGCGTGGCGTCCCATCTTGTGACGATTCTCGGCGTGGCCGTTGCGTTCGTGCTGTCGGTGTCCGTCGTGCTGCCATGGACGGTCACCGGGCATACCTTCAATGGCAGTGTATACACCTGGCTTACCGCAGGCCGTCTGTCGTTGCCGGTTGGGTTCCTCATTGACCCGCTGAGCGCGCTGATGATGACGGTTGTGACCTTCGTGTCGCTCATGGTGCACATCTACAGCATCGGGTATATGCGCGACGATCCGGGGTATCAGCGCTTCTTCAGCTATATATCTCTGTTCACGTTCGCCATGCTCATGCTGGTCATGGCCAACAACTTCCTTCAGCTGTTCTTCGGGTGGGAGGCTGTAGGGCTCGTGTCCTATCTGCTCATCGGGTTCTGGCACACGAAGGAATCGGCGATCTACGCGAGCCTCAAGGCGTTTCTGGTCAACCGGGTCGGCGATTTCGGTTTCGTGCTCGGCATTGCGGCGATTTATACGCACTTTGGCAGCCTGGACTATGCCACGGTCTTTACGATGGCACCGGCCAAGGCGGCAAGCATGGTGCATATGGTACCGGGGACATCGTGGCACCTGATGACACTCATTTGTCTGCTGCTGTTCGTCGGCGCGATGGGGAAATCGGCACAGATGCCCCTGCATGTGTGGTTGCCGGACTCGATGGAAGGTCCGACCCCGATTTCGGCCCTTATACATGCCGCCACGATGGTAACGGCGGGGATCTTTATGGTGGCGCGTATGTCGCCGCTTTTTGAACTGTCGCCAGCGGCGCGCAGCGTCGTTCTGGTGATCGGGGCACTGACCGGCCTCCTCATGGCATTTGTCGCCGTCGTTCAGAATGACATCAAGCGCGTGATTGCCTATTCGACCCTGTCACAGCTTGGCTATATGACCGCGGCTCTCGGTGTGTCAGCCTATGCGGCCAGCATCTTTCATCTGGTGACGCACGCATTTTTCAAGGCGCTGCTCTTTCTGAGCGCGGGATCAGTGATCGTCGCAATGCATCACGAGCAGGATGTGCGCCGCATGGGAGGACTCAGGCGCTACATGCCGGTGACATTCATCTGCACCTGGGTTGGGTCGCTTGCGCTTGCGGGCATTCCCCCGTTCTCCGGGTTCTTCTCGAAGGACATGATCCTGGATGCGGTGCATTCCGCGCACATTACCGGCGCCCCTTTCGCATACTGGGTGCTGACGGCCGCCGTTTTCGTGACCGCGCTCTACACGTTCCGGATGCTTTTCCTTGTGTTCTATGGCGAGCCGCGCATGGACAAGCATACCCGGGAGCATCTGCACGAATCGCCGTGGGTAATCACGGTCCCGCTGGTACTGCTGGCCATCCCGGCGGCGGTTGCCGGCATGCTGCTTATAAAGCCTTTGCTGTTTGGTCACTTCTTCGGGAATTCGATTGTTGTGAGCCCGGGGGACAACGTGCTGTCGGAGATTGGACGCCGATACCACGGGGTGGGGCCATTCATTCTGAACGCGTTCAGGTCGCCACCCATCTATCTCGCGGCCGCGGGTATCGCTTCCGCCTGGTATCTTTACATCCGCGCCCCCAGGCTGCCAGACATCATCAGCCGCCGGTTCCATGGTCTTTACACGGTCCTCACAAACAAGTACGGATTCGACGAGTTCAATGATTTTGTGTTTGCCGGCGGCGCGCGCGCGCTTGGCCGGGCGCTATGGATGGTCGGTGATGTCCAGATTATCGATGGCCTTATGGTAGGCGGAACTGCGCGTCTCGTTGGGTGGGTGTCCGCGCGCATGCGTCGCCTGCAGTCCGGGTTCATTTACCATTATGCGTTTGCCATCATCGCAGGACTGTTTCTCCTGATGACATTTTTCCTGCATGTCTGAGTGCGCACGATGATTCCGCATATCCTGAGCCTGTGTATATGGATTCCGATCGCTGGCGGGGTTGGCATCCTGATGGCCGGAAACGATGACCGGGCGCAGTTAGCGCGCGTGCTTGCCCTTGCATTCTCGGTGGCCACGTTTCTGCTCACCCTGCCGCTCTATATCGGATTCGACGCGGGCACTGCAGCGATGCAGTTCGTCGAGCGCTATCGGTGGATACCGTCGTTCAACATCCACTATCACCTCGGGATTGACGGTATATCGCTGCCGCTGATCCTGTTGACGAGTTTCACGGGCATGCTCGTCGTGCTTGCCGGATGGCGCGTCATCCAGCGGCGCGTCGCGCAATACTTCGGTGCCTTCCTGATCATGGAAGGTCTGATGATTGGTGTATTCTCGTCGCTGGACGCCATCCTGTTCTATGTGTTCTGGGAGGCGATGCTGATCCCGATGTTCCTTATCATCGGCATCTGGGGTGGCCCCAACCGGATCTACGCAACCATCAAGTTTTTTCTGTACACGTTCCTCGGGTCCGTCTTGATGCTGGTTGCGCTGCTCTATCTGTATTTCCAGGCGCATACGTTCGAGATTTCGGCACTGTATTCGCTCAAGATAGGAATGAGAGAGCAGGTTCTCCTGTTTATCGCGTTCCTGCTCGCATTTGCGGTAAAGATCCCCATGTGGCCCGTACATACGTGGCTTCCGGATGCTCATGTGGAGGCGCCCACGGGTGGCTCGGTCGTGCTTGCGGCGATCATGCTGAAGATGGGTGGCTACGGGTTTCTTCGCTTTTCGTTGCCCATCCTGCCGGATGCAAGCCGTGAGCTTTCAGGCCTCATGATTGCGCTGTCGCTGATCGCGATTGTCTACATTGGGTTTGTCGCACTTGTGCAGGACGACATGAAAAAGCTGATTGCCTATTCGTCCATTGCCCACATGGGATTCGTGACGCTTGGTGTGTTCATATTCAGTCGTCTCGGCGCGGAAGGTGCGATTACCCAGATGGTCTCCCACGGTTTTGTCTCAGGTGCCCTGTTTCTGTGTGTCGGGGTCCTGTACGATCGTCTCCACTCGCGGCAGATCAGTGATTATGGGGGCGTGGCGAGTCGCATGCCGGTATTCGCGGCGTTCATGATGCTGTTTGCGATGGCAAACGCCGCGTTGCCGGGCACGTCCGGATTTGTCGGCGAATTCCTGGTGATCCTGGGCGCTTTCAAGGCGAACGCCTGGTATGGGATTATCGCCGCTACGAGCCTGATCACGGGCGCGGCCTATACGCTCTGGATGTACAAGCGGGTTATCTTCGGAACCGCGTCGAGCCCGAAGGTTCAGGCACTCAAGGACATCACGCTGCGTGAAGGCCTGGTGCTGGGCTTGCTGGCGGTGGCGGTGCTCGGGATCGGTGTCTGGCCGCGTCCATTGCTCCATGTCATGCATCAGTCCGTAGCACATCTGGTCAGGCAGGCCGCAGCGAGCAAACTTGGTTAATTAGGACGCGAGACGAGCCCCTTATGAACTTCATGCCCGCACTCCCGCTGATTTTCCTTTTTGGCTCCACCTGCGCAATTCTGCTGATTGGTCTGTATGTGGGCGAGCGCCGGACCTCGGTCGTATACGTCCTCTCACAGGTCGCCCTGATCACGACGGTTGCCTTGGTTATCCGGGATGCGCAGGCTGCGCCCATCGTTGCCCTGCATGGCATGTTCGTCAGGGACCGTCTGGCGGACCTGCTGGATATTGCCATATGCCTGCTGGTCGTTGCGGTTTTTGTCTACTCGCGGCGGTATCTCAGCGACCGGGACATGTACCGGACCGAATATTTCGTGCTGGCATTGTTCGGTGTCGTCGGGATGATGGTGATCAATTCGGCTGCACACTTCCTGTCACTGTACCTGGGACTCGAACTGATGGCGCTGAGCCTCTACGCAATGGTCGCGTTTCAGCGGGACTCGGCGCGTGCAACAGAGGCGGCCATGAAATATTTCGTTCTGGGGGCGCTCGCATCGGGCATGCTGCTTTACGGGATGTCGATGCTCTATGGCGTCACTGGCTCACTGTCAATCGCGAAGGTGGCGTCCACGATATCTGCTATGCCGCCCGGAAATATCGTCTTGGTCTTTGGGCTTGTGTTCGTTATTGTCGGGCTTTTGTTCAAGATCGGCGCTGTGCCATTTCACATGTGGATCCCGGATGTGTACGACGGCGCTCCAACGGTGGTAACACTTTATATAGGCACTGCACCCAAGGTCGCAGCGCTTGCGCTGATACTCCGGCTTCTGGTCGGGGGTCTCCAGGCACTTTCTCCTTCCTGGCGGGAGATGCTGGTGATCGCAGCGTTCCTGTCGATGGGCGTGGGCAACGTGGTCGCGATCTCCCAGACCAACCTGAAACGGATGCTTGCGTATTCAGCGATCGCGCATATGGGGTTCGCGCTCCTGGGCCTCGCTGCGGGTGGCCGCGAAGGCTATGCTGACGCGCTGTTTTATCTGCTGATCTACTCGGTCATGAGTCTGGGTGCATTCGGGCTTGTGGCGCTGTTGTCGGGACCGGGTCGCGAAATCGAATACATTGATGATCTCAAGGGGCTCAGTCAGCGGAATCCGTGGATTGCGTTTCTCATGCTCTTGCTGATGTTCGCAATGGCTGGCGTCCCGCCGACTGCCGGGTTTTATGCCAAGCTCGCCGTCATTCAAGCGGCGGTGGACGCCCATCTGATCTGGCTAGCCGTGGCGGCTGTGCTTTTTTCCGTCGTAGGCGCGTATTACTATCTCCGGGTGGTCAAGGTCATGTACTTTGATGCCCCCGAGGATGATCGGCCATTTGTGCTGCCACTCGATGGAAAGTTCCTTTTCGGGCTGAACGGTCTCAGTATGCTGTTGCTGACCCCGTGGATCGGGACCATTATCGCTTTCTGTCACAGTGCCATTCAGGGTCTTCCCTGATCCGCGCATTCCGGAATCCGTGCATGCCTGGATGCGCAGTGCGATCCTCCGCGTAGCGCCACGTTCTTCGCTCGCCCGGTCGCGTCATGAACCCGGTGTGCCGGTTGCCTCAGTCCACACCGCCGCGCTGAAGATAATCACTATGTGCCGTCTGGTCGCTTCCTGCGGATATGCCTGCTGTGTGAAAAACCACGCTTAAGACACCGGACACTACGAGATTCAGGACCAGCGCATAGAGCGCCGCGTATGCCGGGATTACCATCCCGCCCACGTGCAGCGGATAGATCGTCGTCGCGAAATGCAGCGAGGCGGTCATGAGGGTACCGGTTACCATGCCGGTGGCCCAGCCGGCCAGCAATGCCCAGCGGTGCAGACGCCGGGTATACAGCCCGAGAATCACTGCCGGGAGCGTCTGAAGGATCCAGATTCCGCCGAGCAACTGCAGCTGGATCATATACTTGAGCGGCAGCAGGACGATAAATGCGAGCGCGCCGAGCTTGACGACCAGGGACACGATCTTGGCGATAGCGGTCTCCTCGCGATCCGTGCACCGGGGACGAATGAACGGCCGGTGGATATTGCGCGTATAGAGGCTCGCGGCTGCGATTGACATGATCGCTGCCGGTACCAGCGCGCCGATTGCGATAGCGGCGAACGCGAAACCCGCGAACCATGCGGGGAATGACTTCAGAAAGAGTGCCGGAACGGCGAAATTCGGGCCGTAGTGTTTGAAGTCGGAGGCGAACTGCGGCATTTTTGAGACCCCGGCCACGACGGCCATGTAACCGAGCAGCGCGATGATCCCGAGGAGCAGGGAGTAGGCCGGCAATATTGCGGTGTTCCGCCGCACGACGCTGCGGTTATTGGCGCTCAAGACGCCTGTGATTGCATGTGGATAGAGAAACAGCGCGAGTGCCGACCCCAATGCAAGCGTCCCATACGCGCTGTAGGCGCCGGTTGTTCCGGATCCTGGACGCGCGAGCACGAGCTTATCCGCCGGGATGCTTGCAAAGATATGGGCGTAGCCTCCGAGCTGTTCCGGGATGACAATTGCGGCCGCAATCACGGTGATGTAAATCATCAGGTCCTTGACCACGGCGATCAGGGCTGGCGCGCGCAGTCCGCTCGTATACGTGTACGCCGCAAGGATCGCGAACGCGATAACGAGAGGCAGGTCCCCGCGTACACCCATCGCCGCGATCACCACCTGGATACCGGCCAGTTGCAGCGCGATATATGGCATGGTGGCGAGCAGGCCCGTAAAGGCAATAGCGAGTGCGAGCCCGTTGCTGTCATAGCGGCCCGACACGAAGTCCGCGGCGGTGACATAACCATGTGTGCGCGAGACTGACCAGAGTCTCGGGAATACGATCAGCACAAAGGGATAAACCATCACGGTATAAGGGATTCCGAAGAAACCGATGGCACCGGCCCCGAAAACGAGCGCCGGCACGGCAATGAAGGTATAGGCGGTATAGAGGTCGCCGCCGAGGAGGAACCAGGTGACGATGGTGCCAAACCGGCGGCCACCGAGGCCCCATTCCTGCAATAGACCGAGATCGCCTTTGCGCCAGCGTGCCGCGATGAACCCGAGTACCGTGACTGCGGCGAATAACACGACGAAGACCGTGAGGGCGACCCAGTTCATTGTTCCCTCGGCGCTTTGAACGTTGTTTTATGAGCCACGCCTGCAGTACAGGACTATTCCGTTGCCTTGTAGACGATTGCTGTCAAGATGGCGCTGATGATGACCCAAAGAAATTGATACCAGAAAAAGAACGGGATGCCGGCAAGGGTGGGTTGCAGGCGGTTGTAGAATGGGACCCACAGGATGAACACATAAATAACGAGCAAGAGCCAATACCACAGCTGCTTGCGCGAGGTTCCCATTGTGGCCATCGTCACCCCTCTTTATCATTATGTGCTTCATGTAGCGTACAAAGCAGGCTCGATTGATGCAAGTATGCCGCCCGGTGGTCGTGAAAATCGTTGTGATCACTCGTTTTTAAGAACAGTTGAGGAGCGCGTATGTCTACACTGCCACTTTTCCGCGAAGAGCGCCCCGACCGCCTGATGGAGGTCGTTGCGCGGTATCCATTTGGTCTGCTTATCTCGCATGTTTCGGGCGAGCCATTTGTAAGCCATGTGCCGATGCTGGTGGAGCGGGATCGCGGGTCATTCGTTGTCCTCGGGCATCTTGCGCGCGCAAACCCGCAATGCGCCGCGCTTCAATCCGGCGGGCAGGTGCTTGCCGTGTTTCCCGGCCCGGACGGCTACATCTCGCCATCCTGGTATGAGAGTCCAGGGGTACCGACCTGGAACTATGTCGCGGTGCACCTTAAGGGCCGTGTCCGCATGATTGATGACCCGCACGAGCTGCGCGGATTGCTTGAGCGGTTGACCTCCCGATTTGAGGCTGAGGCGGGCGCGTGCTCATCCCCGGCCAGCCTTGTCGAACATTTTGAAGGATTGTTGCCTCATATTGTCGGTTTCGCCATTGTGGCCGATTGCGTGGAAGGGAGATTCAAATTGAGCCAGAATCGCCCTTGGGTCGATCGCGTGCGCGTGGCTACGGTCCTGCGCGGGTCGGGTCGCGGCTCGGCGATGGAGCTTGCGGAATTCATGGACCGCGTGCGCGAGGAATCAGATAGGGGCTGACCTGCGGGGGCAGGGCAAATCCTGTGTCCGGGTGTGCGCTGACGTGTCTACCGGAAACGGGTCATGACCGGCGGCGGTGCTCCGGGCCCGGAAGTTTCGTATGATCTCGTGATAGGCCGTGCCGAGGGTGCTGATGTGGACCGGTTCCGCGGCGTGGCGCTGGCCGGTCTGTGCGTCGATAGTCTCCTCAGGATACACGGCCGAGGTAATGCCGCTCTGCTTTTGGCATTTGAATACATCGTCGAGAACGAATCCGACGATGCGATCCCGGTAGGCCTTGGGAACGGAAGGGTTGCTCAGGAAACGTTCGAGGCTTTCATAGTGGCGCTGCAGACATTCGGCGGCGCTCTCCACGTAACGCTCAGGCGCGATCCGCGCCGACAGGTATTGATAGGTGTTCTGCGGCTGTGCGTCCCATCCCGGCAACAGCACATGCACGAAGCCTTCCGGGTTGAGCGTCCGATCATAGACCCAGCCATCAGAGACGAGTCGTTTCAGATCGTCGCCGAGGGTATTGTCCGCACCACTGTCGTCCGCATTCCAGAAGATCACCTGGTGCAGCAACTGGCGGATCGCGCGCTCCACATGACCATCGCTCCGCGCGACATCAAGTGCTCGTGCCGTGCGCAGGAGATCAGGCGGTGAGAGGGCTGCCTCGGTGAGTGCCGATCCTTGCGGAAGCTCGAGCAGCTTGCCCTCGCTCATCCAGTAGAAACTGCTGTGGGTCAGTTCCACAAAGGTGCCGGCCGTAAGGCGGCTTGCGACCTTCTCGCCGCTGCGGGCACACACGGCATCATGACAGCGCCACAGAATGTCAACGATCCGCATCTTCTCGGCGGTGGCGTAATGACGGGCGTCCGTCGCGCGGTAGAAGAGGTCGAATACGTTCATCTCATAGAAGATCGGAAACACCGCGATGGTCTCCTGATAGCGCTCCACCACGGTCGCGACCCATTCCGCGATGACGTCCGGGGGGATCTCGAGGATGGTGTGCCCAAGAAATTTCGGCACCATGTGAGCCCATCCCACTGGGTAGAGGCCCACCATCGGAAACCGGCGTGCGGTTTCGTCAACCAGGCGATCCACCTCGGACCAAGAGTAACGCCCCGGGGCTTCCTGAACATTACCCCAGAGCCCCTGCGGGTGCCCTCCCGCAAACTCATGCCTATGGTGGTAGTGGAGTAATACAAGATTAGTTCCGAGCGAGCGGACTTCCCTCTGTCCAAGCCACGGACACGGTCCAACCACCTCATAATCACCGGCAAATATCCGTTCGGGGTACCCGCTCAGCCGCTCGTTCAGGATCGGACCGAGGGGCGAGACATGCCTCGGTGCTTCACTCCGGGGCATGGCCAAAATGCTCCTGGTGAACAATCTCCTGGAACGGACGACGCTGTTGCCGAGGCAGTTCGTGAAGGGCGGAGTGGCCGATTGCGATCAGCATCACCACGAGATAGTCACGTGGCACGCCGAGAAAGGCGGTAACGGCCCGGACGTCGAACCCAATGAGCGGGGCGGTGGCCAATCCCATACCCTGAGCAGCGAGCATCAGGGTCATGGCCGCGAGTGAGGCTCCCCCCACCGCGTGTTCGATGCGCCGTCCCTCGTCCGGATAGAGCATGTCCACGGCGCCGAGGTAGGCGTCTCTCACGCCTGTATCGAAATAGCCGTTGTTGACGAACTGCTGGAGTATCGCACGGTCGCGCCGGTGCGGGTTTTTGTCGCCGATCACGCCGATGATGGCTGCCGCATCGAGAATCTGCTGCTGGTTCATGCACAATGGACGCAGCGCGCGTTTTCGGGCCTCGTCCTCGATGATGACAAAATCCCAAGGCTGGAAATTGAAGCTTGATGGGCTGAGGCTGGTGAGCTCGAAGAGGGTGCGCCACTGCGCGCGCGCGATGCGGCTGCCGCGCTTGAAATAATGGACCGAGCGGCGCTCACGGATAGCCTGCTCGAGACTGATGATGATTGGGGATTCGGGCGGCTCTATGTTCCGTGGTTTGTTCTTCATGGCGCCTCCTGGCACGTTATATAAGTGAACGATATATTATATAATGCGGGAAACGTACGGTGTCAACGGCTGGGTGTAGTTTTATAGTCTACTGATATATAATAATAAAATGTAAAATACGCGGAATTTAATATCGTGAACGATCGATCTATTTAGAGGTGTGACACCGCGAAGACTTTTCGTTTAATCAGGAAAAAATGGTGTTTGAGCAGACTGTTTTGCACCATAAACTTACGTCATCCGACATGGACAGATAGACAGGGGTAGCTGAAACCGTGAAGGTGTTCTGCGCTTCCATCACGACGTTGCGGCGCCGGGAGGCCGACGGCAAGCGGGCCGCTGAATATTCGCGCGGTTGGTTATCGACGCAATGAGCTGGCAAAAGTACGCCCGGAGATGTTCCGGGACGCAGATGCCGCGTTGCGAGGTGGTCGCCTGCGCCCGCAGGTCGCGCCACACCCACACGGTGCCCCGATCTGGAATGCCGGGAGCGGGTGCTTGAACGCTGTTGCATCAGGCAGGGATGGGCGCGCGCAGTCATTGTTGATCCTGGCTTGGCGATGAATTATCACAAAAGGTTCCAGTTTTCGGCGCAAGCCCAAGAGGAAACCGGTCTCAGCGAAACGGGAACCCAGTACAAAGCGATCTGTGGGCTGGTTGGCTAAGCCTGGAGGAGCAGTTGAAGAAACGATTAAAGGCGGGTGATCGCAAGGCGCAGATTCTGTCCGTCGCGCGTGGCCTGTTTGCGCAGAAGGGAAACGCTGTGTCCATCGACGAACTGGCAACTGCTTGCAGTGTAAGTGCGGCGGTTTTGTACCAGCACTTTGCCTCGAAGGAGGCGCTTTACGACGCCGTGCTTACCGAGGCCGCCGAGCGCCGTGCGGATTTCGTCGAAGCGGTGCTCTCTGGGCCCTCTGATTTCGGGAGCGTGCTCTACCGAATGACCTTGGTGTATGTGCGCAATACCCTCGAAGATCCCGATACTTTGCGCATGGAGCTTCGGAGTGCGCTCGACGGGGCCGCAATCTGCCCGATGTTTTTGCTCAATCACTGGAAGAACTTTTCTGACTATATCGAGTATTCACTCAGGGAACTGATGGAGGCTGGCGAGATTGAGGCCGTAGATACCGGTCTTGCGGCCCTGATGTTCCAGGGGATGTTGCGCGAACTCATCTACAACCGCGTCATCCTTAATACCGAGCGCTATCGCGAGATCGACCAAAGCTATCTCGTCCGCACTGTAGTTGATCAATTTCTTAGATCGGTGGGCGTCACGGGAGAAGGCGGCAAGCGTTTTTCGGAGATTGGCGCGTCACGACTGCAAGTGCCCCAGGACCGCAGCTTGAAAAAAACCTAAGGGCATGTTCCGCGACGTCTATTTCAGCCCAAGGATCTGCTCAACCGGATGTGCGGCCCTGATGCTTCCAGGGGTATCTCAAAGCGAACGGATCCATTCCTTCATGCGATCGGTTTCGTTGACGATGTATGAAGGGGTTTGAAAAGTGTGGGTGAGCAATGCCGCTCCCTCGATCGCGGATATGAGGTGGATGGATAGGCCTGCTGATCGTTTCCCCTGCCCGAGTTCCTGGAACTGTGCTTCGAGCCACGACAGAAGTTCGGTAAACATGTTGGAGGCCCTGTTTGCCAACTTGCCACCTTCCTTGCTCAGCTCCTGACAAAGACTCCCGATCGGGCAACCATTCCGTGCCAACATATCACCCTTGTCCGCTATCATTTGAATAAACGCGATCAGCCTGTCTTTGGGCTCAGGTAGCTTGCCCCAGCGGTCCCGTAACGTGCGATATTTCTCAGCACGGTCCTCAATCAGTGCCTCACCCAGTGCGTCCTTGGTGCGAAAGTAATAATGGATATTGCCAAGGGCCACCCGCGAGGTTTTGGCCAGATCTGCGAGCGTGGTGCGGTTGAAACCATGACGTTGCACCAACCGGTCCGCTGCCTCTACAAGGCGCTGGCGCTTGTTCTTTCTGATAGAAGCCATAGATTAATTCTAGTAAGATCAGGGTGTCTGACTGTCCTAGGTTATACAACTAACATAAATATCAGAGGGGGGGATACAATGTCAAGTTGCTATATGTGTTTCTCGAGCAGGTCTGGCCCAACCTCTGCTTCCATTGGAACAGATTTTTAGGGATGCGCGACGTTCGGGCGCATTGCTATGTTTTCTGTCGGCACATCCTGTTTCCCCAGTCTTCCTGCCGTGGTGCATGGGATTCGTAAGTAACCGGCAGCTGCGAGATAGCAGGTGTCGTAGACCCTGCCGGTTTTTGAGTGCGATCGCCATGGTGTCAGTAGTCAGGACGTGGGCGCGGAATGACGGTGAAACCCGGGTTTGTCGGCAAATCCCAAATGTGCTCCCGCACAGCGTCCGCCGGATAGCTGGTGCACCGCGCCCATTTCCATGAGACGTTCACGTATTCGATAAAAGAATCAGAAGCCACCAGGTGGGGAGCTATTTTCTGCGCGAACCAAACGAGCACTAATTTGGCTTTGACGCCAAATCCAACCACCCTGATGGTTGCATCATGCAGTTTTTATGAGCCCATGGCTTGTACCCCTCGTTTGT
The DNA here is from genome assembly GCA_021777335.1 of Pseudomonadota bacterium. Classification (GTDB taxonomy): domain Bacteria; phylum Pseudomonadota; class Gammaproteobacteria; order Acidiferrobacterales; family Acidiferrobacteraceae; genus JAJYDT01. The sequence continues at coordinate 977 of JAJYDT010000005.1, read as the reverse complement.
GGCGTAACGGGCGTAAAAAGAGCGGATCCGATTGGCGCTTGACATCGCATGTTCCTTCTGATAACTATGTTGGTCACATAACCTAAGTTATTCTAAGAACCTAGTATAATCATATTATTACCGGAGTATTATCAGGCACTAATCTATGGTTTTTGTCAGGAAGAGCGAGCGTCCTAGTCGTATTTGTTCGCAAGCAAAGCGGGGACTGTATTTCTCGGGGCCGTGGAGTACCTGGGGATGCCGATGGGAAAGTTAGCCCCGACGACCAAACTTCGTGAAGCAATCCAGATGAGGCCAAGCGGGCCACTGTACGAGCGGGCGCCTACGCGTGATCAGGACGGGCGACGGCTGAGCGATTTCATGATGGTAATCCCGGGATTGCGTGATCGTCGCGGAATTCAGTTCCAGTCGGTGTTGCGGCACATTGAGGATGTCCTCAGTCGCTTCCAGGAAGTCGTGTTTATCGACTTGAATGTACCTTTGAATCTTTTGTGGGTGTCGGTGCGGCCGCGGCCGGGGGTGATCCTGGATATCGCCGCCCTGATACGGTGCCGTGTGCCCGAGGCGCTGTTGGTGGGCCAATACCTATGGGCCGCAACCGGTTCCGGTTGATGGGGTTGCCTTCGAGTTCAAACCAGAAATCGCCCATGCGAGGCGAGGTGTCGTATCTGTGTCTATAGCCGTGGTCAGTCGGTGCCTAGGGAAAAGCGCGCGCGGCACACACGATTATTACGGTGCTAAAGAAAATCTGAGTGATGATGAGTTTGAGTTAAAGATAAGAAAGAAAGTTAAGTAAAAATAGGTAAGTAAAGATAAGAAAGATAAGAAGGAGCACAGAAGAAATGCTAAAAAACCAACGGGGAGTACACATTCCTAATCCGCAAGAAAGCCTAGCGTTGACGGATCGTCAACAGGAGCGTTCACATGTCGAATAAAAAACTGGCCATCATCGCAAGCAAGGGTACCCTGGACTGGGG
>JAJYDT010000117.1 GCA_021777335.1 Pseudomonadota bacterium | reverse complement strand
CAGTGATCCGGTGCGGCGATAGAGATCGAGTATCGCCTGGGCAGCCGTCAGCCAGCGATCCGCGCCGTCGTCGATCGCACGCCGCAGTGGCTGCGGATCGTGGTCCGACGCCCACAGACGGTAGGCTTCGAGTGCCTCGGGGTACAGATGCCTGCGCATGCCGGAGAAGGTCGCGAAATAGAAGTGCAGGGCGGCCACGTTGCCGTTGTCCAGCAGGACGGGCAAGGTCGAAAGGCAGTCAGCGAGCAGGTCGCGCACGGCGCGCGCTATGATCTCCGCCTTGGAGCGCGACAGCGTGAGTAGCATCGTGTTCCAGTCCTCGCCGAGCAGGGTTCCCGCCATGCCCTCGCCAAGCTCGTGGAGTATCATCGATTCGGTCTGCTCGTCCGTCATGTGCTCGAGCCCGCGGTGCAGCTCGGTGTCAAAGCCCGATTCGGCGAGCGCTCGCCCCATGGCTTCGTTCTTTCGGTTCCAGCGCCATTCCTCGATTTTCTCCCACAGGAAGCGCCGCACTGATTCCCGGCACACGAAGATGTTCCGGCCCTGCAGCATCGCCGGCGGCGCCACCAGGTCGCGGGCATATTCGCACGATGAGGTATAGACCACGAAGCCCGAGCGCGTCTCGGCACGGGCGAGCGCGCCGAGAAAGAAATGGGGCTTGTTGTAGCGTCCGTAGCCGGCACTGTAGATATAGCCGCGCGGCGCAAGCTCTCGGTTGACCGCGGCCGAATCGAAGGGATCCGTCAGGGTGTCGCCGAGAGGGAGCGCTTCGTAGGAACTGGATGCTAGCTGATCCCACAGGCGTTCCCGTTCGTCGAGCCAGGCACCCACTTCATCGTTGGGCAGGGGGCCAGAAAGCGGGATCTCGTGTTCCCAGCGATAGAACTCACGCATTCTCAGCAGATAGATGCACAGTGTGAAGTCGCCGGCGTGCTGTGCATCGGAGATGTGGCAGTTGTGCTGAACAGTACTCGTGAGTTTGCCGAGGTTCCACATGGGGGTTCAGCCCTGGTCGCCGTTCTGGTTGGTCACTATCGTTAGTTAGTATAGGCGCGAGCGTCAGCAGGGAACAGTTCCGTGATGCTTCGTATCCACAGTATTCGTGGTGTCTGTGGAGCAGAATGGTGGCTCGTGCGTCGCTGAAGTGCCGGTACCAGCATCTGCGCGGTTGCGGCGATCATAACGTATGGGGACAGAAATATGGATCCGACCGCGTCGATGCCGGAGATTACGCGTGTGAAAATGAAGTTTGTCACGAAAGGTGAATTCTGTTGTTTGTGTCTGGGGCGGCCAACATGATTTTTGCGGCATCGATGACGATGTTGGCTTGCAGATTCTGCAGACAATCGCTGAGGCTGCGGATGTGGCGCTCACAGCCTTCCTTTCGGCAAGGCACGCATTCGCCCGATCCTTGAATCAGGAATACATTGCCGACTCGCTGGCTACCACGCATTGAGTAAGGGCTATGCTGATTGTGATAATTCGCGGGCCACGGCCCCCATTTGACCGGATTGGACGGACCATATAACGCGACTGTTGGGATGTCGAGCGCTGCGGCAACGTGGGTGAGCACGGTGTCAGGACCGACATAGAGTCTAGCCCTTTTGGCTAGGCAGGCTACCTGGCTGAGGCTCCATTTCCCCGCAATATTTACTGTGTCCGGAGGCAGGTTGACAGCAAGTGCCTTAACGTAGGCGAGTTCCTCAGTGTCGCTGCTGCAAGACAGAACAATCCGCAGGCCTTGCGCGTGCAACCAGTTCACGAGTTCGATCCAACCTTGCTGGGTCCACATCTTGTAAGGAAACTTAGGATAGACATGGAGCAATGCAAAAGCCTGTGTGCGGCTGTCGAATGGCAGTTGGGAGTCAAGTGAAAGTTCATCTGCGGCGGTCCAGGAAACCACCACCTCGCAGCGGCGTGGGATCGCCAGCAGGTCGGCGATTGCCAGATTCATCAACACTGTATGCGTGTTCAGATTGTCGAGTGGGGTTGAGTATGTCAGCAGCCGCGCCTTCCACTGCTCCTTCTTGCGCAGTGCGCGCAGACCGGCCCGTTGTCTTCCGGCTAGGCACGTGTACAGAACCGGCCGGTCGCCGGTCTGAGTGGTTACCGCCAGATCGTATTTACGGAACAGGCTGACGAGCATGCGCAAGTGGCTCCAGAACTTGCGCCGTATCGGTACGGTAATCACGTTGTGAATGTCGAGGTTGCCACTCAATATGCTCTCGGTGTTCTTGAAAACCAGCACATCGATGCGTGCTTCCGGCCAAGCGCAGTGCAGAGAACGGATCAGCGGTGTCGCAAGCAGCACATCGCCGATACGTTGGGTAACGACCACCAAAATTGTTTTTGGGGGGTGTGTCATGCGAGTTACGGTTTATGCTTGCAAGGCGTGGGGGGCGTTTTCGACGGTGACACCTGCTGTATTTCCAGTGCCTTGGCGTATTTCATGAATGAGCCCAAGGCAGTGGTGAGGGCGATGCCGGCGCCATCACTGCCATCCAAGAATCCGAGGCGCAAGACATATCCTTTAAGAAAAGCTGCGAACGCGTGCAGGATGGGTTCATGCTGACCTACAGTGTGGCCGCGTGCCAGCAGGCTGCGCGCATTCAAGTCAGAGTAGCGATCAAGCTTGGCCAGCATGGAATGATAATTTTCAAAGGAATAGTGACCGATTGGAGCATTGAGCCGGCGGACCGGTCCGTCAGCGATCCAGTGCTCATGGACTACGTTGTTCGAGAATCGACCGCGACGCTGGTCGACAAGGCGCAGCACCTTGTCTTTGCCCCAGTCACCGAAGCGAACGCGCTTACCATGGAAGAAATTGTACCGCGGAAGCAGAAAGCCGGCGGGCAGATCGTCAGCGATAAGCGCCTGCTTGATTGCCGTAACGGCTTGGGGCAGCAACACTTCATCGGCGTCCAGGACCAATACCCAGTCATGGCGCGCCTGCTCGACTGCAAATTGTTTCTGCGGCCCGAAACCCGGCCAGTCGCGCACCTGAGTGCGCGCACTGAACTGGGCGGCGATGGCAAGCGTGCAATCGGTGCTGCCGGAATCCACGACCACGATGTCGTCGGTCAGACCGGCGATGCTTGCCAAACTGTCGGCAAAACAACGGGCGGCATTATAGGTGATATAGGCGACGCTCAGGTCTGCCATGGCAGTGGTTCCGCTTTGCTATCAGGGAGAATGGGCAAGTTTAAACCAAGCTATGGCTGCCTGAGCAGGCCACTGAAAAAATCCTCCTTCAGTTCTTTCGATCCTCCGTTGGCCAGCGATTCTCAAAAATAGCTCGTTATCACGATAAGTTCTGAAACGTTGGGCGGCGCCGTCACCAGATATGAAGGTTCTATCTCGTGCGTATCGCAGAATACCGTATTCCGGATTATCGCCAGCTGCATGCGTTACACCGTCTCGGTGACGAGGTGCTTTCGATAGATTTCCATGTATCCCATCTGCCGATGGGACGGTCCTCGGCCGACCCAGAGAAATTGATGTGCGCTGTTGATTCAAGTCCCCCTTACCGTGCGTGGTTTCCGGCCGCTGTTGGAGCAACTCGAACGTAATCTGCCGTTTTGCAGGTTTGTCAGGCATTCGGCTGATGCATCGATAGAATGACGTAAGGGTCACGGATTCAATCTAGTCTGGGTGTTTTTCAGCGATCTGTCAGGCGTGGACACTTATCTGGTAGCCCCCAATCTTTGGGCCGGCCGAGACCATGCCAAAGCACGATGCGCCAGTAGCCGAGCGCGCGAGCGCGCTGGCGACGCAGCAGGCACAAGGTAAAAATGCAGGCTAGGCTATTGGAGACCGCATTCACCAGCGCCTTGATCGGCAGAAGCACCGAAACGATAAGGTAGGCCGCCCAGCCTTGGGTTTTTCGGAAAAAAATCAGTTTCGAGCGCTGAAACTCGATCCGGGCTGCGCTGCGAAAGCGATTGGCAGTTTGCCCCTGTGCGTGCAACGCGCGCGCCGCCGGCACGTGGTAGACCTGATAACCGAGTTTCCTGGCGCGTTGGCACCACTCGGTTTCTTCCAGAAAAAAGAAATAGTCCTCGTCCAATTTCCCCAGGTGCGCGAGCCCGGTGCGGCGCACTGCCAAGCAGGCGCCGATGACGCTCTCTACCGGTGTCGGGCGGTTCAATTGCGACTTGCCGTATAGCAGTTGCGGCATGGACCATTTCAGCAGGAATTTCGGCAGCAGCTCGCCAGTAAGGCTCGGTATCGCTGCGATCGCGTTTTGTGGGCGCCCGTCCGGGTAATATAGCTGGCCTCCGGCGATGAGGAGCGCGGGAATTTGGTCGAAGACCTCGGCGAAGGCGCATAGACTGTTCGCCACCAGCTGCGCATCGTTGTTGAGCAGCAACACAAATTCGCCACTGGCTAGGTCCAGCCCCTGATTGACGGCGCGGGCAAATCCTGCGTTGCAAGTGTTGCCGATTAAACGTATGCCGGGTGCTGCCTGTTCTGCAAGGTTCAGGGAATCATCATGGCTGCCGTTGTCAACGACCACGATTCTTCCTGTAGGTATGCCTTCTTCCAGAACTGAGCGCAGACATGCTGCCAACATTCCGCCGCCGTTGTAATTGACGATGATAACTGAAAAGCGATTGGTGCAGTCAGCTCCGGTCATGGTTCGTAGCGACATGGGAGTTCAGGGCGCATGGTTGCTTTTCAAGGCGGTTGCCAGGACCTTTGCCAAGTCCGAGTTCCGGATTAAAGGCAATACTACCCCTGGACGTTCGACGATGAAATAAAGTCGATAACGCTACTAACATTACTTTCGTTTTTCCAGCGGCGTGCTATCTCCAGTGCGGTGCGGCAATGAGGCGGCCGCGGACGCGAGTCCTCCGTACAATAGTGCGCTGAGCAGTTCGAAGAACAAGCGTTCTGTCTGGTCGATGAGCAGCGAGTTCACCAGGCTGCCAGATGCAATTGTCAGGATTAGGGCACGGGCGAGCATGCGGTCCCGGGGGGTCAGTATCCGTGCGGCATGCCATTGCGTATAGAATAGGTACAACAACAGCACGAGGCCTGTTACCCCAAGCTCGATGGTAGTGAGTAGGTACTGGTTGTGGGGGTTCGTCGTCATCGGAAAGCTGGTCC
>JAJYDT010000116.1 GCA_021777335.1 Pseudomonadota bacterium | reverse complement strand
TATTGGCCCGGAGGTGCCGATTGCCGTCTCCCAACCATGGCGGAACTGGGCCTGTACGGGACTCAGTTCCTGGCACGCGGCAGTTTCCGCACGGTTCATGGCTTTCTCGCTAAGCACGCCACCACTGAAATAGGACTCGCTCAGACTGACGCACCCCATATACAGACTCTCCATGGTAATCGCGTCCAACCCCTGGCCGATGATGATCTCGGTGCTGCCACCCCCGATGTCGACGACGAGTCTGGGACGCCCGTCGTCCGGCCAGCCATGGGCCATGCCTTGGTAGATCAGGCGCGCTTCCTCGCGCCCGGCGATAATCTCAATCGGGTGACCCAGCGCGCGCCCCGCGGCGGCCAGAAAATCCCCCGCGTTGCGCATACGCCGCAACGTGTTGGTTCCGACCGCCCGCACGCTGCCACGCGGGAAGCCACGCAGACGCTGGCCAAAGCGGGCAAGACAGGCGAGCGCCCGGGCCCGGGCGGCGGGCATGAGGCGCTCGCGCGCATCAAGACCGCCGGCTAGCCGGACCATTTCTTGCAGCCTGTCGAGCACGTGCAGACGCCCATCCTCCACCTGCGCCACAATCATGTGAAAACTGTTGGAACCAAGATCCAGCGCTGCGACCGTATCCGGCAACTGGCGCCGACCATGGCGCGATGGGCGCACGTAATCATGGTGAATGGGGGATGGGCTTCGCAGCTTCATTCAATTCCTCCGGATGCGTATACGACCAGACGCCGGACCGCGCATTGCGCCATCGCCGCCAGACCGATGCGGGGCACGCCGTCCGCGCATCCTCATACGCGCGATGCCGAATGCACGCTGCGCGCAGCGAGCTTCCGGGCGAAATCCCGCAGCATTCGCAATAGCACCGGTGCGCGTCCAGCGAGATAGCTGCGGGCGATGTCTTTATACAAACCATCGGCTTCTAGCCGGTTCCGTAGCGCAAGCATACACAGACTTGGAAGCACGTCACCGGGTGCGCCGCTCTTCAGTGCCCGATCCAGATTCCGTGCCAACACGTGCCGGTCATGCAGAGCCCCCAGCCGGTCCTGAAGCATCTTCAACGGCTTGAGCACGGTGGCCGCCTCCTTCCCTGTCACCAACGGCTCGACTAGGTAATGCAGACGCTTGGCGGCAATGCGCGCCGCGTGCACCTCGGCCTCGTCATCGACCGAACCGATTCGACCCAGATCCGCAGACAGCCTAGCGGTATTCTCTCGCAGACACCGCCCTGCCGCCTGGGCAAATCTTATGCGGCGTCGCACATGCTTCTTGGAGGGTGCAGCCGCCCTGGACTCCAGAGCGTGCCGCAGTCTTCGGGAAAGCCGGTCGAACTCCGGAAGCGCTTTACTGCGGATCGTGTGATAGGCGTTTTTGCGCTGTGCCACCAGATGCGCCCGCAACCAGCGTCGCCCTGGCCGCCCCACGACCCCGACCTTGCGTCCGAGGGAATCCACCCACGCGAGCTGAACCTCGGCGTCACGCGCAACGTTGGTGACACGCGCCAAATCGCGCGCGCGTTTTCTGATCTTGTCCGGAATGGTATCGGCAACATAGGGCGCATAAGCACGTAAACTCACACGCAAGCGCCGCAACGCCACTCGCAGGTCGTGAAGAGCCCCGGGGTGCCGGCCGTTAGCGATCTGCGCGCGCGCCGTAGCCGCCGCATCCAGGTAACCGCGTACAAGCTCACGCGCGACCTCATCAGCGGGCAGATCAATATTGGCCGGACGCACGCCTCAACTCCCGATCTGGCGCAACACCGCCGGCGTCAGCAGCCAGACGAGCCTGCCTGCGCCGGTCGCCGGCTCCCCGGCCACCTCAATCAGGCAGGCAGCACCCTTCTTGAATAAAAGGAACGACTTCCTGCGTTTTGCAAGGAGCCAGCTCGCCATGATTCCCAGATCAGGCTCGTGTCCCACCGCAACCACGATTGCATCGGGTGACTGCTGCTTGAGCCAGGCCAGCATTGCGCGCGGGTTGCCCCCCGGGGATAGTGCCGGCAGGCTGAGCACCTCAGCCGCGTCATACTGACGCGCCACGATCTCCGCAGTCTGACGCGCCCGCACCATCGGACTCGCAGCGACAAAGCTGACATCCGGTACCAGAGCCTTCAGTCCCCTTGCCGCCACGTGCATGTGCCGGCGCCCTTGCACAGTGAGCCGCCGCTCGTAATCGCGCGTCGTGCTTGTGCGCTCTTCGGCCGGTGCATGGCGAATCAGAATGAGCCTCATCATTGCTAGTATATCGGAATCGGATTGCCACAGACGATACGGTCCCGGCACCCTGGATACCGGGAAACGGAGCTAGCATCGTAACAATTCGGTCGCTTGCCATAACCGGCTGCTCATCACCACTGTGCATCCGCCAATCGTCATATCCCTTTGCAAACCATTCCGGTTATCAGTAACGAGAAATTTTCCTACATCGTCGAATTGAAACAGCAAACGGTGTTGGCCATACGCTTAATGCGTCAATTCGTTCTCTTGACGTGGGAACTAGACTCTGTCTAAATTGGTATCAAAGACAAGAGTCAATCATAGGGAGTGCAAATCAGCTGACCGATCCGCTGCTTCCGCCAGCCGATGCAGCAACTCATGAAGCATCTGGCGATGACACGCCATACGGCGGCGATGCGTCAGGGGGCAACGATGGACCACCAGGCGATGATGATGGAACATCGCGGAGCAACTCCGTAATGTCTGCACCCAACGACGGCATGAAGCCCGGTGGTAATCCGGAGAACGTCGCAGTTCCTTTGGGTCCGTCTCAACACAAAACCCGCACCAAGGCACCCGGCTCGATAACCCCGACGCGAGTCCTTGTCCGCAGACACACGTGGGCAACGCGCGTGTTCCACTGGGTCAACTTCTTCACGATCGTCGTACTGTTGATGAGCGGACTTCAGATATTTAATGCCCGGCCCGATCTCTACTGGGGCAACAGTTCGCATTTCCATCACCCCATCATTTCGATCGGGGCACGAGAGAACCGTCTTGGCCAGCCCATCGGCATTACTACGGTCGCCGGCCACACTTTCCACACAACAGGACTCCTGGGTGTTTCGAAAGGCCGGGATGGTCTTGTCGAACGCGCCTTTCCGCAATGGACAACGCTGCCCGGTACGCGTTGGCTTGCCATGGGACGTCGCTGGCACTCCTTTTTTGCCTGGGTGTTTGTGTTAAACGGTTTTGCCTATGCCGCTTACAGTCTGTTCAGCGGGCATCTGCGGCGCGACCTGTTGCCACGATGGCGCGAACTGAAGCACATCGGCACAACCGCCATCGATCATGCACGTCTGCGTTTTCCGGAGGGAGAAGAGAGCCGGCGCTACAACGTCCTCCAGAAGCTGGCTTATCTGCTGGCAATATTCGGCCTGGGGCCACTTGCGCTGCTGACAGGACTCACGATGTCACCGACTATCGATGCGGGCTTTCCGGGACTTTTGTGGCTATTCGGAGGTCGCCAGAGCGCACGCACAATTCATTTTATCGTAGCATTTTCGTTTCTCGTATTTTTCGTTGTGCACCTTGCGATGGTCCTGCTTTCGGGTCTATGGAACAATGTGCGCTCGATGATCACCGGGCGGTACGCGGTCAGGACTGACCCCGCGGCGGCACATTCCGAACCTGACTGTCAGGAGTCACGGACGGACGAAACAGGCGGCGGCAACCGGCGCAGTTTTGTGCTTCGTGCGGCCAGCGGGATCGGGGTGTTTCTGCTTGGAGGCACCGGCACGTTGATGCTCGGGAATCTCGACCGGCTATCGAACAGCCAGTGGTTTCCGCAAATGCTCGATCTCGAAGGCCGGTTCACCGAGCGCGCGCAGGAAGCACTGGTGTCCAAAACAGCGCTGGCGCCCGAATACACCAAGGCGGACATCGCATCCGTGTTTCGTGCGAATGGCACCACCGATCCCGGTAGCGCCCTCTACCAGGCATTAGTTCAGCGTGGCTTTCGTGGATGGAGATTGCGGGTTGATGGTCTGGTGGAACGCCCCCTGCGGCTTTCGCTTGACGAGCTGCAGGCAATGCCGGCGCGGACTCAGATCACACGCCACGATTGCGTAGAAGGCTGGAGCTGTATCGGCGAGTGGACCGGCGTGCCGTTGCATCACGTGCTGGATCTGGCAGAACTTGCACCGGGAGCACGCTATGTCATGTTTTTCTGTGCCGACCCCATGGACGGCGGCAACTTCTACTACGAGAGTCTGGATCTTTCCATGGCGATGCATCCACAGACAATTCTCGCCTATCGACTCAACGGTCAGCCGCTGCCGGTTGCAAACGGTGCGCCTTTGCGACTGCGTGTCGAACGCCAGCTCGGCTACAAGATGCCTAAATACCTGATGCACATTCAGGTGGTCGATGACTATCGGCGCTTCGGAGGCGGCCACGGCGGCTATTGGGAAGACCAGGGATACGCGTGGTATGCGGGTATCTGAACCGGAAAATAGGTCTTTAAGTAATCCCGGCAGATATGCCCGGACCGCTTCAATCAACAGCACGTTATGCCCCGAGGGCTTCTCGATTCCCCCTGGATGTTCCATCAGATGGAACAGACTTGGTACAGATAATCAACATGCACGACGCCATCGGAATCGTTCGCATGCGGCGGTTCCGCGTGGCGCCCTGATGATTTCCTTTGGGGTTAACAACCGGAACACGTCGGACTTATCGACATGCCCTCAAACCCGGCAGCAGCTTATGCGGCCCTCCCGGGCCCCGGATCCAGTCAGACGCCTCTTGTCCAACAGCAGAACCGGGGCGTATTGCTCAGTCCCTACGCAGCCAGCCGGCAACACGGGATGCGAAATAGGTCAGAATCGCGTCCGCTCCTGCGCGTTTGAACGCGACAAGTGATTCTATGGCGGCGGCGCGCTCATCCAGCCATCCGTTCTGAGCTGCCGCCATGAGCATTGCATATTCGCCGCTCACCTGGTAGACGAAAGTCGGGGCACCATAAGCGTCCTTGATACGCCGTACGATATCTAGGTAAGGCAGGCCGGGTTTGACCATCACCATGTCAGCGCCCTCTTCCAGGTCCAACGCGACCTCGCGCAGCGCCTCGTCGCTGTTCCCGACGTCCATCTGGTAACTGTACTTGTTCCCGCCTGCAAGATTCGCGGCGGAGCCCACCGCCTCGCGGAACGGGCCGTAGAAGCTCGATGCATAC
>JAJYDT010000115.1 GCA_021777335.1 Pseudomonadota bacterium | reverse complement strand
TCCTCAACGAGATTGGTGTGGCGCTGGTTCCCGGTTCAGCCTTCGGCGCCGAAGGTCATTTGCGGCTGTCTTATGCCACAAGCATGGAAAACCTCGATATGGCTCTTGACCGTCTCGAGAAACTTCTCGGCCGAACGGAAGGTTAGTCGTGTCCGATCGCAACTGACGAGGCGACTTGGAAGGGTCAGCCCGGGCCTTGGGCACGCGGCCCTCCAATGCAGCTTGACCAAGCCGGTAGCCGACAGTAGCATAGCCACCCTTCTGTTCCCCGGTAGCTCAGTCGGTAGAGCAGGTGACTGTTAATCACCGGGTCGGCGGTTCGAGTCCGTCCCGGGGAGCCATCTAATCAAGCACTTACCACCTCCGTGCTTTGCTCTACAAACCCGGTTGTGCCAGATTTGTGCCCCGGGCCTTGCGTCACGACAGCCTACAGTCGCGGCAGGCGCTCCGCGTGATCGCTAGTGAGATGCACGTAGCACCGCACCATCTCCACCGACTCCCACGACCCCAGCTCCTGAAGGACGTGCAACGGCGTCCCTTGCTGCACGTGCCAGCTCGCCCAGGTATGACGCCTATTCCGATATCGGAATAGGCGTCACTATGCCGCATTGAGGGGGACCGGGATCGCCTTTCTTGCCTTCGCCTGACCGGATGGATCCAGGCCACGCGACGGTCCATACGGGTGCGACACGGTGCGGTAGCGGCACATCTTGCGGCTTGAGCGCGGGGGCGGGGTTTCGAAGACATAGGGATAACCGCACGAATGTTTGAGGAGGCAGCTCCCGCAGCACGGGTGACGCACACCGAGCGCTTGAGCGCGTGCCCCAGCACGCCGCGATCCCGAAGCCCCACGTTGGGCCGATGATCAGTCAGAAATCTAGGAAGTACGGAACTGCCATCAACCCAATGCCCATCAAGAAGATGGCGTAGGTGTTCGAGACCATGAACGTATAGGCCATCAAGGCAACGCCGGAGAACAGCGTGGCAAAGCGCTTTTGCTTCTTGCCGTAAAAAAAATAGACGCTGCCAATGAGGCCGAACAGGATAGACCACACTATTCCGGCCGTGGATCCAGAACCCAGTCCGGCGGCGGCGAGCAATGGACTGGTGTTGAGCGAATGGGCTGCAGGCACCATGCAAGTCTGTCTCCTACGCTACGCGCCGGACAAAGCGAAGCGGATGTCGGCGCAACGTTTGTGGCTCACTATCTCGGGGCAAGGCATTGAAGTAATTGTGCGCCGGCCCCTCGTGAAACGCGACGCCCCTTAGCCGGCGCTTGTCTGGGAGACAACACGTTTCAAGGCGACGCCGTCGCCTGAGGTGATTCTACATAAAACTTGCCTCATCGTTCATCACGGCTTACACCTTGAGCAGCCGTCGATCGCGCCCGTTTTCTCTCGTGACGTGGTTGCCAATGAACCGCACCAGACACCCATCGGGATCAAGCCACATCGACGATACCGCGGTCGATCGGCCCTGGCGGTAGATACCGCCCCCGAGAAACGGATGATCGGCTTGCCTGCCGGCACGTGTGTGTGGCCCGCGGCCGGCGTCACCGACATGCGAAATGGTGTCAATGCCAATCTGATTTGTCCACTTTCCGCCGGGTAAAAATGTCACCTATTCTCCGGGGACGGCGTTGACAGCACTTTGGATCCAACTTCGCGTTTAGCGCCGAGCCTATGCCATCCCGCCAAGCCTGGAGATTGACCGAGTTGGTCCGCACCGTCGGCTTCGATGGCTGACCGCCACCAAATGTCGGCGCGCCGGAATTGAGACGGTGTAGCTCCAGCCGATTTGCCCACAGCGTTTGGCCATTCAGGATAGGCCGTAGTGCACTGAATCCCGAACGCCTCCCCATCGACTTGGCCCTCGAAATCGGCCGGCGCGCCGGGATTCCAACGGAAGCAAGCGCGGTCCGGCCAGCCTTTGCAATCAGCCAGTTCCGTAAGCGGAAGAAGTTCTTCCTTGAGAATATGTGCGCAGTTGTACCAGCGCGTGAAGCGCACTACCCATTGGCGGGTTCCATTGCGCCACCGATTTTCATAGCCTGCGCTGGACATTCCGCATGTCGGTCAGCACAGCGCCCGGGTCATGCCACCCCCCCCCTTTGACCTTTTATATGTGCTCGATACGACATATTATTCCTCTACGTCATTTACTTCGAACTCAAATCCACCGATGTACTTAAAGAGAAAATTGTACGCCACGCTCCAAATTACCATAAACAGATAGCCAACAACTAAATAGAGAATTGGAAACAGGATTACAAGAAACTTTGGAAAAGTTGTGGGGTTACCGTATTGGTCAACGGCTGGTGCGGCAAAAAACATCGCCAACGCCATGGGCACCACGAACACAAGCGAAGTGACAGCCAGGAGAATACCGGCAATTTTTCCATTTTGATGAGGAGACAATCGACTTATTTGTTTCTTCATTTTCTAGCTCCTTTTGTGCCTAAGGTTAATATAGGCCAATTTGTCGGTATATTTGTGGATTTGCGCCAGAATCTGATCCGGTCATTTGTGTTTCGACTGATCTCTCCGTTTCACAAAACGTTTTTAAACAGCAAGATATTGAATGAGCAAGCAGATTTGCTCAAAAAATCCAGCACGGAACATGCACTGTGCCTATCAAAACCCTCATGCCCTACTTTTCGGATCCCTGCCTATGCTTAGATTGAGCAGTCACAGCAGTCGACTGCCTCGGACGGGAAAGCAATGATTGCGCATGTAGCAGTATTCAGCATGTTGCCAGCCAGCACGGTCAGCGATAATCGAAAATCGCACGCCGGCTGCGCGCCGCGATTTCCGGAACACCAAAATTTCTTCCCTTCCCGATTCATCTGTCCGGCAAGTGGGTTTGCGCAGGGTCCTGCAGCGCCCACTCCACCGCGCTGTGGGCATGAATGCTTGCGGTGTCGAAGACCGGAGCCGGCACGTCCCCGGAGCCGACGAGCAACGAAAGCTCGGTGCACCCCAAGATCACGCCTTGGGCTCCGCGGTCAACCAGCCTCTGCATGATCCGCCGGTACTCGGTACGCGATGTATCGCACACCTTTCCTAAACACAGCTCGTCATAAATGACGCGATGCACAAATTCACGATCCGCCGTGTCTGGAACAATGACATTGATCCCGTGTCGTTCCTTGAGCCTGTCCATATAGAAGTTCTCTTCCATAGTGAACCGGGTTCCGAGCAGACCAACGGTTGCCAAGTTCCGGCACTGGATTGCCTCTGCCGTCGCATCGGCGATGTGCAACAGGGGAATGGCGACAACGCCTTCAATGGCGTCCGCTACCTTATGCATCGTGTTCGTGCAGAGCACCAGAAACTCCGCGCCCGCGGCTTGCAGGGCAACTGCGGCCTGCGCCAGCACGCGACCCGCCTCGGTCCAGTTCCCGGACCTCTGCAGATGCTCGATCTCGTGAAAATCTACGCTATAAAGAACGATCTTGGCCGAATGCAGGCCTCCCAGTCGCTTCTTGACGGCTTCATTGATCACGCGATAGTACGGAACGGTCGACTCCCAGCTCATGCCGCCGATCAGGCCTATGGTTTTCATTGATGTTCCCTCGCCTCCCATCCTGATGCCTGATCATCATGCCTCGGATCCGCGGCACCGGTTCGTTGAATCTATCAGAACATATTCATCCACCATAGCCGTTTGATCGATGACACCTGTATGTCGATGCACCCTTACAGATTCGCGGCGATGCACGTTTTCGCGCGCAAAACGGGCTTCCTGCGGAGTCCGCGCAGCTGAAGTAACGCTGCGACGGGCCGTTGCAATCTCTGGATCTAACCGCTCACGGCAACATAGCCCGGAGAAAGCCAATGGCCATTGCCAGGCAATTGCTGACAAGGTAATGATCGGGACAGCGCACCATCGCACACCGTGCGGGTACAATGACCGGATCGTGTCGGTACGCCAATCACCCGAGGCCGTCTAATGAACAGCGCACATACCCAGTCCGTTCCGTTCAAGCAAGTGGACGTCTTCACGGCTGTGCCCTTCCGCGGCAATCCGGTTGCGGTGGTTCTGGATGGGAACAATCTGACCACCTCGCAGATGCAGTCCATCGCGGCCTGGACCCATCTGTCAGAAACCACGTTCGTGTGCTTATCCACGCACGCCGATGCGGACTATCGTCTACGCATCTTCACGCCCACAAGAGAGCTGCCGTTCGCAGGTCATCCCACTATAGGGAGCGCGTGGGCTGTACTGCAGCACGGGCTGAATCCGAAGACCCCCGGGCGGCTGGTTCAGGAGTGCGGCAAGGGCCTGATTGCGATAAGGCTGGCAGGGCCACGCCTCTTTTTTGCCTTACCAATACCGGAACTCACCGCACCCGATGCTGCACAGCTCGCCGCAGCGGCCACAGCCCTCGGGCTGACTGCCGATGAGATTCTGCTGAGCGCCCTGGTCGATGTGGGTCCCGTCTGGTACACATTGCAGCTCGCCTCGGCGGAGCGCGTGCTGGCGCTTTCGCCGAACATGGCTTTGATGACGGCGCTTGGAAATGCCAATTACGTCGGTATTACGGTGTTCGGTCTGCACGCGACGGGCAGCGCCGACGCGGTCGAAGTGCGATCGTTTGCGCCGGCCTGTGGGGTTCTGGAAGACCCGGTATGCGGCAGTGGCAACGGCTGTGTGGCTGCGCTGATTCGCCAGCACCGCGTGCTCACTGTCTCGGGCTATGTTGCATCGCAGGGCCGCTGCCTGGGTCGTGATGGTCATATAGCCGTAGAGTATGAGACCGACGGCACCATTTGGCTGGGCGGCCATGCCGTGACCTGTGTGGACGGTTCCCTATCCGTCTGACTCTGCGGCATGATAAAGAACTCCCTGCCAGGCAGCGCTGCTGAAGCAGCGCTGCAGGGGTTGGAGCGCTGGCCTGTGCGTAACCCCAATCTGTTTCTAAGCCCGATCCGCTTTCCCCTTGCCCTTTCGGCAAACCGGATGCCAGGGACAACCTCTTTCCTACGGCCCTGAGTCGATTCCAAAGCGCGCCGTCGGAGCGGCAGCGGCGTGATCGCCGATCATCTTCTCCAGCAGGTCGTACCGGACACAAATATGCTGATTCTCCAGGCTGACGATGTTCCGCCTTCTAAGATCGGTGAGGACGCTCGTCACCGTCTGCCGAGTCGTGCCAGCCATGTTCGCGATTTCCTGGTGCGTCAGGGGAATGGATATTTCCACGTCATTGCCGG
>JAJYDT010000004.1 GCA_021777335.1 Pseudomonadota bacterium | reverse complement strand
TGCCTGGCAGAATCATCATCTTATGACGCTGAGATCTATAACAATTCCTGTTACAACACCGCTATTGCCCGTCACGGCGCCATCATGATCTCAAACGAATCGGCGCTCGGCCAGGCGGGCACCAACATGTATGTTCGCAACAATGTGATCTATGACCTGACGGCACGGCCGATGGAGGTCATTGCGCACGACGCAATGACCAACTACGCGACACTCCATATCGATCGCAACATTTATTACAATCCGAACGGGGTGACTTTCGAATGGGATGACCAGAACATCTATAGGATGGACTTCACGAGCTGGCAGCAGGCAACTGGCATGGATAAGTACACCATCGTCGCTAATCCGCTGTATGCGAACCTCACAACCCTGACACTGAGCGCAAACAGTCCCGCGATCAACGCCGGGGTATCCCTGCCCTCCGTATTGCATGACTTCAACGGCGTGCCACGCCCGGCGAGCGGCCCTTACGATATCGGCGCGTACCAGTCTTCGGAATAAACGGGGGGTTGTTTCCGGCAATGAAATCCCGGGCATCTCACCGGTGTCCGGGATATTCAGAGATCCCGCACTTCCGTACCGGCCCGCGTGGGGCAGATCTGGGTATGGCGTTTGCGTCAGGGTCCCGGGGCAACGGCTCGTCACCCTGCAACGTCGTGGGGGGATGTAAACCGGCCACAGGGGCGTCTGTCGCCGGTGTAGGACGGTGGGCACCCGGCGACAGTACCGATACAGTGCGCTCGCATGATGCGAGCGCACCGCGCGATGTTACCTGCTAGCCCGACGCACGTAGGTATCGCTCGCCGACCCGGGGCGATTGCCCCCCTTGCTCCGGGTATTGCCATTATTGCCACCCTGTGGTCGATGATGCACCCCCGCTGGTCTGCTACGGTGGGGCTGGTCAGTGACGCGGGCAACGTGACGGCCCCCAAGGGCAGAAGTCGGTGCGATCCGTGCCGGAGCAGATGACTCGAAACCGGGGATAATCTCCCTGGCAATAACGCGCTTGAGCAGCCGCTCGATGCCACTCAGCAGTGTTCGCTCTTCGGCAGACACGAGTGAGAGCGCGTGTCCCGCGTTACCCGCCCGTCCGGTCCGGCCGATCCGGTGCACATAATCCTCCGCCACATGCGGTAGCTCGAAGTTGACGACGTGCGGCAACTGATCAATGTCGATACCCCGCGCGGCGATGTCGGTAGCGACCAATACGCGCACCGCGCCCTGCTTGAAGTCCCTCAAGGCCCGCGTGCGGGCTGCCTGGGTCTTGTTGCCGTGCATAGCAACTGAATTGATGCCATCCTGCACAAGCTGGTGCGCAAGCCGGTCCGCACCGTGCTTTGTGCGCGTAAATACAAGCACCTGAGCCCAGTCGCCGGATTTTATGAGAAACGAGAGCAGCGCGCGTTTCCGGTCACGCTCCACGGGATGCGCAACCTGCGCCACGAGCTCCGCACCCGTATCGCGCCTGGGTGTCTCGAACACCGCAGGGTTTGTCAGGAACCCGGCGACGAGTTTGCGGATCTCCGGAGAGAATGTGGCGGAGAACAGCAGGTTCTGCCGCCGAACCGGCAATACCGACAGAATCCGGCGCACGTCCGGAATAAAGCCCATGTCCAGCATCCGGTCGGCTTCATCAAGAACCAGGATCTCGACCTCGGATAAATCGACTGTCCTCTGACCGATGTGATCAAGGAGACGGCCAGGTGTCGCGACCAGGATATCCACACCGCGGCGCAACGTGGCAATTTGGGACCCCATGCCAACACCACCGAAAACCCCGGTATGTTTCAAAGGAAGAAACTTCCCATAAACGGAGACGCTTTCGCGCACCTGGGCGCACAACTCGCGGGTAGGTGTCAGTATGAGCGCGCGGACGTGCCGCACGCCGCCCCCATGCGCGACCCGGCCTCCGAGACGCTGCAGCAACGGCAAGGTGAAACCGGCGGTCTTGCCAGTTCCGGTTTGGGCTACCCCCATGACATCACGACCCTCGAGAATAGCCGGGATTGCGCTGCGCTGTATCGCAGTAGGTTCGTCGTAGCCCTTCTCAGCAACGGCTTTGAGCAACTCGGCGCACAAGCCGAGATCAGAAAATGACATAAGATAAAGAGACTCCAGAATGGCCCGAGATTTCCGACTGCCGGACTGCCCAAGCGCTGTTGTAAAAGTTTTTCGAGGTGAACCGATAGGATTGACCGCGAAGTCGCCCTTTTGCTGCGAGCGTGGGTAGAGTCTAACAGAAATGATCCAAACGGGCTACAGGGATCTGAAAACGGGGATAAGGATCCAGCACCTTGGCATTTATAACCCTTGAATCACGAGGGTCGCCCGCGTCTACCTGCGCTGGCTCGCGGTCATGTCATGGCCATAACCGGTCAGAATGGCGGGATGCGGCTCAGGAGCACGGCAGCACCCCCGCAGCGAACCACCTCAGCACCATGGACGCCGCATCAATCCAGGCCGCCGACCGGGTCCTGGACATCTTCCGCCACCGGCCGCGACCCCCGCTATCGTCTCCCGCCGCTCCCCGCGCCCCTGTTATTCAGTATCCATGGAAAGGTGTTTCCACAGGCAGCGCCCCCCGCTACGCTCGTCAAGCTCGGTTATCCAGCGGTCGTGACATGCCTGCTCCTCAGCGCTCGCACGCACCACGGGCAACGGCGCTGTTGGCTGCCACCCGCGCTCCCGTAAAGGACTCACGGGCCCCAGCTTTTCCGGCATATCTCCGAACAGGGCGGCCTGGCCACCCGTCATCGCGAGATAAACCTCGGCGAGAATCTGTGCGTCGAGCAGGGCGCCATGCAGCGCCCGATGGGAATCGTCGATACCGTAGCGCTTGCATAGGGCACTCAGGCTGTTCTTCTGCCCGGGATGTATCTCTCGCGCAAGCACCAAGGTATCCAGGACCGTGCAATGTCCATCAAGCACACGCACCGACGCCGGTTGCCCAAGGCGTTCCAGCAGACCAAGCTCCTGATTGATAAAACCGGTGTCGAAAGGCGCGTTGTGAATGATAAGTTCAGCGCCCTTGATGAATGCGAGAAACTCCTCCACGATCTCATGGAATCGTGGCTTATCAGTCAGGCTTTCCAGGGTGAGGCCGTGCACGTCCATGGCACCCGCGTCGATCTCGCGGTCCGGGTTAAGAAATTGATGATAGTTCCTGCCGGTTAACCGCCGGTTGACGATCTCGATGCAGCCGATTTCGATGATGCGATGGCCCTGGTGCGCCTCAAGACCCGTCGTCTCGGTATCCAGCACGATCTGCCGCATGTCGTCCCCCTCCGGTCGTGTTCGTCAGCAGTTCATCGATGGCGCGATTAGCCAGCGCGTCCGCACGCTCATTTTCAATATGTCCCGTATGGCCCCTGACCCACATCCATTGCACCTCGTGCCGGCCTTGGGCGGTCTCGAGCCGCTGCCACAGATCGATATTCTTGACCGGCTTCTTGTCGGCGGTCTTCCAGCCGCGACGTTTCCAGGCGGGAAGCCACTCGGTAATGCCGCGCCTCAGGTATTCCGAATCGGTCGTCAGAACGATGCGACACGGCCGCTTGAGCGCCAACAACGCCTCGACCGCAGCCGTCAGTTCCATGCGGTTGTTCGTGGTCAGGCTCTCGGCACCGTACAGCTCCCGCTCGTTTCGTCCCACACGCAGCAACGCACCCCACCCCCCCGGCCCCGGGTTCCCCCGGCAGGCACCATCGGTGTAAATCTCGACGATATCACCCACGCCGGATGCCCACCGGATAGCGCAGCCCCGCGGTCCGCCGTGACCGTGTCTTCCATGCTGGCCGAATCGCGGTCATGCCCGCCACCCGCTTCTTGGCGACAATGAGATAGACTGCGGCACCGAGCGGCCACCAGCGATCGCCGATGGCCTCGAGAAAATGGAGGCGCTCCATCAACCTTTCATGCCGCAATGGGGGGCGGTAATAGATCATATGGCCGGCCACCCACTCGAAATCGAGGAGCGCGAGCCAGTCCCGGATACGTATGAGACGGATGAACTGACCCGACCATGGCACCACGCGCCCGAGGGATAGCAGCTTCTGGGCGCCCCAAAGGCTCATCGGGTTGAATCCGAGGATCACGGCATGCCCTTCTGGCGCAAGCACTCGGTAGGTCTCGCGAAGCACCTGATGCGGCTGCGCCGAAAAATCCAGCGTATGGGGCAGCAACACCAGGTCGATGCTGCGCGCGTCAAACGGGAGTGCTTCCGCACATCCGTAGACGTCCGGTTTCCGGGGCTCATCGGAGAGGTCGAGCAGGGCCCGCGTCGGCATGGAACTCGACCCCAGGAGATCCATGCTGCCGATCGAGCCCAGCTGCACCGCGAGGCGACCGTAATACGGAGGCAGGACGCTGCGCAGCCGGTTTGCCTCCACTGCCTGCACGGACCGGCCAAGCGGCTGCTCAAACCACGAGTTCACCGCCCGCCGAAGCACGCGGACCTCCTCTTGCGGTATTGACCTCTCGCTGGGCTGCTCCCACACTTTGCGCATGACTTCTGTTTTACACGTCCCCGCGTTTCGCGACAACTATATCTGGCTCATCCTTGATCCCACCGGACGCTCGGCGATCGTGGTTGACCCCGGCGACGCGGATCCACCCCGGAAGGCGCTTAAGGAGCGGGGGCTGAAGATGGCTGCGGTGTTCTGCACACACCATCACTGGGACCACAGCGGCGGCATTGCGGGGCTCGTACAGGACGCCGCCGTGCCGGTATACGGACCTGCGCGGGAACCCATCCCCGGCATGACAGACCCCGTGTCCGAGGCCGATGAGATTCGGGTAGAAGGCTTCCCGGTCCCGTTCCGGATACTTGACATCCCCGGGCACACCGCCGGCCATATTGCCTTCTTTGACGATGAACGGTTGTTTTCGGGCGACACACTGTTCTCTATCGGGTGTGGGCGGGCGTTCGAGGGCACGCCTGCCCAGCTCTTTGAATCGCTTGAAAAGCTCGCGGCACTCCCGCCACACCTCAAGGTCTACTGCGGCCATGAATACACACTGACGAATCTCCGGTTTGCGCTGACGATCGAACCACATAACCCCGATCTGATCGACTATCATCATAAGATCAGCCGCCAAAGAGCGCAGAATGAGCCTTCGCTGCCCTCGACCATCGGCCTTGAACAGCGGCTAAACCCGTTTCTCAGAGTGCGCGAACCTGGGATTCGGAATGCCGCCGCGAAGCACTCTGGACATAAGTCCGATACCCCGGCGGCTACATTCGGTACACTACGGCGCTGGAAGGATGATTTCAAAGGATAAAAACCATTGACGACGGACTCGTCCATCTCCTATAGTCGATCGATATGAAAATGAAAGCGATGTCGTGGATATTTCGCGGTGCAGGCGTAGCCGCAATCCTTCTAAGTATGATCGGCTGCGCCACTAATCCGGCCCTGATGCATGCATCGCTCGCCCCTAGCGGGGCATCGTCGACTGCCACCGCGTACGGCACCTCCACCCACCCAGCGACCGTCAACACCCCCGCCCTAAATAACCCGCACCAGCAGCAATACGCGAATCTTTGGGCACGCATCCGCGCAGGTTTCCGGCTGCCTCCGATGGAGGGGCCCTATGTCGCGCAGCAGGAGCAGTGGTTTGCGGACAATCCTCAGTACATGGAACGCATGCTGCAGCGCGCCAACCTGTATCTGTATCAGATTGTTCAGGAAGTGCAGAAACGCCACATGCCGATGGAGATCGCGCTCCTGCCTGCGATCGAAAGCGCCTACAGGCCAAGCGCTTATTCGCGGGCGCGCGCGGTCGGGCTGTGGCAGTTCACGTCGTCCACGGGACGGCTGTACGGGCTCAAAAGGAACTGGTGGTACGACGAACGCCGCGACGTTCTGGCGTCGACAAACGCCGCACTTGATTACCTGCAGAATCTGCATCGAGACTTCCATGGAAGCTGGGACCTCGCGCTTGCGGCGTATAACGCAGGCGAGGGCACGGTGATGCAGGCGATCGCGCATAACCGTGCCCTCGGACTCTCGACCTCCTACAGCGAGCTGCCGCTGCCACGAGAGACCGAATTGTACGTGCCGAAGCTCATGGCCATGGTAAACATCGTGCGCGACCCGGCCAAGTTTGGTCTCACGCTGCGCGAGATCCCGAACGATCCGTATTTCGTGAAGGTCAGGATGAGATCGCCGGTTGATCTTGGCGTTGTGGCCAAGCTCGCAAATGTCTCAATGCGCCAATTGCACCGGATGAATCCCGCGTTCAACCGCTGGAGCACGGGCCCCGGGGGGCCAAAACACCTGCTCGTACCGGTATCCGCGAAGGAAGCCGTGATCCAGGGACTCAAGGACCTGCCACCTCAGGACCGGATACAGTGGGCACGCCACCTCGTGCGTCCTGGCGATACACTCTATGAGATTGCGCGCCACTACGGCGTAACCGTATGGGCAATCCGGTCCTCCAATCACCTGCACACGAACTTCCTGCGCGTAGGCGAGCACCTGCTGATCCCGGTCTCGGGAAGGCGGCTCATCGTCACACGTAGGGTGCCCCACTACACCCGTCCGGCAGTCCATCATTATCACGCGACGATCCACCCCTACGTGCGGATGGTGCGCTACCACCAGCGGGTGCGGATTGTCCACCGCGTGCGTGCGGGCGAGAGCCTCTGGAGTATCGCGCGGCGCTACAACGTCTACGTAAGCCAGCTCGCGCGCTGGAATTACATCGGCGTGCGCAACGTACTCAAGCTCGGGCAGAAACTACTGATCTGGACGTCGCCGCGGGTCGCTTCCGCCGCAGAACGCTGAAATCCCCACAGGAAACCCCCACCCGGCTCTCCTGGTTATCACAGGTGACAAGCGGCCTCGTGGCCATCCTCGAACCCGCGTAGCAATGGCCTTTCGTACCGGCAATGCGGAAGCGCACGGCCACAGCGCGGATGAAACGGGCAGCCCTCCATCACCAGCTCCGCGGGCACCTCCCCTTTTACCATGACGTTTACTAAGGGGGGGTGGTCAAACCGCGGCACTGCCGCGAACAACGAGACCGTGTAGGGATGGCGCGGATTCGTCAGGATCTGGTCGACAGACCCGCGCTCAATGATCCGGCCGGCGTAAAGGATCACCACGTCATGGGCCAGATACTCAACAAGCGCGAGGTTGTGGGTAATGAACAAATAACTAAGACCCGCCTCCCTTTGAAGATCACGCAATAGATTCAGGATCTGCGCCTGGACGGAGACATCAAGCGCGCTTGTCGGCTCATCGCAGATAATCAGCTTCGGTTGCACGGCAAGCGCCCGGGCAATGGCAATCCGCTGTCGCTGACCCCCCGAGAACTGATGTGGATAGCGGTCAATGGAACCCCCGGCAATGCCGACCTGACGAAGCAGCTCCTGCACGCGGCTAAACCGGGAGGCCGCGGGCATGATGCGCTGAGCCCGAAGACCCTCCGCAACAATCTCCCCGACCGTCATGCGGGGATCGAGCGAAGCGTAGGGATCCTGGAAAATCATCTGGATATCGCGCCGCCATCGCCGCAGATCCTCCCCGCGAACGGTCGTCATATCCTCGCCCTCGAACCGCAACCGCCCGCCCGCGAGTGGCAACAGGCGGGTAATTGCCTTGCCAAGCGTGGTCTTCCCGCTACCGGATTCGCCGACCAGAGCGAGCGTGCGGCCGCGACCGATCCGCAGAGAGACCTCATTCACGACCCGGATCTGCCGTTTCTGTCCGAAGATCCGATCCGCGGCCGTAAAATTCACGCATAATCCTTCAGCCTCGAGCAGATCTCCGCCTGCCGGATCGCCCCCGGTATCTGGCTCCCGGACGCCGTCCGGTGACGGGGCACGCGGCGTATCGACGATCACACAGCGCACACGCACGCCGGCAGACCCTTCCCGAAGCACTGGTTCGCAAACCCGACATTGGCTCTGCACCTCACGGCAGCGGCCGGCATAGCAACAGCCAGTTTCCTGAATGTCGTACACACGATCGGGGGCAGCAAGCGAGGCGCCGCGCTTCTCGCGCGACGGTATCGCCGCGAACAGGTCGCGGGTATAGGGATGCTGCGGATTGGCAAACAGGAGTGCGCGGCTTGCCTGCTCCACCACGGTCCCCCGGTATAGCACCGCGACCTCGTCCGCCATCAGATGGGCGACTCCGAGGTCGTGTGTCACGAAGAGCACGGCCATGTCGCGCCGTCTCTGCTCAGCTTTGATGAGTTCGAGAATCTGGGCCTGGATCGTGACATCGAGCGCACTCGTCGGCTCATCGGCAATCAGCAACCCGGGTTCCGCCGCGATCGCCATGGCAATCACGACACGCTGCCGCATCCCCCCAGACAACTGATGCGGATATGCGCCATACGCCCATGTCGGATCTGGCAATCCGACAGCATCGAGCAGGCCAAGACCACGTGTCCGGCGCCCTTTTGCCGGCAGGCATTCCCCAAGCTGCGTGCCGATTGTAAGCACCGGATTCAGCGCACTTTGGGGTTCCTGAAACACCATGGCGATACCCCGGCCACGGATCCGACGCATCCTCTGTTCCTCGATCCGCAGAAGATCGGTGCCTTCGAAAACCACGCGTCCCCCCCGGATCCGGCCAGCCGGCTCGGCGATGAGGCGCATGATGGAAAGTGCGATTGTGGATTTTCCCGACCCTGATTCCCCGAGCAGTACCAGACTCTCGCCGCGTGCGATGGTGAATGATACCCCATTGACCACATACCCCTGGCCTGCGAACTCGGTTTGCAGTCCATCGACCTCCAGCACCGTCGCATGACTCATCACGAGCTCCGGTGGAACCGCGGGTCGAAGGCATCGCGGACCGCGTCTGCAAACAGATTGGCCGCGAGCACCAGCATGAACATGAATATGAACGCCGCCCCAAGGTTCCACCATACGACAGGTTCTCGTGCAAGCTCAAGCCGAGCGCCGTTGATCATATTGCCCCAGCTGTAGGTGGACGGGTCGACGCCCACACCAACATACGTGAGGACCGCCTCAGAAAGCACAAGCCCACTGAAATCCAGAACAAGTGTGATGAGCACGATATGCATGACATTCGGCAGGATATGGCGGCGCAGGATGCGCGCGCGGGACTCGCCGAGTGCGACCGCGGCCTGGACGAACTCTGCCTCCCGGAGCTTGAGTGTCTCACCGCGTAGGAGACGGCACAGTGTCGTCCAGCTTGTGATGCCAAGAATCAGGCACAGGAACAACAGACGCAGATCGGCGCGTTCCAGTACGGATTGAAACTCGCGCGCGTGTTGTCCAAGATACAGGTCAAGACTCAGTACTGCGGCTGCGATCAGCAGCACCCCGGGAATCGAGCTCAACGTGGTATATAGATACTGGATTGCATCATCTACAAAACCGCCGAAATAGCCGGCTGCGATCCCAAGCACGATGGCGAATGGCAGGGCCACGAGCGTCGCCACGGTGCCGATCACGACCCCGGTCCTGATGCTCTTCAGGGACTTGTAAAGCACGTCGATCCCGACCTGGTCAGTGCCAAGCACGTGGTACTCGACTGCGAGATTGGCCACTACCGTGCCGATGAGCAGCACAAGGCCCGTTGTTAACCAGAAGGTGCGCCAGGGAAGCTTGCTGTCCCCGCGCCATAGCCGCCTCCAAGCCAGGCGCGGGTCGCGCCCCCCTTCCCGGACGAGCCATACGCCGCAGAGGAGCATGAGCCAGACCAAGAGCGCCTCGACAAGGCCACGACCCGAACGCTGGAGGATATCGCGCGTCCGGGCAAAAGGGCCTGCAAGACCGCGCCCGCCCCAGATGAGCCGTGGAAAAATGCGCTGCACCCGTCCACCCGGGCGCATCACGGTCTCGCGGACCAAGGCATGCTCCGCGAAGGGTGCCGAGTAGGTATGCTCCGTGTGGAGGCGCAGCGGGGCACAGAGGATATCCAGCACACTCAGGATCTGTGGCGAGTAACCCGTCACGGCGCCGTCGGGCGCGTACAACGCAGTCCGAAAGTGAACTGAGTCAAGCAGCGCGATGGCGGCATAGACCGCAAGAATCACCACGGCTGCCATGGCGCCTGGCCGCTCGAACACCCGGCGCCAGGTCTGCCGTAACGAAGCGTTGCGGCGGACGCGCGTTATCAGCACGATGAGTACTGCAAACAGCGCATAGAGCAGGAAATCGGTATCAAGCATCACCAGCTTAAACGGGAGCACCATCGGAACGCTCATTTCAGCCGGATCCTTGGATCGACAAGCATATAGGTAATATCCGTGAGCGCGAGCCCGACGATATAGAACAATGAGCCGAGGAACACCATGGCGCGGACTGTGGCGAAGTCCTGCGCATTGATCGCATCCAGGGTGTACGCGCCGAGCCCTGGTATACCGAAGAACGATTCCATGATCAGACTCCCGAGAAACAATGACGGGACTACCACAACGACGCTTGTCAGGATCGGGATCATCGCGTTCTTGAGAACGTGCCGGAACAGAACCGACATCTCCGACAGCCCTTTGGCGCGCGCAGTGCGCACATAGTCCTTTTCGATCTCCTCGAGGAAAAAGGCCCGGTAGAGGCGGCCACTCGCCCCGATCCCGCTGATGACCCCGATCACCACGGGAAGCACGACAAACTTGAAAGCATGCAGTCCGGGGGCGTAACCCGAGATCGGCACAAGACGCAGCGTCTTCCCGAAGAGATACTGGCCTCCGATGATGTAGAACAGGCTTGATACCGACATCATCGCAACGAGCGCAAGACGCCCGAGCCAGTCAAGATACGTCGACCTGAAAAAGACCAGAAACAGCGCGGTGGTAATGTTGACAAGAATCCCGATAACGAACGTGGGCAGCGCTATCGCAAGGCTTGGCCACATGCGCTGGCGTATGTCGTAACCGATATCGCGGCCCTCGTCTGAGCGGCCAAAGTCAAACACAAAAAGTTTCATGGACCGCTGAAAAAACACCGTCTGTGTGATCTTCTGCACACCTTTGGCGCGATCGTTGAACAGCATCGGCTTGTCGTAACCATGGTCATGTTTCCATTGCACGATTGCCTGAGGCGTCACGCGCTTGAAGCCGAGATGGAACCGCGCCATATCGTTTGGCGAATTAACAACAAAGAACAGCACAAAGGTCAACAGGTTGACACCGAACAAAATCGGTATGGCATACAGCGCGCGCCTGATGATGTACCGGATCACAACGGCCGCCTCCGTTCCCGGCGCCGGTATTCAAGGATGGCCGGGGCAAAAATGGCGCCCAGGACCAGACCCAGCACGGCGAGCGGCCACAGGACCGGGGGATTCCAGCGGCGCCGGAGCCGGGCGCGCAGCTTAGGGTCGATGCGGATATACTTCAGGGTATTGTTCGCCATGAGACTGGGCTTGGCGTTGAAGTACCATGGCTGCGACAACACGTATTGCTCGGGATAGTAACCCCACACCCAGGGCGCGTCACGCTGCGCGATACGCACCATCTTGCCGATGAGACGCGCCCGCGCTGGCGTATTGCCCATATCCTTTACTTGCAGGAATAGCCGGTTGAATGCGGGGTCGTTGTAGTTCGTGACATTCTCCCCGCCGCTCGCCATCTTGCTGTTCGGTCCATACAGCAGAAACAGGAAGTTCTCGGGATCCGGGTAATCGGCATTCCAGCCCCAGCTGAAGATCTGCACATCGCCGCGACGCACCTTGTCCTGGAACCGGTTGTAGTCCGTTGCGCGCACCACAAGGTCGATATTGAGCTTGGCGAACTGCTTCCGCATCCAGGCAAGCATCTCCTGATCCGTGGCGCCCGTGGCTACCGCGTCGAAATAAAGTACGAGTTGCCGCCCGGTACGGGCACTGCGTCCGTTGGGATAGCCTGCTTTTGCAAGCAGACGGCGCGCGTAGGCAAGCGAGCGACGCCTGGGCAATCCGTGCGCCCAGCGATAGACGTAGGGATTGATCCCGGCTTGGCCCTCCCGGTACCCGAATATCCCTGGCGGGATCGGGCCTTGCGCGGGCACCGCGCGCCCATTCTGGAAAATCGAAATCTCGTGTTCTATATTGATAGCCACGGAGATTGCCCTCCTCAGGTCACGCGCCCGCCTTGAATAGCCACCGACCACGGGGTCAAGCATATTGAAACCGTAAAAATAGATCGCGGTCTGGACCTGGGCGCTCAGACTCATGTGCCGCCGTCGCATCTCCCGGGTGAGACGAGGGTGCCCATGAGGGCCAATCCGCACGACCTGATCGAAGTTCTCGGCACCGATGCCAGAGCGGTCGTAGTAGCCCTGGAGAAACTTGTTCCAGTACGGGATACTCTCCTTCTCCAGGCTGAATACCGCCTCGTTGACAAACGGTAACCGCTTGCCGGCATCATGCAGCAGCCCTTGGGCTGCGTCCCCGGGGCCTCCGTGACGCGGATAGGTCTCCTTGTGGAAATTGGGATTGCGCTTCAATACCATCTCCCGGTTGGGATTGTTGACCGTCAGCATGTATGGACCCGTGCCGACGGGATACCAGTTCAATGTGATATTGTGCGCGGCCATCCCTGGCTGCGAGAAAAACCGGTCGGCTTCCCAGGGCATCGGCGCGAAAAACGGCATCGCGAGCCAGTAGCGGAACTGCGGATACCGACCGCGGATCGTGATGCTGTAGGTGTAACGCCCGAGCGCTTTGACACCGGTGAGCGGGTAACGCCGCAGGTCGACGAAGGCGCCTTGTCGGTGGTCCTGGTAGACTGCAGCAAGCGTTTTTCCAAACTGCTTCCAACCGACGATATACCCGCTCATCAACCCGTAGATCGGCGAGTGCAGCCGCGGATCGGCGAGCCGCTTGATCTCATAGACGTAGTCCGCAGCAGTAAGCTCACGCGTCCCCGTATGGTGAAAATCCGACAGCCGGTAACGCCCTTTAAGCGCGCCCGGCTGCAAGGGATAATAACGGTATGCGCCGTCCGCTGTCCGCGCAAAACAGGGATCCGGCTGATAGCGGATCCCCGGACGGATGTGGATCACGTAAACGCTGTAGGCGGCGTGGGCACCGGCCGCGATCCGGTGACCCGCGGAATCAAGGTAAGAGGGTTTTGACACGGTTGTCGCAGTCAGCGGTACCAGCCGGTAGGGGCGATCCAGGTACTGGTACTGAAACGGGGGTTCGTAGATCTGTCCGAGAAACACATATTCGTCAGCACTGTAGGCCCGCGCCGGGTCAAGGTATTTGGGCTGAGCGGTGAATGCCGAGTACACGATGTCCCCGTGCACCTGGTTCGCGGGATAAGGGTCGTTCCATGGGGAAGAACAGCCGCCGATCACGATGGAGGCTGCCAAAACGGCGATGGTATACTGTGCGCTTCGTCTCATAAGAAGGAACAAGCGCGGTCTTCCGGGCTCATTATGGCAGGATTATCCGGATGCGCCTCGGCAAGACACTAACCGCAACCACTGAAAGGAGCAATGCATGGGCTTTCTGACGGGCAAACGCGCCTTGATCGTCGGTGTCGCAAGCGATCGCTCCATCGCTACGGGCATTGCCGAGGCGATGCACCGGGAGGGCGCGGAGATCGCCTTTACCTACCAGAACGACAAGCTGAGGTCACGCGTCGAACGGCTGGCCGCGGGCTGCGAGTCCTCGATCGTCCTGCCCTGCGATGTGGCCGACGACGGGCAGATCACAGAGGTCTTTGCACGTATCCGTGACTCATGGTCCGCGCTGGATATTCTCGTACACTCGGTCGCGTTTGCCCCCAAGGAAGAGCTTGAGGGCGACTACCTTACCACCGCGACCCGTGCCGGATTCCAGACCGCGCATGAGATCAGCGTCTACAGCCTCACGGCGCTTGCGAAGGCGGCGCGCCCGCTCTTCAGCGACCGTGCGGCGTTGTTGACGCTTTCCTATATCGGCGCCAACCGGGCGATGCCGAACTACAACATCATGGGCCTTGCCAAGGCCAGCCTCGAAGCCAATGTGCGCTATCTTGCCCAGAGTCTCGGGCCCAGCGGGATCCGGGTCAACAGCATCTCGGCCGGACCCATCCGGACACTTGCTGCGGCGGGAATCGGAAGTTTTCGCCGGATCCTGGATCACTATCAGCAGAACACGCCGCTCAGACGAAACGTCACGATCGAGGAAGTCGGCAACGCGGGCGCCTTTCTATGCTCGGATCTCGCGTCGGGGATTACGGGGGAGGTGCTGTATGTCGACGCGGGATTTCATATCGTCGGCATGGGTTTTACAGATTCTTCGAATAAATCTTGATCTTCGCCCGCTTGCGGAGATTGGCGACATAGCCACTGTATAGATCGTCAGCACGATAATTCGTCAGTATCTGCATCGCCTCGTCGCGTGCCGCTACACCGACATCCGAAGGTTTGCCCGCGATAACTCGCTTCAGCACAAATACCGCGTACGCGCCCGAGGACAACGTCGCCTCACCATCGACCGCGTGGCCCTGCTTCGGCCAGGGCGCCTTGAATATCGCTCGCACGAGCAGGGGATCAAGCTTGGCGTTACCTTCACGCGTGAACGGGGCCGGGTGATGCCAGTGGACCCCCGGGCTTCCCGTGGGCACAGCGCCCTTCTCAAGCCTTGCGAGCAGTTCGTCGGCCTGTTTCTTGGCGCGCGCGTCCTCGAGCCGCGCCTTGAGGAGCCTTACGATCTGCGCACGCACCTGCGCAAGAGGCTTCGCCACCGGTGGTCGCCGGGCCGCGACCCGCACGGCGACATAGGATCGCGGACCGACGTGGATCACCGGGCTGTTATGCCCCGTATTCAACACGCTGGGACCGAACACAACCTTCATGACCTCGGCACTGGTTGCAACGCTGCGGCCATTGCCTGTCGCTGAGACCCAACCGGTCTCTTTGATCTTGAGCTGAAGCGCCTTGGCGGCCGCGTCGAGACTCTTTGAGTGCAGATACACAAGACGCCGCAGGCGGTCCGCAAGCCGGGGAATCCGTTTGCTCGCCATCCGCTGCCTCGCCATCTGTTCGAGTTCGCCCTGCGCCTGCGCAAAGGTCTTGACGCGGCCGCGCTTGATGCCCGTAAGCTCGATCAGATGGTAGCCAAAGGGCGTACGCACGGGGCCCGCTACCGTCCCAAGCTTCTTCATTGAAAACAGGACGTTTTCGAACGCCTTTGGTAATGCACCACGGCGTATGAAGCCGAGATTGCCACCCTTGGGGGCCGACCCCGGATCCTGAGAGTACTCCCGTGCGAGCGTTGCGAAGGGCACGCCGGCCTTGAGCTTCTGTTTGATCATCGCGATGGTCTTCAGCGCGCGGGTCTTCTGGGCGGCTGTTGGATGTGGGGGTAATGCGATCAGGATGTGGCTCGCGCGCCGCTCGCCGGGAATCTTGAACTGGTTACGATGGCGATTATAGAGACGCTTGAGCCGGGCCTCGCTAACCTGGATCTGCGGGCTGATCGTGCGCGGCGACAGATGCACGTAGTCCAGGCGGACCTTCTCGGGCTTCGTGAAATTCACGATGTGTCGCTGGTAATAGCGTTTGATATTGGTGGCTGGCACAGTGACCGGAAACTTCGCAGGCGTGAACACGGCGTACATCACCTGCCGCTTTTCGGCAAGCAGGCCGAGAACATTGTCGGCATCCGATCGCGTTACAAAAGCACTCGCAATAATCCCGTAGCGGACCTGGGACAGGAGCACGTTCTCGCGCATCATCGCTTCGAACTGGCCTACGCGATACCCAAGATCATGCACCGTTTGCCGATATTTCTGCGAATCGAAATGGCCCTTCTGACGGAACTGGGCCATATGGCGGATGATGCTGCCAAGCTGCGCTTTCGGCACGCGATAGCCCGAACGCTCGGCGTCGCGGATCAGCAGATCGCGATTGATGAGTGCCTGCAATGCCGCTTTCTTGAAAACGGGGCTGCTGAATAGGGTCGGATTGACACGCTGCCCAAACGCCTGTTCATACTGCGTGCGCTCGGCCCGCAGGGCGTTGCGGTAAGCGGCGATCGAAATGGCAGTGCCATCGACCTTGGCAACATTTTCGCGGGAATCACTGCTGAAGTAGGAACTGATGCCCCAAAGGGCAAACGGGACTGTGATGCTGCCTAGAATGACAAACCCGATCCATCCCTGCGTCTTTTCCCGGATTGTGCTCAGCATGGATGGTCAGGGAACCGCAGTGCAGACGTGCCGCACAAGAAGTGGCGGAGTGGACGGGACTCGAACCCGCGACCCCCGGCGTGACAGGCCGGTATTCTAACCAACTGAACTACCACTCCCGAGCCTCTAGCATGGTGGGTGCTGAGGGGATCGAACCCCCGACATTCGCCTTGTAAGGGCGACGCTCTACCGCTGAGCTAAGCACCCTGAAAACCCTCACCGAGGGTTTCCCGAAAGGCTCATCAGTTTACGGCATCCTTCAGGCCTTTGCCAGCCTTGAACCGGGGATTTTTGGACGCGGCAATGATAATGCTTGCTCCTGTACGCGGATTGCGTCCAGTCCGTTGCGGCCGCATGCCCACCGAAAACGTGCCGAAACCGACCAGGTTGACCACATCACCCGTCCTCAGCGCCGTTGTAATCGCCGAAAGCACCGCCTCGACCGCGCGCGCCGCGGAAGCCTTGCTCAGATCCGCCTCCTCTGCAACCTTGTCAATCAGCTCTGACTTATTCACGTTCACTGGCTCCCTTTGAATTTTTGTGGAGGGCTCTCGGCTGATTTTATACCGACGCGCCCAAGCAGTTGTCAAGGAACCATTCAGTGGGTCGTCATGACGTTCGATTCATCGGGACCTCCACCGACAGCACCGGGTTCCGTTTCGGCCGCCTTTTCAGGAGTCAGTGGCGTCGGTCGCCGCTCAAGGGCGAGCTCAAGCACCTCGTCAATCCAGCGGACCGGGCGCACATCAATGTAGTCACGTATGTTCTTCGGGATCTCGACGAGATCCTTTCGGTTCTCCTCTGGCACAAGTACCGTCTTGATACCACCGCGGTGTGCCGCCAGCAGTTTCTCTTTGAGACCACCGATCGGCAGCACCTCGCCACGGAGCGTGATCTCGCCGGTCATCGCCACATCCGCCCGCACTGGAATCCCTGTCAGCGCCGAAACCATGGCTGTACACATCGCGATTCCCGCACTGGGACCATCTTTTGGTGTAGCCCCCTCGGGCACATGGACGTGAAAATCGTGACGCTGATAGAAATCAAGCGGGATACCAAGTGATGCCGCACGACTCCGGACGACACTCATCGCTGCCTGGATCGACTCCTGCATGACATCCCCGAGCTTTCCGGTGATGGTAAGCTTGCCTTTTCCGGGCAGCAGTGCGCTTTCGATGGTCAGGAGCTCGCCACCGACCTCGGTCCAGGCCAGCCCTGTCACCTGCCCGATCTGATTGTTCTTTTCCGCAACACCGTACCGGAAACGCTGCACCCCAAGGTACTTGTCCAGATTCTTTGAGGCAATCGTACGTTTCGTGATCTTCTTATTCAGGAGCAACTCCCGAGCCACCTTGCGGCAGATCTTCGCGATCTCCCGCTCGAGGTTGCGCACGCCGGCCTCGCGGGTGTAATAACGGATGATCCCCTGGATTGCCCCTTCGCTGATGAGGATCTCGTCAGCCCGCAGCCCGTTGTTCTGAAGCTGTTTCTTCACGAGATAACGCAGCGCGATGTTCATCTTTTCGTCTTCCGTATATCCGGACAACCGTATCACCTCCATGCGGTCAAGCAGTGGTGCCGGTATGTTCAGGCTGTTGGAGGTTGCGAGAAACATGACATCAGAGAGGTCGTAATCCACCTCCAGATAATGGTCATTAAACGTGTGATTCTGTTCCGGGTCGAGCACCTCGAGCAGTGCTGACGAAGGATCCCCCCTGAAGTCCATCGCCATCTTGTCCACCTCGTCCAGCATGAACAACGGATTGCGTGTCTTCGCCTTGGCCATGTTCTGGATGATTTTGCCCGGAAGCGACCCGATGTAGGTCCGGCGATGCCCGCGGATCTCGGCCTCGTCACGCACACCTCCCAGCGACATCCGGATGAACTTGCGGTTGGTCGCCCGCGCGACGGACTGGCCGAGCGATGTCTTGCCGACGCCGGGCGGTCCTACGAGGCAGAGGATCGGGCCTTTGAGTTTGTTCACACGCTGCTGCACCGCAAGATATTCGAGGATACGCTCCTTGACCTTATCGAGACCGTAGTGGTCTTCTTCAAGTATCTTCTCGGCAAGCGCAAGATCCTTTCTGATCTTGGTACGCTTCTTCCAGGGCACGTTGACAAGCCAGTCGATATAATTGCGAACAACTGTCGCCTCGGCCGCCATCGGCGACATCATCTTGAGCTTGTTGAGCTCCGACTCGGCTTTCTCGCGTGCCTCCTTGGGCATTCCCGCACGCTTGATTTTTTTGGCAAGCTCCTCCCCCTCGTTAGGCACATCCTCGAGCTCTCCAAGCTCCTTCTGGATCGCCTTCATCTGTTCATTAAGGTAGTACTCGCGCTGGCTCTTCTCCATCTGGCGCTTCACACGCCCGCGGATGCGCTTCTCGACCTGCAACAGATCAATCTCGGATTCCATCACCGACAGGATATGCTCAAGGCGTTCTTTCACGTTCAACATCTCGAGGATCTGCTGTTTTTCCTCGATCTTGAGGCTGAGATGAGCGGTAATAGTATCGGCAAGCCGGCTCGGATCATCGATCCCTGCGAGTGACGTCAGTATCTCCGGAGGGATCTTCATATTGAGTTTGACGTACTGGTCAAACTCGTTCAGGACGGAACGCATAAGGGCTTCGCCCTCCTTGTCGTCCACACCCTGGCCTTCAAGAAACCCGACAACCGCAGAAAAGTACTCCGTAGTCTCAACGAACTGCTGTATCGCTGCGCGCTGCTCGCCTTCCACCAGCACCTTGACCGTACCGTCCGGGAGCTTGAGCAGCTGTAGAATGTTTGCAAGCGTACCGATCACATGGATGTCCTGCGGCGCCGGATCGTCGTCGGAAGCGCTCTTCTGGGCAACCAGCATGATCTGCTTTCCACCCTCCATGGCCTGCTCCAGCGCGCGAATGGACTTTCTCCGCCCGACGAACAGGGGGATTACCATGTGCGGAAACACGACGACGTCCCGCAACGGAAGAACCGGCAGCGTCAGTTCGGAGCCGGGAATGATCTTCGGGGAAACATTCTCCTGCGTCATGGATACCTCGTGTCGGCTATAACGGGGACAGGGAGCGCGCAGAACAAACATGCGCGCGGGAAGAGCGCCGCCACGCCTGATGTCGCGGGGCAAACCGCGCCCGGGTCAGCAACGCGGCCCCAAGGACGGACTCCGCGCATCATCAGGGGCGAGTGGACGCCCGCTTCTGGCTCTGATCTTCCTCATCAGAATAGATGAGGATCGGCTTACCACCCTCGCTGACGACATTGCCTTCGATCACCACCTTCTTGACCCGGTCCATCGACGGCAGGTCAAACATGATGTCGAGCAACGCCTGCTCGAGGATCGACCGCAACCCGCGGGCGCCGGTTCTCCGGTCCATGGCGCGTCTGGCCACCGCGACCAGGGCCTCGTCGCGAATCTCCAGCTCGACACTTTCCAGCTTGAGCAACTTCTGGTACTGCTTGACCAAGGCATTCTTCGGCTCGGTGAGAATCTGGATCAGCGCGTCCTGATCGAGTTCGTCAAGCACCGCGACGACCGGCAGACGCCCAACAAACTCTGGGATCAACCCGTATTTGATCAGATCCTCCGGCTCCGCCGTACGCAGGATATCGCCGATGCGGTGCTTGTCCGACTTGCTCTTGATTTCCGCGCCAAAACCGATGCCGCTGCGCTCGGAACGGTCCTGGATTACCTTCTCAAGACCCGAGAACGCCCCGCCGCAGATAAACAGGATATTGCGCGTATCGACCTGCAGAAATTCCTGCTGTGGGTGCTTGCGTCCACCCTGGGGCGGCACCGAAGCCACGGTGCCCTCAATCAGCTTAAGCAACGCCTGCTGCACACCTTCGCCGGAAACATCCCGGGTAATTGACGGGTTATCCGACTTGCGCGAGATCTTGTCAATCTCGTCGATGTACACAATGCCGGTCTGCGCCTTCTCAACGTCATAATCACATTTCTGCAGCAGTTTCTGGATGATGTTCTCGACGTCCTCGCCGACATAACCAGCCTCGGTCAGGGTCGTGGCGTCGGCAATGGTAAACGGGACATTCAGTAGCCGCGCGAGCGTCTCAGCAAGCAGGGTCTTACCTGATCCGGTGGGCCCGACGAGCAGGATATTGCTCTTGGAAAGCTCGACATCGCTGATCGCGTCCTGGTGCTCAATCCGCTTGTAATGATTATACACCGCAACCGACAACACCTTTTTGGCGTGTGTCTGGCCGATGACGTACTCGTCGAGTATCTGCTTGATCTCGTGCGGCTTGGGA
Source organism: Pseudomonadota bacterium (assembly GCA_021777335.1). GTDB lineage: Bacteria > Pseudomonadota > Gammaproteobacteria > Acidiferrobacterales > Acidiferrobacteraceae > JAJYDT01. Next base: position 70,127 of record JAJYDT010000004.1, on the reverse strand, counting down.
AACTTATTGCGCGCAATGAGGGTTTCCGCCTCCTCCTGCACTTCTTCGCGAATAATGTCATTGCAGAGCTCGACGCACTCGTCGCACACGAATACCGAGGGTCCCGCGATGAGCTTGCGCACTTCGTGCTGGCTCTTTCCGCAAAAGGAGCAATAAAGAAGTTTCTCGCCCTTACCGTCGTGTCTATCGTCTGCCATTCTGAGCCTCTTGGCCTAGCTTGGACCCGGCATTGGCGCCGTTATTCCCATATCTAATAGGGATTCTAGCACACCCTTTTCGCTACTTCCGTTTCTCGTGCACCGAGTCCACCAGGCCATAAGCCACGGCCTCGGCCCCATCCATAAAATTATCACGCTCCGTATCCTGCTCGATTTTCTTGATCGTCTGACCCGTATGTTTGGCCAGGATCTGGTTGAGGTGTTCGCGCACCCTCAGGATCTCCTTGGCGTGGATGTCGATGTCGGACGCCTGGCCCTGAAACCCGCCCGAAGGCTGATGCAGCATCATCCGGGCATGGGGCAGGCAAAATCGCTTGTTCTTCGCACCTCCGGCAAGGAGCAGCGCGCCCATACTGGCCGCCTGGCCAACACACACCGTGCTGACATCGGGTTTGATGAACTGCATGGTGTCATAGATTGCGAGCCCGGCGGTAACAGATCCGCCGGGCGAATTGATATAGAAATGAATATCCTTGTCGGGGTTCTCCGATTCAAGGAACAAAAGTTGCGCCACCACCACGTTGGCCACATGGTCTTCAACCGGACCGACCAGGAACACGAGACGCTCCTTCAGCATCCGGGAATAAATATCGTAAGCGCGTTCGCCTCGGCCGGTGGTCTCAATGACCATCGGAATCAGGCCCAGGCTTTTGGGGGTCATATCCACAAAATTGCTCCCTCTAAAAACTTCAGTTTGCCGGACCTAGCCGGCGGGCAGTTCACGAAACGCAACGGGCCGGTCTTGAACCTCCGCTGACTTGAGCAGGAGGTCGACCACCTGATCCTCAAGCACCGATGACTCGATCTCGGCGAGACGGTCAGGATGTTCATAATGCCATTGCACAAACTCCTCGGGATGTTCATACGAAAAAGCGAGCTCATCCAGCCGTTTGCGGACCCGCGCCGGATCGACCCGCAATCCTCGCGTTCGCACGATCTCGGCCAGAATGATCCCAAGGGCGACCCGACCCTGTGCGCGTTCGCGGAACACAGAGACCTCCTCCGGCAGGCGTTCCGCAGACGCGCCCTGCTGTTTCAGATTGGCGCGCGCGACCTCCATGAGATGCGCCGCCTCCTGTTCGATCAGCACCTTCGGAACGTCGCCCGGGTTAGCATCACGCAGCGCCTTGAATGCCCGATCCTTGAGCAGCCGCGCGACGCGCTGGTCGGCTTCGCGCCGCAGACCCGTAGCGACCTCCTCGCGCAGCTGCGCAACCGCCCCGCTCTCAATCCCGAGCGCACGGACAAATGCCTCGTCCACCGCAGGCAATACGGGTTCCTGGACCTTCTTGACCTCGACCTCAAACTCGGCACGGCGGCCGGCAAGATGTGTGGCAGGGTACTGCTCCGGGAATGTCACGGGCAGAACACGCCGTTCCCCGCCCCGCACGCCAATCAGACCCTCCTCGAAACCCGGGACCAATTGGCCTGTGCCCAGGACCAGGCCGAACTCCTTCGCCTCCCCGCCCTCAAACGGAACACCCTCAAGCCGCCCGACAAAATCGATTGTGAGCCGATCGTCCACACGCGACTCCCGATCAACATCCAACCACGAAACTCGCTGCTTTTGCATGGTCGCAAGCGTGCGATCAATGTCCTCGTCCACAATCTCGCACACCGGTCGTTCGATCGTGATTCCCGCAAGATCAAGCTTCCGTATCTCGGGGTACACTTCGAATTCCGCGGTATATTCGAGATCGCGCCCACGGGCTGTGGATTTTGTGGCGATATTGGGACCGCCTGCGGGTTTCAGACCCTCCTTGCCGGCCGCTTCGTAGAAACTCTGACGGATGAGCTCACTGGTTGCTTCCTCCAGCACCTCGCGACCATATTGCGCCTCAATCATCTTGAGAGGCACCTTCCCCGGTCGGAAGCCCGGCACCTTGACCCGCCTCGAAAGCGTCTTGATGCGCTCGCCAAACTCGCGCTCAAGACGTTCGGCAGGCAACGCCACCGTCATCCGCCGCGCGAGCGTACCCGTCGATTCCACAGTGACCTGCATGATGCCTCGCAAACGACGCTATGAGTGAAGAACTGGACGATGGGCCACGCCCAAAGCCTTACAGCCAGTGATCATGATACCGGGTTGCTGCCGACCCTCTCAAGCCTGAGGCCCATCCGCGCCTTGGCGACGCGTTTATTTCATGGTGCGAACGGGGAGACTCGAACTCCCACGGGTTGCCCCACTGGAACCTAAATCCAGCGCGTCTACCACTTCCGCCACATTCGCGATTACCCACGCCCGGACCGCTAAAGGTCGGATATCAGGAGCGGGCTGAACGATTTAAAAAGGGTCGTTCCAGCCATTCTCAAGGATCCGGACGATGACTCATATGCGCTTCATCAAGACCGTCGTCGCCTTTTTTGGCGCGGCGGCGCTCGCAGGCTGCGGCAGCTCGCTCAACACGGGCACCAGCGGGACATCGTCTACGAATACTTCCGCCTCTTCGCCTTCGTTGGTTTCATGCACTGGTGCAACCTCAACCACCGAACGCATTGGTCCGCTACAACGTCAATGCGACAGGTACACTCCAGCCACTCGACTGCGCTCCTTTTGCCGCCGCCCCTGGACTATCCCAGCCAACCGGTCTTGACTATGACGCCGGCCCAAACCTGCTGTTCGTCTCGAATTATACGTCAAATACGGTCGCTGCGTTTCAGTTCGATACGCAGACCGCCGTCCTGTCTCCAGTGTCCGGATCGCCCTTCGCCGCGGGCATCAACCCCTGGTCAGTCACCCTCGAGTGCGAACGGGCCCGCGTTTGCCCTGGCCAGCGATCCGGGCGCACCCTATCTTTTCGCCGCCAACTACACACCCACCGACACGATATCAGCCTATGCGATCAGCGGTACAACCGGGGCGCTCTCGCTCATCGGAGACTATCCGGCAGGCGGCGCCTACCCGCGATCCGTCGCCGTGGATCCTTCCGGGGCCTACGTGTATGTCGCAAACACCGACCGGATCGGTGACCAGTGCGGACCAGGCACCCCGTCCGGAAACACGATCACCGGTTTCTCGATCGGTGTAGGCGGTGTTCTGAGCCCCATGGGTACCTTCGCCTCCGGCCTTGCACCCCAATCGCTCGCCATCACCTCGGTTGGCAACACCGAGTTTCTTTACTCGGCAAACTACTGTTCCAATGACATCGGGATCTACCGCATCAACACGGGCGGAGCGCTGTCACTCGTCGGCACGACTCAGGAGCCTGCGAACTCCGGGCCCCATGACCTCGCGGTCACACCGGACGGCTTCCTCTATGTCGTCAATTATATGGCCGATACGGTCGATGCTTACCAGATCGGTACGAACGGTCTGCTGACCGCGCTCGGCACCTATCCAACATCCGACAACCCGGCAGCGGTAGTAGTGACACCCTGACGCAGGGACGTCTGCCAGCCTCGGCAAACGGGTGATGAACCCCCGGAATCGGGTTGGCGTGACCTGGGCTCCAACACCCGGAACGATCCCGGGAAAAGGTTTGGCTTGTCAACGGATCAGGCGGCGAGACTAGAGATGCCAGCCGGCATTGACCGCGCGAATGGGCCCACGTATATTTCAACGCCTTGCGCCGGGGCTCAACACGGTCCTTCGGGCCTTGCCGGGGCTGCATTCCGGACGGGGTATAGCGCAGCCTGGTAGCGCACCTGCTTTGGGAGCAGGGTGTCGGGGGTTCAAATCCCTCTACCCCGATCATTATGAGACGTAGTGTAGGGAAGTGAGCGAAAGGGTCAACAACAGGGCGGCACTCGTTGCGCCCGTAGCTCAACCGGATAGAGCAACGGCCTTCTAAGCCGTAGGTTACAGGTTCGATTCCTGTCGGGCGCGCCAAGCCCATACGAGACAATGGTGAGCGTAGCTCAGCTGGTTAGAGTCCCGGATTGTGATTCCGGTTGTCGTGGGTTCGAATCCCATCGCTCACCCCAATTTTCTGACACGAGCATCTTCGGGCCGTTAGCTCAGTTGGTAGAGCAGCTGACTCTTAATCAGTAGGTCGTAGGTTCGACCCCTACACGGCCCACCATTTTTCGGTTTCGGAACACACGCGCCCCCCTGGGGGGGAATCCGGGGCAGCGCAGATTTGTGCGCATCGATCCGGTCGGGACCTCTGTGTTGGCAAATGTTGGAAAAACAAAAACATACATAGCTATTGCCCATAAGATTCGTCCACATAACAATCTCCGACATCGGGCGGTTTCTCGGACGGATGCGGGCAGCCGTGCGGCATGATCTGGAGGTGCGCCACGTAAGCGCCTATGCTGCGGGCGGCAGCCATGCGATCATTCATACTTAAGTTTATACCGGCCCCCCATGACCGCGCGCATTATTGACGGCAAGTCCATCGCTGCCACCATCGTTCAGGACATCCAGCAGCGGGTAACAGAGCGGGTCCGGCAGGGCCGTCGTCCCCCAGGGCTCGCGGTCATCATGATCGGAGACCATCCGGCATCCCAGGTCTATGTGCGCAATAAGCGCCGGGCTTGCGCGCAAACCGGCATGCTGTCGCGATCGGAGGATCTTCCTGAGCACACGGGTGAACGCACGCTCCTCGACCTCATCCAGTCGCTCAACGACGATCCCGCGGTCGATGGTATCCTTGTGCAGCTTCCCTTGCCCCCCCACATCAATACCCAGGTCGTGATCGAGGCCATCCGGCCGGATAAGGATGTGGACGGGTTTCATCCGTATAACATCGGACGACTGGCGATACGCCAGCCAGTGCTTCGACCGTGCACGCCGCGCGGCATTATGACACTGCTGGAACACACAGGAGCCAATCTTCTGGGGTTAAATGCGGTGGTGGTGGGCGCGTCAAACCATGTAGGACGGCCAATGTCGCTCGAACTGCTGCTGGCCGGGTGCACGGTGACAACGTGCCACCGGTTCACAAAGGATCTGCAGGGTCAGCTCGCAACAGCAGATATCATTATCGCTGCGGTGGGCAAGCCGCGACTGATCTCAGGCGATTGGATCAGAAATAAGGCGATCGTCATTGACGTCGGCATTAACCGCCAGCCGGACGGCTCGCTCACTGGCGACGTGGATTTTGATGCCGCAAAAGAAACAGCAGGGTGGATCACACCCGTACCGGGAGGTGTCGGCCCGATGACGGTGGCCACCCTGCTGTTAAATACGTTGGAAGCCGCCGAGAAACTGCACGGCCCCGCCTACGCGCTGTAGCTCGTTTAATTCGCTGATTTGGTGTTCGAGGTGCCGCCGCTGGTGCCGCCACTCGTGCTGCTGTCACTCGTGCTGCTGCCACTGGTGGTGGTGCCACTGGTGGTGGTGCCGCTGCTTGGAGCACTAGTACTTGAGCTCGTAGATGGGGTGCCCGTGGACGAATTGCTCGCCGAAGGCGCAGTCGTCGACGTGCCAGCGGACGGAGTGCTCGAAGAAGATTGGGAACCAGAACTGCTCGAATGATGACAGCCAACCAATCCAAGGAAGGCTGCCGATACGGCGATAACTGCCAGTTTCTTCATGATGTTGTTCTCCATAAAAGGGCGCGGGTAAGATACCCGCGCGCATTATACCCAAACCTGCCCGCGAAAATCGATGAACGGCGAAAGAGCGACCGAAATCGGCCGGATCAACCGGATGCGAACGCTCTGAACGTGGACCGTGACTAGCGGACGCCGGGATACTTGCGGCGCAGATAGGGCATCAAGAATGGCCACAGTCGGCGGCGGTCGGTATCGGTCAGGTCGCGGAACGACCGCACGAGCCCGCGGCAGGTTCTGGCGCCACACCGGCACGGAAATCCCTGAAATCCCGCCTCGTCGATGGCCGTACTGTAGTCCCAGCTGATCTCTTCCCCTGCGACGATGTCCCGCAACGCGAGCAGGCGCAGATTCTCGCCGATGCCGCAGTTTGGATCGCACGAGTGATTCACATAGTCGTCTGCCTCATGGGAGGCACCGAGGTATTCGAACTCGTCGATCTGCAGATGATAGGAATCGGGTGCCACCTCATGCGCGGCGAGGTGCGGACCATGGAATTCAAGCACGACCGTACCCCTAGGGATCGGCGTGACGGCAAAAACGCCGCGGCCGTGCTGCGGGCTCTCGCGGACCTCGATCAAGACGCCGACAGAAGCAAGACCACAGACATAGGCTCATTATCGCGCGGGCGGGGATCGAAACCAACCCCCTCGACGCGCTTTCCCGGTACGGGGCGGAACCTTATACTCTCCCTCTCGCTGTTTCAGCGCCCCGGGGCCCCATGGACCACCAATACCTGGAACTGCTGCAGGAAATACTGACCCACGGTGTCGAGAAAGGCGACCGCACGGGTACGGGCACACTCTCGGTGTTCGGACGCATGTATCGTCACGATCTGCGTCAGGGGTTCCCGCTCCTCACCACGAAGAAGGTGCACTTGCGGTCCATCGTACACGAACTGCTCTGGTTCCTGCAGGGCGGCACGAACACACGTTATCTTGTCGACCATGGCGTAACGATCTGGAACGAATGGGCGTCGGAGGAAGGTGATCTCGGCCCGGTGTACGGGGCCCAGTGGCGTCACTGGGCCGGACCCGACGGGCGCACCTACGATCAAGTCTCGGCGCTCATTGATGGGCTGCAGCGCAACCCGGACAGCCGCCGGCACATTATCAACGCATGGAATGTCTCCAGCCTCCCCGATGAACGACGGAGTCCGCAGGAGAACGTCCGGTGCGGCAAGATGGCGCTCGCGCCGTGCCATGTCATGTATCAGTTCTATGTGGCACAGGGACGCTTGAGCTGCCTGATGACACAGCGCAGCGCCGACGTGTTCCTTGGACTGCCGTTCAACGTAGCGAGCGTAGCGCTGCTCACTCACATGGTCGCGCAACAATGCGATCTTGAGGCCCATGAAATTGTGCACTCGATCGGCGACCTGCACCTCTACCGCAACCACCTCGACCAGGCGCGTATCCAGCTTGCACGGGTCCCGAAATCTCCGCCCAGGTTAAGACTCAAACGCCGGCCGCAGTCCATCCTCGATTACCGCTTCGAAGACTTCGAGATCGTGGGTTACGAGCCGCACCCCCCTATTCCAGCACCTATTGCGGTGTGACTCCCAGGTGAATGCGGTGCACCCGAGGATCAGTCTGGTTGCGGCGATGGCGCAAAACCGTGGCATCGGCAGAGACAACCGCCTTCCCTGGAGACTGCCGGCCGACCTGAGACACTTCCGGCGGCTCACGACAGGTGGTGTAGTGATCATGGGACGGAAAACGTTCGAGTCCCTGGGACGGCCACTGCCGGAGCGCCGCTCGATCATCATCAGCGGAAACCCCGGATTTCGCCCGCCGGCGCCCTGCCTGGTGGTGGATTCCTGGGCATCGGCCCTCGCAGCAGCCCGGACATCCGTGGAAGTCTTCGTGATCGGTGGCGCAAGCCTCTACGCGCAAACCATAGGTCTTGCGGATCGGATGTACCTGACACTCATCCACGCAAACGTGGAGGCGGACGCCTATTTCCCTGAGTTCACGTCCGACACGTGGTGGGAATCATCCCGCGCAGATCACCCGGCGGACGGTGAGAACGTCTACCCCTATTCGTTCCTGACGCTGGACCGCAAGCGTCCCCGAGATCACGTCAACGTTTGAAACGGGCGACGAGGTGCGCCCTTCCAATGGCGTCTTGCCGGGCCATATACGTGACCTCGGCGCCGGTGGCCCCCGCAGACAGAGACAGGCGGCGCGTCAGCGCGTAGAGCGTAAATACGTACTGGTGCGCGGGGCCTCCCTTCGGCGGACAGGGCCCCCCGTAACCGATACTGCCGTAGTCCGTCCTACCCTCGACGGCTCCGCGCGGGAGGCCGCGCAATGACGCATCTTCCGGGAGTCTGTGCACGGAGACCGGGATGTTGAACACCACCCAGTGCCACCAGCCGCTTTTGGTCAGCCGCACCGCACTGCGGTCAAAAACGGTGAGAATGAAGGTCGTTGTTCCCCTGGGCACCCCTGTCCATGAGAGCTCAGGTGACACGTTTTGTCCATGACAACCAAAGCCACGGTATTCGTAACGTCTCGAGACAAAACCGTTGTTCGTGAAGTCCCGGCTCGCGAGCGTGAACTGGGCGCTAAACGCGGGTGCACTCAGCAATATGGGACTGAGGTACCACAAGATCTTCCTCGCTGTCCTTAAAATCTCCTGATACTGAATGGTACTTGCCAAGCAGAAATACACCTACGAAAGCGTAGCCACCAGCCGGTGCGCCTCTTCCTTCTGGCGGTCGTCACCCTCCGCCAAGACCTCATTCAGGATCCCTCGTGCGCCTTCGGCGTCGCCCATGTCGATGTATGCCTTGGCGAGATCCAGCTTGGTGCCCGCTTCCCCGGAGGCACCGGCAGACGTTCCCCCTGATCCCTCGTCGTCGCGGTCCTCTGTCTCCTCCGCGCCACCGGTATTAACTGCCCACTCGAGATTGTCCCCGCTCGCAGGGGGCGACACACCGAGATCCTTAAGCATGTCGACCGGAAGACCTTCAGAGGATGGGGGGGATGTCGACATGAAGTCGAGATCGAACTCCGCTCCTCCCGCGGGCATATCGCCATCCTCCGCAGTGACGGGGCCGAGGCCGTTCAGCCCGGCAGCGGGTACCGACGTTTCCCGGTCCGCGATTGCCGATCCAGGCGCTGGGGTCTCGACCGCGGCAGGCTCCGCCACAGTGCCTGAAGAAAACGCCGGCATGTCGAGCGAAAAGCTGAATGAATCCTCGTTTTTGGCCCCACTATCCGTCTCCAGGGCCGTGGACTGGGTCCCGGAGGACATACCCGTCTCCATGACCGCCGTGTCAAGATCCAGCGGGGACGCGGATACGGTCTCTGTCTCGGGGGTATCACCCTCCCCGACGGTCTCCTGTTCTGTCTGTCGGCGGAACAGTGGGTTGTCGGGACTCAGTTTGCGTCCAAGTTCCTCGGCCCTTGCCCAGATGCGCCCTCCTTTACCCTCGAGCGCCGCGTAAAGCTCCTCCGCCGTGGTCTCGAAGGCCCCCACATCCTTGCGCTGACTGTAGATCTCGAGCAGTCTCAGTCTCAGCTCGTGGCGCATTGAATCCTTCTGGATCGCCTCTTTAAGGATCTCCTCGGCCTGTTCGTCGCGCCCGTACGCGAGATAGACCTCCGCCTCGGCGATTGGATCCACCTCGTCTGTATGGATATTACCCATACCGCCCTGGCTGAAATCACTAAGGAAAGAGACGTCGGTCTGCTTGCCGCTGTCCTCGGTGCCTGAGGCTCCCTCCGACACGGGTCCTGACAGGATGCTTTCCTCGAACTCCGCAATCGACTGTTGGCGGCGACGGTAATAGAGTGCAAGACCGGCGAGCAGTAGCGCCAACACACCCGCGAGCGGCACGAACAGCGGGCTTGCCATGACCTCGTCAACCAAGCTCGCCTGGGGCATAGAGACTGGCGGCGGGGGTGCCATGACCCGCGGTTTGCGCACAGCGGGCGGATGCGCCGCAGCGACCGGTTTCGGCGGCAGCGCCACCGGTTTTGGCAATGTACCTGCCGTCGCCTTGTGTGCCAGCACCGCCGACGGCGCAAGTGCCACCTTGCCACCCTTGAACTGCACCTGCAGTTGGGCAAGCTCGCGGTTTTCAATGGTGAGCAGACGCTTCGTGGCCTCGAGCTGCTGCTTCAGTTTCTGCACCTGCTTCGCAAGATGCGCGTTCTCGAGTTGGCTCGAGACGAGCGCCCCCTGCAGCGAGCTCGTGCCCTGCTTCAGCACCTCGCGCGCGGTCTTCCCCTGCAAGGATCCCGCAGCGCCCGCACCGACGATCTTCAAAAGCTCGTGGGGTGCGTGCGCGCCTGCCCCGGCAGACGCTACCTGACCGCTTGCCACTCCGGAGGGGTGCGAACCCGCAGCCACAACCAACGGATGCCGCGCCATCTGTGCCCTGTAGGCATCCCATGCGGCTGTCTGAACCTGCAGCGCCTTCACCGCCTGGCGACGGGAAATCGACAGCACAGCGGCCTCGGACGGCACGGTGAGCACGGCCCCGCGCTTCACGCCATTCATGTTGTGCCTCAGAAAAGCGCTTCCATTGGCGCGGAAGAGCGCAAGCGCGATCTGTGGCACGCCCGCCTGCTCGCGCGGCGCGAGCTGGCTCGCCACACTCCAGAGCGACTCCCCGGACTTGAGTGGCCCGATCGTACGCGGTGCCTTCTTTCCGAGCGGATTCGTTGTCGGCGTGGTGGTCGCCGCAGCTGCCAGTGGCTTGACATTCGGAGGCCCGAGCAACGGCAGGGGCGCACTGTGCGTTTGCGCAGGCGGCGACAGGGCGGCGACTGTCGTGGGCGCAACCACCGGAGAAACGACAGGCGCCGCGGCTGGCATTGTGACTTGCCGGGACGGCGCATTCGCTGTTGCAATCTCTTCCCGTTTCATAAGGTAGGGCGGGTCCAGCAACGCGGTGTATTCCCTAAGCAGGCGACCACCCGGCCAATCGATGCGCAGCAGGAATTGCAGATACGGTTGCGTGATCGGCTGGCTGCTGCGCAACTCGATGAAATAGGCGCCATGACGCCTGACAGTATGGAAATGGATATGACCGAGCATCGAGGTCCATACCAGTCCCGCGCCGGCAAACTCGTTCTGCGAGGCAAGACCGACGCGCACCCTCTTCAGGTCCGGCGGACTGCTGAAATCGAGCGGAATATCCGCTTTAAGCCGTTGCCCCAGCGCCGAATGCAGGTCCAAGTGACCGAGTTCCAGCGCCCGCGCAGCCATCGGCGCAAGCAACGCGATGCCGAGGCCTAGACGGGCAAGCAGGGATGCCGTGGAAATAGTTTTACTCATCGATCAGGCTCCGGGGGCTTGAGCCCCAGTCTCAATGAGTCTAAGGCCTAAGCAAATGGTTATGGTATTTCTTGATGATCTTCGCCTAACTATAGCTGACAAAACATGCTTTACAAACGGCGCATACCCCTGCCACACAAGTTCGCAGGCTCATCCACCGGAGCTGCGCCAAAGGGGCGGCAGCAGTTCTTTTGGGGCGCCCCTGACGGGCCCAATCTCCTTCTGGTATAGCTGCTTAGATGACGGCAATCAACGGGCGGGGATTATCTAAAACCAAGGCGGGCCTACAGCGCGGCGACCACGGCATTGCCCATGTCGGCGGTACCGACATGTCGCCCGGGAGCGGGATGCAGGTCCAGCGTGCGCAAACCGCTTCCAAGGACAGTCGCCACGGCACCCTCGAGACGCGATGCGAGCTCGAGTGCACCAAAGGTGTAACGAAGCAACATCGCCACTGACAGGATAGTCGCAAGCGGGTTTGCAATGCCCTGGCCCGCAATGTCGGGCGCCGACCCGTGGATCGGCTCGTAAAGCCCCTTGCGGTCCTCGTCCAGCGATGCCGAGGGCAGCATGCCGATCGACCCGGTCAACATGGACGCCTGGTCCGAAAGGATGTCGCCAAACAGGTTACCCGTCACGATCACGTCGAACTGCGTGGGGGCACGGACCAGCTGCATCGCGGCATTATCAACGTACATGTGGGTCAGGGCGACGTCCGGATATTCGTTGCCTACGCGTGTCACCACCTCCCGCCACAATTGGCTGACCTCAAGAACGTTCGCCTTGTCCACGGAACAAAGACGTTGCTTTCTCTTGCGCGCGGTCTCAAACGCCACGCGCGCGATACGCTCGATCTCCGACTCCGAATAGATCATAGTGTTATAGGCCTCGCGCTCTCCTGCGCTGTTCTGCCGGATCCCGCGCGGTTCACCGAAATAGAGATCCCCTGTCAGCTCGCGGACGATCATGATGTCAAGCTCCGAGACCACATCCGCGCGCAGCGTCGAGGCATCAGCGAGATCGGGATAAAGGATCGCCGGCCGCAGGTTCGCGAAGAGCTTGAGTTCGGACCTGAGGCCAAGCAGGGCCTTCTCGGGACGTAACACGCGGTCCAACTGTTCCCATTTTGGGCCTCCCACGGCCCCAAGCAATACCGCATCGGCGACTTTCGCAAGATCAAGCGATGTATCCGGCAAGGGATATCCATGGACGTCGTAGGCCGCCCCGCCGATCAGCCCGTACTCGAGTTCTACATCGAGGCCGTAGCGCTCCTGCAATACCTTGAGCACCTTCACTGCCTCCGTAACTACCTCAGGTCCGATCCCGTCGCCGGGTAATATCGCGATCTTTCGAGTCATGCACGCCAATCCTTTCCGGGCGAACCGGCCTGGTCACTGAAATAGCCACGGGGCGGCAACCCGCCGCCGGCGCTCGTATGCGAGGATGTCTTCCTTATACTGCAGCGTGAGATCGATGTCGTCCAATCCCTGCAGGAGGCACTGCCGGCGGAACGGATCGACCGAAAACGCGAAATGCGCGCCGGAGACGGGCCCCACGGTCTGCGCCTGCAGATCCACAGTCACCTGAAAGCCCAATTCGCGTCCGCATGCATCGAACAGGGCATCCACCTGGGACGTCGGGAGCACCACGGGCAGCAGCCCGTTTTTAAGTGAATTGCTGTAGAAGATGTCGGCGAAGCTCGGGGCAATGACCGCACGAAAGCCGAAATCGAGCAACGCCCAAGGCGCGTGCTCACGGGAAGATCCGCAACCGAAATTGTCCCGCGCGAGCAGGATGGTTGCCTCCCGGTAGGGCGCGCGATTCAGCAGGAAATCCTTGTTCTCGGTGCGACCGCGTGCGTCCTGCCCGGGCTCCCCACGGTCCAGGTACCGCCACTCGTCAAACAGATTCGGCCCGAAACCGGTACGCTCCACCGATTTCAGAAACTGCTTCGGGATGATCGCGTCGGTATCGACGTTGGCCCGATCAAGCGGCGCCACAATACCGGTCACCTGACTGAATACACGCATACCGGCTCCTGATTATGTAAAAGTGCGGATGTCGACAAAATGGCCGGCAATGGCAGCAGCCGCCGCCATTGCCGGACTCACGAGATGAGTGCGGCCACCCTGCCCTTGGCGCCCTTCGAAGTTGCGGTTCGATGTCGCGGCACAGCGTTCCCGGGGCTCGAGCCGGTCGGCATTCATCGCAAGACACATGGAACAGCCCGGCTCGCGCCACTCGAATCCCGCATCGCGGAAGATCCGGTCGAGGCCCTCGCGCTCGGCCTCGCTCTTCACGAGCCCCGATCCCGGCACCACCATCGCGAGCTTCACACGCGAGGCGACGCGGCGCCCGTGCACGACTTCGGCCGCGGCGCGCAGATCCTCGATGCGCGCGTTGGTGCACGAACCGATAAATACCTTGTCGATGGAGATATCGGACAGGGCCGTGCCTGGCGTAAGCCCCATGTATGCAAGTGCCCGGATGATCCCCTGACGCCGGATTGGATCAGGCTCCTGCGCCGGATCCGGAACACACGCGTCGATAGGGAGGACCATCTCGGGTGAAGTGCCCCAAGTCACCTGCGGGGCAACCGCACCGACGTCGAGCCGCACCGTCCGGTCGAATACGGCATCATCATCGGTCCGGAGACGTCGCCATTCCTGCGCTGCCCGCTCCCACAGCGCGCCTGCCGGGGCAAACGGTCGCCCCCGCACATACTCGATCGTCTTCTCGTCGACCGCGACAAGACCAGCACGCGCACCCGCCTCAATGGCCATGTTGCACATGGTCATGCGGCCCTCCAGCGACAATCCGACAACCGGTTCCCCACAGAATTCGACGGTATGTCCCGTCGCTCCGGCCGTACCGATACGGCCAATCCATGCCAGCACCAGATCCTTGGCCGTCACACCGCGCGGCATCACGCCAAAGTATTCGACACGCATGTTCTTCGCCTTGCGCTGCAGCAGACACTGGGTTGCGAGCACGTGCTCGACCTCTGAGGTGCCAATGCCCTGGGCGAACGCGCCAAGCGCGCCAAGAGTCGAGGTATGGGAGTCGCCGCATACGACGGTCATGCCGGGCAGCACCAATCCCTGTTCGGGACCGATGACGTGGACAATCCCCTGACGTGGATCACTCATGCCAAACTCGAGAATCCCGAATTGCCTGCAGTTCCGGTCAAGTGTCTGCACCTGGACGCGGGCAACCGGGTCTGCGATCCCGTGCGCACGATCGATCGTGGGAACATTGTGGTCCACGACCGCCACATTGGCACCGGCGCGCCACGGTTTCCGGCCAGCGAGCCGCAGCCCAGAAAATGCCTGCGGACTCGTCACCTCGTGGACCAGATGACGGTCAATATAGATCAGGCAGGTGCCGTCTTCCTGTTCCCGGACCACATGCGCCGCCCAAAGTTTGTCGTACAGCGTCTGTCCTGGCATGGCTTGGCATCCTGTCGGCATCAATTGCACTGATGATAACGGATCGGGTATAAATAATACAAATTCATATTTATTATCATGAGTATTCCAAATGGGAATATCAATTGAGGGGCTGCGTGCGTTTGTTGCGGTCACGGACACGGGTTCGTTCTCACGGGCCGGGGCGCAGCTGCATCTCAGCCAGCCAGCGGTGAGCAAGCGGGTCGATGGGCTGGAGCAGACGCTTGGGGTCAGGGTATTCGATCGGCTCGGGAAACAACTGCGGCTGACACCCGCAGGCGAGGCTCTGCTCGACCGTGCGCGTGCGCTGATCTCTGACCTCGACAGCATAGGACACCGCATGCAAGATGCGCGTCGCACGCTGGGTGGCACGTTGCGGTTTGGGGCCAGCTATCATGTCGGATTGCATCGTCTGCCACCTGCGCTCGAACGCTTTCACCACCGGCATCCCCAGGTCCGCCTGGATCTGCAATTCCTGGATTCCGAGAGTGGCTGCGCCGCTGTTGAGCGGGGGGCGCTCGAATTCGCGGCGATCACCCTGCCGGACGCGGCCCGCATGCTCGAACTGGTCACGGTATGGACCGATCCGTTTGCGGTGGTCGTGCACCGCGGGCACGAGCTCGCGGAGAGGCCGACCGTCTCGCCAGCGGCGCTTTGCCGTTATCCCGCGCTGCTGCCAGCGCCGGGCACAATCACACGCCGCCTCATTCTGCGTGCGCTTCCGGCGACGCAGCGGAACATCGGCATCACCAGCAACCATCTCGAGGTCCTCAAGGTACTCGCGGGAATTGGGCTGGGCTGGAGCGCGCTGCCTCTGACCCTCGTTGACGACGCGCTTGAAGTGGTCCACATTGAAGGTATCTCGATCGTGCGTCAGCTTGGTGTTGTCACCCGTCGCGGACGCACATTATCGGACGCGGCGAACAAGATGATTGAACTGATCCGGGAAACCGCATGACTTTTCTACAGTTGATGCAGGCTCTTGAGCAGCGGCTCGGGTGTCACCAGCTACCCGTTAATCCGCGCGCACGACAGTTACGTGAGATCTTCGAGTCAGGCGCGCTCCACCATGACCTTGCCGTGCGTCTTGCGCACGAGATCTATCGGCACAACCGCTGCCAGAAGACTGGTGACCCTGTGCAGCGCACATTGACTCTTGACGCGGTCATGCCGATCCGGCGCGAAGTGCTGCAGGCGAACGACACCGACATTGATGTGTTCCGCTTCATTGAAGCATTCTGCGAGGGCGTTGAGCGCTCGCTGCAGCCGCCGCTTCTGGAAGACAAGAGCGCAGCGGCCATCCGGGCCCCAACCGTGAGCAACGTTATCCCCTTCGAGCGTTTCCGCAACCGCCTCAGGTTGAAGTCTCTCGCCTGAGCAGCCACCACACGATCAGGAATCCGGCCACATCAAGGAGCGTAGCGATACCAAACGTCGCCAGGGGACCGACGCGATGCCACAGGTAACCGCTGGCGAAACTCCCCATGGCACCCCCCGCACCCGCAGCGCTGCCGTACAGCGCCAGGCCGCGATTGCGGTGCGTCCCCCGGAAGAAATGAGCGGCGATCTGCACCGCGGTCGCGTGATACAGCCCGAAGGTTGCACCATGCAGTACCTGGGCAGCCACAAGCACCACAGGGTGGTCGGGCAGGAAACCGATCAGGAGCCAGCGCACCGCAGCCGCCAAGAAAGTCCACAGAAAGAGCGTGGTGAGTGCTACCCGCTCAAACAACCGTCGACCAAAGACAAAGATCGCGATCTCACACAGCACGGCGAAGGCCCAGAGGAAACCAATCTCGGTCGTGCTGTAGCCATGGTGGACAAGATCAATGGAATAGAACGTGTAATATGGAGCGTGCGAAGCCTGCATCAGGAAGCAGGCGACAAGAAAGGCGAACACGGGGGGCCTCAGGACCGCTCCGAGGAACGAGGTCTTGAGCGGCACAGGCTCCTGGATCGCGGGATGGCGTATCAACAGGCTGAAGAGCGCGATGCCCGCGAGTAGCGCAAAGAGCGCGACGAGCAGCGCGTGGATGCCGAGATGGTCGAGCAAGAACCCGAGGCCAACGACGGCCAAGATAAACCCGATTGAGCCCCACAGCCGCACCTTGCCATAATCCCTGCCCAGGATCGTAAGGGTGGCCACCTCGAGCTGTGGTAGTGACGCATGCCAGAAGAACGTAAACGCGATCATGATGATCGCGACCCAGGCGAAGCTCGTGCCGAGAAATATGCCGCTGTAGCACACGAGCGCAAGCAGCGCCGCCACGCGCACGACCGTGACGCTGCCTCCGCGGGCGTCGGCGATCCAGCTCCATACGTTGGGGGCGATCACCCGCGAGATCAGCGGTAACGCCATCAGAAGGCCAATGCGTGCGTCGCTGAAACCAAGCGATCTCAGGTACAGCGACCAGTAGGGGACAAGGGCGCCGAGCGCCGCGAAATAGAAGAAATAGAATCCCGACAGGCGCCAGTGGCGCATGATGCATTCCTTCAGATGCGAACGGGGTTTTTGGGCTCAGCCCTGGCCGGGAACAGGGATGCGACCACTTGCCCTGACATCCATGTTCTGCGCCCGGTGCCGCAACGCGTGATCCATCAACACGATGGCCAGCATGGCCTCGGCGATCGGCGTAGCGCGAATGCCGACGCACGGATCGTGACGACCTGTGGTCACGACCTCCACTGCCTCGCCGCGCACATTCACGCTGCGCCCCGGGATCCTGATGCTCGAGGTTGGTTTGAGCGCAATGCTCGCGACGATTTCCTGACCCGACGAGATGCCGCCGAGTATCCCGCCGGCGTGATTACTGAGAAAACCGGACGGGGTCATCTCGTCGCGATGCTCACTGCCCTTTTGCGATACGCTCGCAAAGCCATCGCCGATCTCGACCCCCTTGACCGCGTTAATGCTCATGAGGGCATGGGCGATATCGGCGTCAAGCCGGTCGAATACCGGTTCACCCCAGCCAGGTGGCACGCCGGTCGCATGAATGTTGATCCGCGCACCCGCAGAATCACCCTCCTGACGCAGGCAATCGACATACGCCTCAAGCTCAGGAACCTTGGAGGCATCTGGACAGAAGAACGGATTCTGATCGATCTCGCGCCAGTCGACTGCTCCGATCCTGACCGGTCCGAGCTGGCAGAGATATCCACGCACCTCGACGCCGTAACGTTCACGCAGATATTTTCTGGCAATGGCCCCGGCCGCCACCCGCATGGCAGTCTCCCGCGCCGAGGCACGCCCGCCACCGCGGTAGTCCCTGAACCCGTACTTCTGGTGGTACGTATAATCGGCGTGCGCGGGACGGAAGCGGTCCGCGATCTTCGTATAATCCCTGCTCCGCGCATCCGTATTCTCGATCAGGAGACCAATCGGCGTGCCAGTGGTCCTGCCCTCGAATACGCCAGACAGGATCCGCACTGCATCGTCTTCGCGGCGCTGGGTCGTATGCCGCGACTGTCCGGGCTTGCGCCGGTCGAGATCCGCCTGCAGGTACCCTTCACTGAGCTCAAGCCCGGGCGGACAACCGTCAACGATGCAGCCAAGCGCAGGACCGTGGCTCTCCCCGAAGCTGGTGACCGTGAATAACCGCCCGAAACTGTTTCCCGACATCGTTATTCCACCCCGCGGCGATGTGCCGCATTAAGGGTCTCAAGAAGACTGAATACCGGGATATGGGCCTTCCACCGGGCGGAGAACGTCAGCACCTCGAGATCCGTTCCGTCCGCGAAACGGTGGCGTCCATCGAGAACGTCCTGCCTCAACACCCGCAACCGGGTGGCGATCTGCTGATAAACAGGCACATACTGGCCAAGGTCATCCTCATCGCCCTCGTCCGCCGCACTCGCCACGAGATCGTCGACCTCAAAGATCGTCTGATCAACGATATCCAGAAATTCGTCACGGTTCCTGGGCCACTGCATGCGACATTCCCCGAAAAATAGCAGGGAGTGTAGCGACCGGCGCCGCCCCGGGGCAAGTGAAGCCACGCGACCTACTTTCCGCTATGATCCGGAACGATGCGCCGTGAAAAGGTCAACACGCAGACTCCACGCAGGGCGCCCGGGCGTGACGGGCGTCTTGCGACCATGCTGATCGGGTTGCTTCTGAGTGGCATAGCCCACGCCTCCGCCGCGCCACGCTGCCCGCCCTGGCAATCGTTTGCGCGTCCGGGGATTTTCTGGAGCATCCAGGGTCCGCATGGCGATCCCCACAGCCATCTTCTCGGTACTATGCACCTGGACTGGGCAGATGTACTTTCGGTCGTCCCTGCCGTGGAACCCATCCTGCGCAAGGCCTCGGTGTTCGTGATGGAGACATTGCTCACGCACCACGCAATCGCGATCCTGCATCGCGCCATGCTTCTTCCCGCGGGAGGCAGTCTCAAATCACTCATTGGGCCTGAGCTCTACGCGCGCGCGCAAAACGAATACAAACGCCGGGGATGGTCCATCGCTGCGCTCGCCGATGAACAGCCATGGGCGCTTCTGGTCACGCTCAGTGTGCCCCCGATGCGCCATCCGGTACTTGACGAAGTGCTGGCGCAGCATGCGCGCCGATGGGATATCCCGGTCATTGGCCTCGAATCCACGGACGAACAGATCGATGCACTGAGCACACTGCCGCTGGCAATCCAGAGGTCGCTCCTTCGCGAGGCACTTGCCCACCCGGATGGCCGAGCGCTGCGTGCACTTGAACGGCAATACCGCGCGCAGAGCCTGAGTGGTCTGGTGCATGCGGCTAATGAGCGTGACGCCCACCATCCGCGGACAAACCGCATCTTCTTCCGTCGTCTGCTGCATGACCGTAACCGGCGCATGATCGCGCGTCTGCTGCCGATCCTCGGTCACCGGCGCGCCTTCGTGGCCGTGGGCGCTCTGCATCTGCCGGGTTTCCTGTCGAGGCTCGATAAGGCAGGATATTGCGCGCGCCCGATAACGCTACGGGAACCGTAAGCATCGACCGTGCGGGACACCGAAACCGGAGTATCTATGGAACCAGGAGAGCCTGTTCTTCGCGTGGTGCCGATGGCGCGGGATGTTAACGTGTCCGGTGACGTGTTCGGCGGCTGGCTCATGTCGCAGGCCGACATTGCCGGCAGCATACTCGCCTACCGGGAGGCGCGCGGCCGTGTGGCCACGGTAGGCGTGCGGCGATTTGATTTCCGCCGACCCGTGTTTGTCGGGGATGTCGTGAGCTTCTATGCCGCGATCGAACGCGTGGGAACCACCTCGATCACGGTCACCATCGAGGTATTTGCGGACCGCCGACCGCCCGTGGATGACTACCGCGAGGAGCGCGTCCTGGTGGCCCAAGCCACGATCGTGTATGTCGCCATCGACTCTGCGCGGCGACCGCGCCCGGTCTTCCCTTCGTGCGACTCTGAAAAACCTTAGGCATGCCCGCGCGCCGGCCCCTTGCGTGCCGGCTGCACCGGCTGCTCACCCTTCTTGCGGAAGGTGATACCTTCGTCTGCTGAATCGACCTGCACCACGTCGCCCGCAACGAACCGGCCCTTGAGAATCTCTCCGGCCAGCGGATTCTCGATCAATTGCTGTATCGCCCGGCGCAGGGGGCGTGCACCGTAGACGGGATCGAACCCAGCCTCGGCGACCCGATCCAGTGCGTGATCGCTGAGTTCAAGACCAAGCCCACGGGCCGAAAGACGCGCCCGGAGATGTTCGAACTGAAGCGACGCGATCTTGTGCAGCTGTTCGCGTCCGAGCGGATGGAACACCACGATATCGTCCACGCGATTGATGAATTCCGGTCGGAAATGCTGGCCGACGATCTCCATCACGGCATCTTTCATGCGCTCGTAATTTCCTTCACCAGCAAGATCCTGGATAGTCTGCGAACCAAGATTTGAGGTCATGACAATCACGGCGTTGCGGAAATCAACGGTCCTGCCCTGACCATCGGTCAGACGTCCGTCGTCGAGTACTTGCAGCAACACGTTGAAGACGTCGGGATGCGCCTTCTCAACCTCGTCCAGCAATACCACTGAATATGGCCGCCTGCGGACGGCCTCCGTCAGGTAGCCGCCCTCCTCGTAACCGACGTAGCCTGGGGGCGCCCCGATAAGGCGCGCCACCGCGTGTTTTTCCATGAACTCCGACATATCGATGCGGACCATCGCTTCGTCGCTGTCGAACAGAAAACCCGCGAGCGCCTTGCTAAGTTCCGTCTTGCCTACCCCGGTCGGCCCGAGGAACAGGAATGATCCGTTCGGGCGACCCGGGTCCGACAACCCGGCCCGCGAACGCCTGATCGCATTCGACACGGCATGCACCGCCTCATCCTGGTCAATGACACGCCGGTGCAGCTCCTCTTCCATGCGGATCAGCTTGTCGCGCTCGGCCTGCATCATTTTCGCTACCGGAATGCCGGTCCACTTCGACACCACCTCGGCAATCTCGTTCTCGCCGACCTCCTTGCTGAGGAGCTTGGTCCCGCCGCGTCGCGCGACGACCTGCAACAACTGCTTCTCGAGCTCCGGAATCCGGCCATACTGCAATTCCGACATGCGCGCGAGGTCGCTCGCGCGGCGCGCCGCTTCCATATCAAGCCGCGCCCTGTCGAGATCCTCCTTGATGCGCTGTTCACCCTGGAGCGCGGCCTTCTCCGCCTTCCAGATCTCCTCGAGATCCGAGTGCTCCCGCTGCAATCTGCCGATCTCGGCATCAAGCGTCGCAAGCCGGTTCTTCGACGCCTCGTCAGTCTCCTGGCTCAAGGCAACGCGCTCGATCTTGAGCTGGATCAGCCGCCGGTCGAGGCGGTCGAGCGCCTCCGGCTTGGAATCCATCTCCACGCGGATCCGCGCCGCTGCTTCATCGATCAGGTCAATCGCCTTGTCCGGCAGCTGACGGTCGGTGATGTAGCGGTGCGACAGCGTCGCCGCGGCAACGATCGCCGGATCCGAGATCTCGACACCATGATGCACCTCGTATTTCTCCTTGAGACCTCTCAGGATCGCGATGGTATTCTCGACGGTCGGCTCGTCCACCAGCACTCTCTGGAACCGACGTTCGAGCGCCGCGTCCTTTTCGATATACTTGCGGTATTCATCAAGTGTGGTGGCCCCGATGGCATGCAGTTCGCCGCGTGCGAGCGCCGGCTTTAACATGTTCCCCGCATCCATGGCGCCCTCTGCCTTGCCGGCCCCCACCACGGTGTGGAGTTCGTCGATAAACAGGATGATCTGCCCCTCCTGCTTTGCAAGCTCCGTCAATACCGCCTTCAGGCGTTCTTCAAACTCGCCGCGGAATTTCGCGCCCGCGATCAAGGCCCCAAGGTCAAGCGCGAGCAACCTCTTTCCCTTGAGCCCATCCGGTACCTCGCCGTTGACGATCCGTTGCGCGAGACCCTCGACGATGGCCGTCTTGCCGACACCGGGTTCACCGATTAGCACCGGATTGTTCTTGGTGCGCCGCTGCAGCACCTGGATTGCGCGCCGGATCTCGTCGTCCCGGCCGATCACGGGATCGAGCTTTCCCTGCTCGGCACGTTGTGTCAGATCAACCGCATATTTCTCAAGCGCGCGCCGCTGTTCCTCGGCGCCGGGATCACGGACGCTGCTGCCCCCGCGCATCTCGTCCACGGCATGCTCAAGTGTCGCCTTGGAGACACCGGCATTCTTCAAAAGACGCGCCACCTCGCCACGGTCGTCCACCGCGGCGAGCAGAAACAGCTCGCTCGAGACATACTGATCGTTACGCTTCTGGGCAAGCTTGTCACACACGTTGAGCAACCGTGCGAGATCATTGGAGACATGCACCTCCCCTCCGCTGCCCTCGACGGTGGCCACCCGATCCAGGGCCTCCGCAAGCCGCGTCCGCAATAGAGTGACATTAACACCCGCCTTGGCGAGCAGGTGTGGCGCTGTGCCGTTCTCCTGATCCAGAAGCGCCATCAGCAAGTGTATGGGCTCGATGAATTGGTGATCGCGCCCCACGGCAAGGCTCTGGGCATCGGCGAGTGCCTGCTGGAAAACACTGGTGAGTTTGTCCGTGCGCATGGTGGCACCTTTTAGGATGAGACGCTCTAACTGGGGTAAAATCTGGCAGATTTCAAGGCACGTGGCCATCCAGACGGCGGGCGATCTCATCTAGGAACGGTGTGATCCCCTGATCCCTGTAGGGCAGACCCGGAAAGCCGCGAACCCGGACACGATCGGGCAAGAATACCGCCGGAATCTTGAGCCCGGCCCCGCGGACACCCGTGATGTGCGCCGCAAATACCGGGGCACCTGTCTGCTCGGCCATCAGCGCAACCCCGCGCTTGAGGTGGCCGAACTGGCCAGGCCTGTGGATCCCGCCCTCCGGGAATAGCGCCACGACCTCCCCTGCCTCCAGCGCCCTTTTTGCAGCCGTGAAGACATGCTGCGAATGCCCGGTCCGAACCGGGATACATCCCATTGCCCGGAACAGCCATTTGAGCCACCAGCGTTCAAACTCGTCTTCCGCGATCAGAAACCTCAGCGGCCGGTTCACGGAGGCAATCAAGATCATTGGGTCAAGTCCCGAGATGTGGTTCGCCGCAAGCAGCAATCCACCCGACGGAGGCAGTGCGAGCCCCTCGACCTCGAGTCCGTGGAGTCGTTTGCACAGTATCCGGTTCAGCCCGTCCAGGCGGTTCAGCCAGGGGGCCCCCCAATCCGCTCGACGCGCTTGTTCCAGGGCCTGCCACGCGGCGCGGACCATAAATACCAGCGCCGCGAGCGCAAGCACCGACAGAGACACCAGCAAGAGGCGCGGCAGATCATGGTCGATGCCGGAGTCATAATGGAACGCTATGCCAGGAATGATGAATGCCACTGCGGTCAGCTGCTGTTTCAGGCCGAAGATCCGCCCGCGCAATGCGTCCGGCGTCGCCCGCTGAAGCTCCGTATCCACCAGAATGATCAGCCACGCGGCAAACACGCCGACCGCGACGACTGAAATAAGCGCAAGACCCCAGCGGGCCGCATAGTCCAGGGTCCACAGCGCGATGCTCGTACCCAGCATGAGCGGCCACACAGCGGCCGCAAACGACCGCCGGTGATCACGTCCGGCGAGAAAGGCCCCAAGCAACATGCCCACCCCAAGCGACGCCTGCATGTTACCGATGCCGGTGATCCCCCGATGAAATCGGACGTAGGCGAAGCTGTTAATCGCCGAATAGACGACTGCCGCGGCAGCCCAGAACAGCACTGCCGCACCGAGCATCCCGTAGA
The DNA here is from genome assembly GCA_021777335.1 of Pseudomonadota bacterium. Lineage (GTDB taxonomy): Bacteria > Pseudomonadota > Gammaproteobacteria > Acidiferrobacterales > Acidiferrobacteraceae > JAJYDT01. Next base: position 46,448 of record JAJYDT010000004.1, on the reverse strand, counting down.
TTTCCGGGTTGCTGGCGAGAAACCGGCGCAGGCTGGCAAGCCGCCGCCGGGGCGCTTGCTCCTGCCCGCCCCCGGGCCTGAGGTCAGCAACAATGCGCCACACGAGAAATGCGGACACGACGTACGTGGCAGCATCGATCATGAAGAACGGTGTGGGCGGCTTTCCATGATCAACACCGAGGTCGTGCGCGAGATGCACACCGATAAATGATCCGATCAGGGTCGCGAGGATGTTGCTGATGACCGAGAGACCGTTTGCCGCCGGCAGCGCCTCAGTGGTGACGAGTCTTGGGATGATCGATGATTTTGCAGGCGTAAAGAACGCAGTAGCGGTTCCCACGGCAAGCACCACCGCGTACACACCGGAGGTACCGTACACGCGGAACGCCAGCGGCAGCATGAGCACGAGCGTAGCGCGCAGCGCATCACTGGCGATCAGCACCCATCGGCGGTCATAGCGGTCGATGACGTGGCCGGCAATCATCGAAACCGCCAGCTGCGGGGCAATGGCCAGCACGGCCAGCACGCCGGTTACCGAACGGTAACCGACAGCCACGTACAGCGCGACAATCCCCATCTGGTCCAGCCGGTCACCCAGCATGGAGACCACCTGGCCGATCCATAACCTCAGAAAATCGGCGGTACGCAACACCTGAACGAATCCCGCCGCGAGACCCGGGGGGCGTCTCATCTGTCCTCCTGCTCCCGAATCTGAATGGCCCCGCTTTCCGGGTCCGGACGGTGTGCCACTGTCGGATCAGGGGTGTCCCCCTGTCAAGCACAAGCGGCGCCGCCGCTTTCTCAAATTCTCTCAAGCCCCGCCACAAGCGGATGTAACGTGTGTCACTTTGCTGAAGAATACCGCGACTGGAGACAGAGTCGCCAAACTTGCGCACCCAACCCCTCACACGCAACAGCATCAAGGATGTCAAGAATAAAGGCGCGCAACTGCCAGGGATTGTGGCGCGCGGCGCGCCCGACTACGCGATCCGCACCGCGGCCGGGACAGTCACTTCGGACCGCCCGGCGCTGGCCATCACCGGATCGGCAGAAACCGGATCACTGCCGGCGGGTTGCGGTGTCTGGCAGCAGATCCGGATGCATCGCTATCGCTTCCTGCCGGCGCAACAGTGGCACCTTGATCATATCAAGGAGCACCATGTAACCGAAAGTAAAGACCACGAGACCCATGATGAGCGGCCAGGACAGGGGTGCCATCAGGACGCCATAGTGCGCAAGCAGCGACACGAAGATGATATCGCCGACGATGGCCATGAGCAGATAAGTGCCGGGCCACGACGCCCAGAAATGCAGCCGCTCGCGCACCATGATCACGTTTAAAAGCCCTGAGTACACCAGGCCGAGGAAGCTCATCGTCTGCAGAACCTTGAGTGGTAGATCAAACAGGTCTCGGCCGGCGATATAGACAGCGAAGATATACACGAGCCATGCGGCAGCGATCACAAGCGAGGTGCGAATCAAGACCCTGATATTCCAGATGTCGGGCTGGGGTGACACGCGGACATTGTCGTTGGCGATCGACATGGTGACGAAGTCGTTCGCAAACAGCAGCAGGAGCACGAGCAGCGGCGTCACGACAAACTGCCGGAAGATCAGGAGCCCAAGACTCAGAAACACTGCCACCTGGATGGTCTTGACGATCTTGTTCAGGGTGTAGGTCAAAAGCCGCTGGTACACTCGCCGGCCGGTCTTGACCGCCTCGACCACACCCGAAAGTCCCGCGCCCGTCAACACCATGCTCGCCGCCGCCTTGGCGACGTCGGTAGCGGTCGAAACAGCGATACCGACCTCCGCCTGTTTGAGCGCCGGGGCGTCGTTGACACCGTCACCGGTCATTCCGACCGTATGGCCGATCTTCTGCAAGCTCTGCACCAGGTGGAACTTATCCTCCGGGTAGACGCCGGCATAGATGTCACAGATCTTGCCGCCCTCGATCGCCTCACGGCCGCCGATCAGGGTGCCCGGTAAGCCAAGCTCCGCTGCTACCACGCGGGCCGTCGCCATGCTGTCGCCCGTCACCATCCGCACGCGCACCCCAAGGTTCTTGAGCTCGGCGATGATCGCACGGGCTTCCGGGCGCGGCGGATCCGCCAGTGCCAAAAGCCCCATGAACCGCATCTGCCCTTCCGGCCCGGCGGCGACACCGAGCACGCGGGCACCGCTTGCGGCCAGATCTTCAGTCACCTTGTCCCAGTGCCCAGGATCAGCACCGACGAGCTTTACAACCACGTGCGGCGACCCCTTGACAGCGCGCCAGGAGGCGCCCTGCCAGTCAAAACTCGCTTCCGAGCGCTTCGTGCTCGGATCGAATGGTACGAATTTGCTCTTGGCCGGCAACACCAGATTCTTTTCTTTCAACCGTTCGAGGATCGCCTTATCAAGGGGATCCTGTGTGCGCTCGTCGCTCGCCAATCCGCCCATGATCAGCAGCAGGTTGTCGTCGACACCATCTGCGGCCTGCAATGCCGCGAGATTGAGTTCGTTCAGGGTCAGCGTGCCCGTCTTATCGCTGCATAGCTCGTCCATAGCCGCTGACTCCTCAATGGCGGCGAGCCGGGTCAGCAGCACACCGTGGCTTGCGAGATCGAGTGACGCCACAGCACTCGTGAGCGTGAACGTGGCAGTCAGCGCGACCGGGACAGAGGCAACAAGCAAAATCAGTGCAAAGGGCATCACCTGAGCGATACTCAGGTGGGTAAGTAGCGCATAGACGAGGATCGCGACGACGAGCGCCCCATCCATCAACAACAGATAACGCACGATCGACATGACGAGGGCCTCAGCGTGGCTGCGGCTGCCTGCCGTACGCATGAGTTCTGCTGTCTTGCCAAAATAGCTGCGGCTGCCGGTTGCCGTCACCGTACCGCTGGCCTCGCCGCGGCGCAGTACCGAACCCGAATACACGGTCTGTCCGGGTTCCCGTTCTGCTGGCACTGACTCTCCGGTCAACGCCGACTGGTCGACCAGGACCTGACCCTCGATCAGGGTCATATCGGCGGGCGCGAAATCGCCGACCCTCAGGTGCACATAGTCGCCGGGTACAAGCTCCGCCGACGCAACCTGTTTCCAGGCACCATCGCGCAGCACCCGCGCCATAATCTGCAACCGGCTGCGCAGCATATTGAGTGCGTTCTGCGCCCGCTGCTGATGCGCGAAACCGAGGATCGCGTTAAAGATCAGCAAGAAGCCGATGATCCCGGCCTCGATGCGGTTATGCAGTAAAAGCTCGAGAACCAGGGTCACTTCCAGCATCCATGGCACCGGCCCCCAGAGTTTGCGGAGGAACATGAGAAACGGCCGCGGCCGCTCCTCGGCAATGACATTGGGGCCAAACTCCGCTAGCCGCTTGGCGACCTCTTCACTGGTAAGACCTTGTGTTTCAGTCATCTCTTATGCTCCCGGTGGCTGACGAATCGAGCCAGTGATAGGTCTACATCCAGAACCGCTGGCACGCGATTGCGGGTGTCAAAAACACGGGACCCCTGAGTGCAGGCGTAAGCCGGGCGCACCCACCGCCGGACCCGCGTGCCGGGGATTCGGTGGACGCGCCTGGAAGGGGCGTGCGCTACAGCAGTGTCAGGCACGTTAACGGCAAAACTTGATGCAGCCGGTCTTGGCGAGACGCTACGCAAATGCTGCACCTTCGAAGATGCATCACGATCAGCGATCAACCGGAAACTGCGGCTATCCGTAGGATAGTCCCTCCCACTCCGATATCCGAACCATCGTGACCGCATTGATGCGGGAAAATCCTGCTGTCCTACCAGTATTATGACATCCATAAATTAACGTGCGGCCTTTTTTCCCAGTGAATCTTATTGGGTCGCCATAAGCGGGGTTGATGGCCATTTCATACCTCCGTGCATATACACATACAAATCCTCAAGGTATCGTCACGCTCGGATCCCACTATAAACGCGATCGTTACGTCCCACCCTGATCTATGTCCTTGCTGCCAACGGCCGTCGGCACTATATTGGGCGGCAGCGACCAAGAACGTCGGCAGCTCGCCGCGCCACCGGGGTGCGGAATCAGGCAGTCAGGGCCTCGACGCATTGGCCAGCGGGCCTTGACTGGACCGTGCCCACTACTGCGCAGCGGCGGGGAGGAAAAGAAAATGATGCTCGTCAAAGATGTGATGACTACCCGTGTGAAGACCGCGTTACCCAACACGATACTCCGCGATGTGGCGATACTGATGGTCTTTCACCACATTAGCGGGCTCCCGGTTGTGGACGAGAACAACACGCTCCGTGGTGTCATCTCGGAGAAGGATGTCCTGCGCGCCATGTACCCGAAGGTGGGTGATGCCATGAAAATGGCCCAGATGCCGCGGTTCGAAGATCTTGAGAACGAATACCACGACGTGCTCGACATGCCGACGTCGGCGTACATGACGGAAAACGTGTTCACCGTGGGTCCTGAAGACCCCATACTGCGGGCGGTCGCGGAGATGTTCGCCCACAAGATTCGCCGCATCCCGGTCGCGATCGCCGGCAAGCTGGTTGGAATACTAAGCATCGGCGACGTCCACAAGGCAGTGCTGCGCAAGACTTTCGATTCGGAATTCGCGGAAAACGCAAGGCACGGTGCAGCCGGCAGTTCCTAATGCCCGGGCGGAAATCCTGTGGGGGCGCAGGGGCGGGACATGAGGCAGCCGGAACACTGACAACGCGGATTCACCGTCCCGGCGGCGAGGAAGACGCGTACCTTCCGCGTCCCGAAACACATTAATCACGAAACGATGTCGTCACGACCAGGCTTCCCGGTCTGGCTCCCGGGCACATGAAAGTACATGAAACCCCAGACGATGCACGCGGCCAACATCCCGCACTTTGATTCAACACGAGGATCAAACATGCCTTGCGGCGCGAGACTCGCTCAGGGTCTGGCGTCTTGCTCCGCTTGGCCCGGCTCAGTCTGACGGCCGGGGCGTCGCAAGCAGCAGCGCAAACGACGGACCAGGCGCCGTGTGCAGGGTATCTACCGAAAACTGGGCAGCAGACAGCAGATCGCGAAGCCGGCCGGGACTGAATTTACGGCTGATCTCGGTCAGCACCGGCTCGCCGGCGGAAAACAAAAATGTGGCGTCGCAGCGCCCAAGCCGTGCGGACTGCGCCCATTTCGACACGATGCGCATCTCGACCCGCGACTGCGCACGATTGTATTTGGCATCGTGCCCGAAACCATCGGTACTGAAGTCGCCGTCGAGCTCCCGGTTGATGACATTGAGGATATTGATGTTGAAGGCTTCCGTGAGACCGGCAGCGTCGTTATAGGCCGCCTGCAGCACGCGCTCGTCCTTCTCAAGATCCGCGCCGAGCAGCAGGAAATCCCCGGGATGCATCACGGCACGCAGGCCAGACAGGAACACGCCGAGCTCGTGGTCTGGAAAGTTTCCAATGGTGCTGCCAAGAAAGATAAATAGCGCGGGGGATCTATGCGAAGAAAGCTGGCTGAAACCAAGCGTATAGTCGCCTGCAAGCGCGGTAACACGGAGCCAGGGATACTCCTCCGTCAGATCCTCGGCCGATGCGGCGAGCATATTCGGGCACACGTCGAGCGGCATGTAATCGGGGTAACGACCGGCAGTTTCACAGGCATCGAGCAGCCGCCGGGTTTTGCGCGACGATCCGCTTCCAAGCTCGATGATCGTCCGCGGCGCGGCGCGATCGATCAGTGCCGGGGCAATCTCAGCGAGCAAGGCGTCCTCGGTACGCCAGGGATAGTATTCGTCGGTCCCGCAGATCTGCTCGAAGAGCAGGGATCCCGTGTGGTCATAGAAGTATTTGCAGGGCAGATGCTTCGGGCTCGCCGACAGGCCGCGCACGACTTCTTCGGCCATGCTCCTTCCCGGCCGGTCGGCCTGCAGCGGGTGCAACACGATCCTCTTCGCCGCATTACCCATGGTTCTGGCCTGTTTCATCATAGCATCCTCCGAGTGGTGATTGGGACGGGGTCAAGAGACCCCTCTTGGGTTATGATGCATCCATGTGCCGGCTCGCCTCCTATCTCGGACCCGAACTTGCCTTGAGCCGCTTCCTGGTGGAACCACCGCACAGCCTCGTTGAGCAATCGTGGCGTCCCCGGGAGATGACCACGGGGCGCCTGAACGCGGACGGCTACGGGCTCGGGTGGAACGCCTGTGACGGAGCGCCGGCACGGCTGACTTATCCGATGCCGATCTGGACCGATGTCAACCTTGTCTCGCTCGGACGGTCGCTGCGGTCAAATCTCTGGCTCGGCATCGTGCGCAGCGCCACCCCGGGGTTCCCTGCGCACCACGCCAATACGCAGCCGTTTATCCGCGAATCACTGCTGTTTCTGCACAATGGACATATCGAGCACTTTTTGCGGATCGTCCGTGGCCGGATACGTCGAATGCTGGACGAGGATATCGAAGCGTCCATTGACGGCACAACCGACTCCGAGTATCTGTTTGCCCTGCTGTGTCAGATTACGCGGCGTGATCAGTGCACGCTTGCGGAAGCGCTGCGTGAGCTTGCGCGCACCATCGGAAAATACGGAGACGGCGCAGCGCTGCTGAATGTGATCGTGACTGACGGGGCGACACTTTATGCGATGCGCCATGCGACCGGCGCCCCCGCCCCCACGCTCTATTTCACGGACAATGACGACGCCTTTCCCGGCGGCGTTTTGATTTGTTCCGAGCCGCTCACCCCATCGTCCGGCTGGCGCCCGGCCCCGGAACACAGTCTCCTGATCCTCAAACCGGAACGGAAACCGGAGGTGATCGCGTTGTGAGTTTGCTCATTCTAACCTCACTGGTGTCTCTGGCTCAATGACACCTCTGGCTCAATTACGGCGCGTCAACCGACACGTGCGGGATCTCGTGACGGGCTGGGATAATGAACAACTGACCACACAATATCATCCGGACCTAAGTCCTATGGGGTGGCACATCGGCCACACGGCAGTGGTGGAAGCCTACTGGGTGTGCGAGGTCGTCGGAAGGTCTCCGCTGCCTGACGATGTGAAGCGCCTCTACTTCCCTGAAACAAGTCCGAGAAACGACCGGGGCGCGCAGTTGCCGTCGCCCGGCCGGCTTTTTTCCTTCTGCGACCAGTTGCAGACAGACGTCCAGCGACGCGCGCATTCGCTGTCGGTGCACGATCACGAATTGCTGCGTGATGACTACCTGTGGCACTTTCTAAACCAGCACCACTGGCAGCATGTCGAGATCATGCAACAGGTCCGGCATCAACGCGCGCTCCGGGAACATACACCCCGTGAAGTGTCGTCCCGGGCACGCGCGCGCGCGCCGTGCCTGCCGACGATCCGCGTGCCAGGCTCCCGGCTCAATGTCGGCTCGGCCGACGCGAACGCCTTCGACAACGAGTGCCCACCACACGTACCAGCCCTCACAGCGTTCCTTGTCTCGGCGCGTCCCGCGACTAATGCAGAGTACCTCAGGTTCATTCATGCAGGGGGCTATGACACACCTGCTTACTGGGATCCGGAGGGATGGGCGTGGCGTCTGAAGAAGAACGTTCAGACACCGCTCCATTGGCGCCGGACCGGGAATGGCGCGTTCTATACGGTCGAGATCGGAGGCCCCGCTCCGCTTGCTGAGGATCTGCCGGTATCTGGCCTTTCTCGCTATGAGGCAACGGCATTCGCGCGCTATGCCGGCTGCCGACTCCCGCACGAGCACGAGTGGGAGCGCGCCGCGCGGCTTGGCCTGTTGGAGGAGACCGGGAAAGTCTGGGAGTGGTGCGCCAACACCTTATACGCCTATCCCGGTTTCCAGCCGTTTCCCTACGAACGGTACTCGCTTCCCTGGCTTGACGGCCGTCACTATGTACTCCGCGGTGGCAGCGTGCACACGGACGCCTGTCTGCGGCGCCCGTCGTTTCGCAACTTCTATACCGCAGACAAGCGGCACGTCTTTGCCGGCGTGCGCCTGGTGCAGGACTGAACATCGCCCATGGTCGACCCGCGCGTGATCAAAGATATGGTGGTCAGCGCCCTCGCCGAGGACATCGGCGCGGGCGACGTGAGCGCGAACATCATTCCGAAAGACCTTCATGTCAATGCCGTTCTGATCACCCGTGAAGATGCGGTACTGTGCGGGACGCAGTGGGTCGAAGAGGTGTTCCGGGTACTCGACGCACAGGTCTCGCTCAAGTGGCGACACCAAGACGGGGATACCGTGCATGCGGGCCATGAACTGTGCGTGCTAGAGGGGCCAGCGCATGCGCTCCTGACAGGCGAGCGTGTCGCGCTCAATTTCCTGCAGACCCTTTCCGGTACCGCCACGCGCACGCGCCGATACGTGGACCAGGTACGGGATACGGGCGCAAGGATCCTCGATACCCGCAAGACAATCCCCGGGTGGCGGCTGGCACAGAAGTACGCGGTCACCTGCGGCGGGGGGGTCAATCACCGGATGGGGCTATTCGACGCGATGCTCCTTAAGGAGAACCACATCGCGGCCGCCGGATCGATCCGTGCCGCTGCCGCAACCGCACGCGCGGTGCACCCCGGGCTCCTGCTCGAGGTTGAGGTGGAACACCTGTCCCAGCTCGACGAGGTGCTGGCCTCGGGCGTCGACCGCATCCTGCTCGATAATTTCGCGATCGAGGAGATCAGGGCAGCGGTGCGCGTGATCGCGGGACGCTGCCCGATCGAGGTCTCGGGTGGCGTAACCCTGGAGAACGTGCGCGCGGTCGCAAAGACCGGCGTCTCGTTTATATCGATCGGCGATATCACAAAGAACGTGATCGCCCTTGACCTTTCCGTCAGGTTCCGCTGACGCCTGACCAGGTCAGTCCGGGACCCGCCAGACGAGCGAGGCCATCCGCCCGCAGGCCCCGTCTCTCCGGTAGGAAAAAAACCGTGCCGGATCGCTGAAGGTACAGACCGATCCTCCGTAGACACGTTCCACGCCTAGCCGCAGAAGACGTCCGCGGGCAAGCGCATAGAGATCGGCGAAGTATCGGCCACCGTCTGTCGGGCGAAATGCCCTGACGGCTGAGGGATCGACCTCGATAAAGCGCGCGCGCACCTCAGGACCCACCTCGTAGGCCTCCGGCCCGATCGCAGGCCCGAGCCAGACAAGCAATGATGCCGGTGCGCAACCCAGGGCCGAGACGGTGTGTTCCAGAATGCCGGCGGCAAGACCGCGCCATCCCGCATGAGCCGCCGCAATCCGGCTGCCACCGTCGTCGCAGAAAAGTACTGGCAGGCAGTCGGCGGTCAGTATGGCGCACACCGTTCCGCTTTGCGTCGCAATGATGGCATCAGCTTCCCTAGCCGGGGCAAAGTGTTCGGCTCGCGCGACGTGTGTCCCATGCACCTGGTTGAGCCATAAAGGCTCTGACGGAAGCTCCAGCAGGGAATACACCCGGGCGCGGTTTTCAGAGACATCTCCAATGCGGTCGCCGACATGCGTGGCAAGGTTAAGCGAGGAAAATGCGCCTGTGCTCGTGCCACCCTGACGCGTCGTCGTGCCGGCGCGCACTGACACGGGCGCCGGCCAGTCCGCGGCCATCCACTCAGCCATGGGCGCGGGCATTACGTGCAAGATCCTCGATCAGCGATGCAAGATCAGCAGGCAGCAGGGCACGGTAAGTGACCTGCCCTGCAACCGGGTGTTCAAACGAAAGCAGTTCCGCATGCAGTGCCTGGCGCGGGAACGCGCGTATACGCAAGGTTAGTTCGGGCGCCCCAGGAACGGCAAACGCGCGTCCGGCATATACGGGGTCTCCGACGATCGGATGCCTCAGGTGAGCCATGTGCACCCGGATCTGGTGCGTTCGCCCGGTCTCGAGCCGAACCTCAAGTTCCGTGTGTGAGGCATAGCGCGACCGGACACGATAGTGAGTCACGGCCGGCCGTCCGCTCGGGACAACCGCCATGCGAAGGCGGTCGCGCGGATGGCGGCCGATGGGCGCATCCACATGCCCGCCTGCGACGAGACTTCCATGGACGATCGCGCGGTAGACGCGCGATACACGCCGCTCGCGGAGCTGCCGGATGAGATCCAGACGAACCGGTTCGCGCTTGGCCACAACAAGCAGACCCGAGGTGTCTTTGTCCAGGCGGTGGACGATGCCGGCTCGCGGCAGGCGGGCAAGATCCGGGCAATGATTCAGCAGCGCATTGAGCAGCGTACCGTGCGGGTTTCCGGCCCCCGGGTGCACGACAAGGCCCGCCGGCTTGTCGATCACGAGCACGTGTTCGTCTTCGTGAACAATGACAAGCGCAATGTCCTCAGGCGCCCAGTCCCGGACCGGCAGAGCGGGGATATCGATCTCGACCCGTTCGCCGCCCGCGACCCGGTAGCGCTGCGGCACAGCCACTCCGTCAAGGCGGGCCCAGCCCTCCCTGATCCATGCCTGGATCTGGTTGCGCGAAAATTCAGGGAGCAATACCGCAAGCGAGCGATCGAGACGCTCCCCCACCATCTCCCCGGGAATCTTGATCGCGATGCGGCGTGGATCCTCGTCCTGGCTCACAGATGCCCCTTTCCGTCCCTGGAAAATCGCGCTAAGCTTCGCGCTCCGTGAACCACAATTCTCGCATACTCCCACTCGCCGTCCTGTGCCTGATACTGCTCGCAGGCTGCGCCAGTACGGGATCCTCTGCCAAGCGCAAGGACTGGACCGCGGAGCAGTTTTACCTGTCGGGCCGAAAGGCACTGCTCGCGACGCGCTACACAAAGGCCATCAATCGCCTGGAAACGCTCGAGGCCCGTTACCCCTATGGCGCATATGCCAAACGCGCCCAGCTCGACGTGGCGTATGCCTACTACAAGAATCACGAGAGCGATTCCGCCGTTGCCGCTGCCAACCGCTTCATCCGGCTTCATCCGACGGACCCGCACGTGGCGTATGCCTACTACCTGAAGGGGCTGGCCTATTTCAACGCACACCGGAGCGCGGTCTATCGCCTGTTTGACAAGAATAACCTGATCGATCGCGACGACCACAGCGCCAAGCGCGCGATCGCCACATTCGAAACACTGGTGCGCCGTTACCCGCACAGCCGTTACGCTCCGGATGCCTATCGCAGAATGGTCTATCTGACGGACCTCCTCGCGCGCAACACCGTTGACGTCGCAAAGTATTATTACTCGCGCCGCGTCTTTGTCGCCGCGGTAAATCGCGCCCAGTATGTAGTTGAACACTACCAGCAAACGCCTGCGGTGGAAGAAGCGCTCGGTATCGAGGCAATGGCCTACCGCCGCATGGGCCTTGAACACCTGAGCCAAGCGAGCCTTGCGGTTCTCGAGAAGAATTTCCCGCACAGTCACTACATCGCGAAGACGGAAGCAATCCCGGAACCGCGTCCCGCGGCAGTCAAATAGCGTCGGGTCCGACCTCACCGGTCCGGATCCGGATCACCTCTTCAACATTCGTCACAAAGATCTTTCCGTCACCGATCTTGCCCGTCCTGGCGGCAGCCGTGATTGCCTCAAGGCAGCGCGGAGCGAGTTCGTCCGTTACGACCAGCTCGATCTTCACCTTAGGGAGGAAATCGACCACGTATTCCGCACCACGGTAGAGTTCCGTATGACCCTTTTGCCGCCCGAAACCCTTGACTTCGGTCACCGTGAGCCCGGTGGCCCCCACTTCCGACAGGGCATCGCGCACATCGTCCAGCTTGAACGGCTTGATGATCGCCTCAATCTTCTTCATCTCATCCTCCCATGCCATATTCTCGCACAAACACCCCGCAGGTGGACATGGCGAAACCCTCGTCCCTGCCGGTACTCACCACATCCCGATCCCGCGTGAACAGTGGCGCGCCTGGCCTGATGCAGCCACCGGTCTCATGAAACACTCTGACCCGCCCTGTCCGCGCCGCGTCCTCAATCCCAAGAGCGGACTGCAAAGATCGGGGGGGTCACCCAGCAGACCGCTGACCGTGGTGGTGAAACATCGGGGCGCGTCCGGTCGAGGCATGTGCGCCAGCGCAGCCAATCGCCCGAAGCAATCGGCGCCGACCACGAGACATTCTTCATCGTGAGGAGTAGCCGCTGGTAATGGGGTAACGCCAGTCGCGTCCGAAGGCGCGGCGCGTGATGCGCACCCCGGGAGGCGCCTGCCGGCGCTTGTACTCATTACGCCGTATCATGCCAACCACACGCTCCACGGTCGGGGCGTCCATGCCCGCCGTGATCATCTCCTCTATGGATAGATTACGCTCGACATGCGCCTCGATGATCGGGTCCAGAACCTCGTATGGGGGTAGCGAATCACTGTCTTTTTGCCCGGGAGCAAGCTCCGCCGACGGCGGCCGACGGATCACCTCGCCCGGGATCACAATGGCCTCGCCACGTTCGCTCGCCCTGCGGTTGACGTACTCCGCAAGCTGATACACCTGCGTCTTCGAAACATCCTTGATGATGGCGAATCCACCTGCCATATCGCCGTAGAGCGTGGCATAACCGACCGCCATCTCGCTCTTGTTGCCGGTGGTAAGCACCAGCCGTCCGCTCTCATTTGAGATCGCCATCAGCAACACGCCCCGGATCCGGGCCTGCAGATTCTCTCCGGTGATCCCGGCCGGGGCGCCCTCGAACTCGCCCGATAAAACAGTGATGAAACTGTCAAACAAGCCATGGATCGGAATCACACGGTAGTTGATGCCAAGCCGCACCGCCTCGGCGCGCGCGCCCGCAAGACTGATCTCAGATGTATAGGGCGACGGCATCATGACTGCGCGTACCGCGTCCACGCCGAGTGCGTCAACCGCAAGGGCGAGCGTAAGCGCGGAATCGATGCCTCCCGAAAGACCGATCAGAACACCCTGGAATCCATTCTTGCGCACGTAATCGCGGACCCCGAGCACCAGCGCCTCATAGATCCCCTCATCGGTAGCCGGCAAAGATGCGCGCGTACCCACCTGCACCTCGCCCGATGTATCAAGGTCTACTGCGTGGAGCCCTTCCCGGAATGCGGGGGCCTGCACCAGGATCCGGCCTTTGCGATCCATCGCGAACGAGGATCCGTCGAACACGAGTTCATCCTGGCCACCGACAAGATTGGCATAAACGAGACTACAACCGGTTTCGCGCACACGCAGGCGCGCGATTTCCTCGCGCTCGCGCCATTTTCCCGTGTGATAGGGAGACGCATTGATGTTGACAATCGCCACCGCTCCGGCATCCCGTGCCGCTGCGACAGGCCCCGGTGTCCAAATGTCCTCGCAGATCGTAAGTCCAAGGCGAACCCCGTGGACTTCAACAACGCACGCGTCGGCCCCGGCCAAAAAATAGCGCTGCTCGTCGAATACGCTGTAGTTCGGCAATTCGCATTTGCGATACACGGCGATCGTGCGCCCGTCACGCAGCCATGAAACCGCGTTATAGAGCCGGCCGTCGGCTGCGAGCGGATGACCGACAACGACATCTATGCCGCGCGCCCCCTTTTCCATGTGCTGAAGCGCGCGCGCAACCCGTCGCCCGACCTCCGGGCGCAGCAACAGGTCTTCCGGCGGATAACCGATCAGCGCGAGCTCCGGGAACACGACGACGTGACCTTTAAGCCGATCGCGTGCCTCGGCCACTGCTGCGCGCATCCGCTCCGCGTTCCCGTCCACGTCTCCGACCAGGAGATTTATCTGGGCCATGACGATCCTCAGATGCCCGCTCATGACTCTGGCTCCATACCCCGCAGGGCGCGACGCACTGTTTCACCGATCATCGCCGGCGACCGCACAACGTGCGCCCCAGCCGCTTCGAAGGCCCGGAACTTGTCCTCCGCAAGCCCCTCACCCGCGCTGATGATGGCGCCCGCATGTCCCATACGTTTGCCTTTGGGAGCCGTGGCCCCAGCAACGTAGGCGATGACCGGTTTGCCAATGTCCCCTGCCATGGCGGCTGCGTCCTCTTCTTCAGAACCACCGATCTCGCCGACCAGCACCACGGCCTCGGTAGCAAGGTCGTCAGCAAATAACCGCAGACAGTCGATGAACCCGATACCGTGCACCGGATCTCCCCCGATGCCCACGCAGGTCGTCTGGCCAAGGCCTACCGCTGTCGTCTGATGCACTGCCTCATAGGTAAGCGTACCGGAACGCGATACGATGCCGACACAACCTGGTTTATGGATTGATCCCGGCATGATGCCGATCTTGCACGCGCCCGCAGTAATTACCCCAGGACAGTTGGGGCCGATCAGGATCGATGGCGAACTGCGAAGCCGCATCTTGACCCGGATCATGTCGAGGACCGGGATACCTTCCGTGATACAGACAATCACGCGCACACCCGCATCGGCCGCCTCAAGAATTGCGTCTGCGGCATACGGGGCCGGCACATAGATCATGGTGGCATCCGCGCCAGTCTCCCGGACTGCGTGCACGACCGTGTCGAAGACCGGTAATCCGAGATGATGCTGTCCGCCCTTGCCGGGGGTGACGCCACCAACGAGGCGGGTCCCGTAGGCAAGCGCCTGCTCGGAATGAAACGTGCCCTGGCGGCCTGTGAAGCCCTGGCAGATCACGCGCGTCTCGCGGTTGACGAGAATACCCACGACTCACCTCCCCGATCGGGCCTCAGCCACCGCGCGGTGCGCGGCTTCCTCGAGCGTGGACACCGCAATGATCTTGAGCCCGCTGCGCTTCAGGATCTGGCGCCCCTCATCCGCTCGCGTCCCCTCAAGACGGACGACCACCGGCAACGCGATGTTGCCCTGACGGACGGCGCCAAGGATTCCTTCTGCGATCAGATCGCAACGGACGATTCCGCCGAATATGTTCACGAGCACAGCGCGCACCGCCTCGCCCGAGGTGATGAGATCAAACGCCTGTGCCACGCGCTCGGAGGTGGCGCTTCCGCCCACATCCAGAAAATTGGCTGGCGCGCCGCCGTGAAGGCGGATGAGGTCCATGGTTGCCATGGCGAGCCCCGCGCCATTGACCATGCAGCCGATGTCGCCATCGAGCGCAACGAAGCTGAGGCCCGCGGCGCGCGCACGCGCCTCCCGCGCGTCTTCCTGCCCGGGATCGCGCAAGGCCTCGAGATCCGGATGGCGATACAGCGCATTGTCGTCGATCTGGATCTTGGCATCGACTGCGACCAGATCGTCATCGGCGGTCAGCACGAGCGGGTTGATCTCGGCGAGCATGAGGTCCTGTGATACCGCGAGTCGCTGCAACTGCCCCATGACCTCGGCCATCCGGGCTTGCGCCCGGGCGGGCAGCGTCAGCTGATAGGCAAGCTTGCGACACTCGAATTGATCGAGCCCGACATCCGGAGCAAATGCCGCACCCAGAATCTCCGGGGTTTGGCGTTCAATGTCGACACCCCCGGAGCTGGAGACCATGACTCTTAGGGTACCCAGACGACGATCGAGGATACACGCAAGATAGAGTTCCTGACGTGCCACGCATGGCTCTTCGATGAGGACACAGTCAATCCGCGCACCCGTTGGCCCTGTTTGTGCGGTCACGAGGCGGTGTGCGAGCAGAGCGGTGACCGCCTCGGTGAGCGCCTTCCGGCCATGGACGACACGCACGCCACCGGCCTTGCCCCGGCCACCTGCATGGACCTGCGCCTTCACTACAAACGATTCACCACCGAGCGCAAGTGTGGCGGAAAGCGCCTCATCGACAGAATGCGCCACGAAGCCGCGCGGCACCGGTATCCCGAAGCGTCCGAACCACGCCTTCGCCTGATGTTCGTGTATCCACATGAATGAGTCCGGAGCTCCTCCGCCTGCTCGCTGCCGCGTGTACCAGGCAGTGCCACTGATGAATGGCGCCCACCCTGGGATATACGTAACGCCCTGTCGAAACATGAGACACACGACCGTCTGACTCGACGGATTCCGGCAAAAACCACCGCCAAGGCGCGCGCATTATCGCTGAAAGACCAGGGCTTAGAAAGGCCGCTGTGTCAAACGACACACCCGGGCATCTTGCGCAGATGCGACACATGCCCTGACGGCCTATAATTGCGCGATGCGCGTCGACGTAGTCCCCGGCATCACGAACATTGAAGCGGGGCAGTGGAACGCCCTGGCAGGCCGCGAAAATCCGTTCATCACACACGAATTCCTGGCGGCACTGGAGAACAGTGGCTGTACCGGGGAGGGCACCGGCTGGATCCCGCAACATCTTATCGTGCTTGATGATACCCACCGGCTCATCGCCGCCGCACCTGCCTACATCAAGCTCCATTCCTATGGCGAGTACGTCTTTGATTGGGCGTGGGCGAACGCTTACGAGCGTGCGGGTCTCGCGTATTACCCGAAGATCGTACTCGCGGTGCCGTTCAGCCCGGTCTCCGGACCCCGGCTCCTGCTGGATCCGACAGCGGATCCGGACGCTGTGCGTTCGCTCCTGATCGGGGGCGCCGAGAAACTCGCCAGGCACCTTCGCGCCTCGTCAATTCACTGTCTCTTTCCGGTGGAAGACGATCTCGCAGCGCTCGAGACGCACGGCTGGCTAAAACGTACCGGGTACCAGTTCCACTGGCAGAACCAGGACTACGCCGATTTTGAGGGGTTTCTCAGAGGATTCTCCGCCCAGAAACGCAAAAAGATCAAGCGTGAACGACGCTCGGTACGGGAGAGCGGTGTCCTGCTGGAAGTACGCGCGGGGACCGATGTCTCGGATCAGCACTGGCGGTTCTTTTACGAATGTTACTGCGCAACGATCGAAAAACACGGCGGGATCGCTTATCTCAACCTGGATTTTTTCCTGACACTGGGGCAAACCATGCCCGAAAAAGTAGTGCTCGTGCTGGCCAGCCGTGACCACCGGTATATCGCCGCGGCACTCAACCTGATCGGGCGCGACACACTATTTGGCCGCTACTGGGGCCAAATCGAATCCGTGGAACATCTTCATTTCGAGGTGTGCTATTACACCCCCATCGAACACTGCATCAGGAACCGCCTCAGGCGCTTCGAGGCCGGGGCCCAGGGAGAGCACAAATTGAACCGCGGTCTGCTACCCGCGCCGACATACTCCGCCCACTGGCTGAGCCATCCTGACTTCAGCCAGGCAATCGCGGACTTCCTGATGCACGAACATCGCGGCGTGGAATATCATATGCATGAACTCAACGAACATGGTCCGTTCAAACGCGGACCGGGACAGAAACCATGAACAACGCAACCAAACGGCTGGCGGACTACGCGCTGCCCGAGTTAAAACACATCTATGTCACGTTGCACGCGGCACTGGAACAGGATCCCGCCCTGATGGATTCGGATCTGTTGCAGGATCTGCAACAGCTGTTGCAGCGCAAAGCCGGCGAAGCGCGGGTCGACGCGACGGACCATACGGCATGGGACCGATGGCTTCACGCCTCGGGCCACAGCCCTGGCCACCCCTGACCATGTTCGTGCTCCCGGCCCACGCGGAACCCGTGTTTCCGCCAGTGCATCTTGCGTCCCCCGAGGGCCTGCTCGCGATCGGCGGCGACCTCTCGACGGAACGCCTGCTCGCGGCCTATTCGGCCGGGATCTTCCCCTGGTATAACACCGGCCAGCCAATCCTCTGGTGGTCACCCGACCCGCGCGCCGTGCTGTTTCCGTCGCAACTGCGCATCTCCCGCAGCCTCAAAAAAACCCTGCGCAAGGCCCGCTTCACCTTGAGCCTGGACACCGCGTTTTCGCAGGTGATCGAAGGATGCGCCTCGGCCCCGCGGCCCCAGCGCGCGGCGGGTACCTGGATCACGGCAGAGATGAAGGAGGCCTATTTCCGGCTGTATACATTGGGTTATGCTCATTCGGTGGAAGCATGGTTCGAGGGACGCCTCGCGGGCGGACTGTACGGCGTGGCCCTCGGAAGAACGTTCTTTGGAGAATCGATGTTCACCCTGGTCTCCGACGCCTCAAAGGTAGCGTTCGCGCACCTCGTCCTGCAACTTCGGGCCTGGGACTACCAGATGATTGATTGCCAGATGCGCTCGGCGCATCTGGCCAGTCTCGGCGGGACCGAGATCCCCCGAGGCGAGTTCCTTACAATCCTCGCGGCAGGCCTTGCCTACCCGACGCAGCGGGGTCCATGGCGAGTGGATGAAACGGTGACACACCATGAGCACTGAGCAGGCCTCGCGGCCAGCACTGTATCTGTCGATCCCGCATCCTTGCAGCTACCTGCCCGACCGCACCGCAAGCACATTGTTCGTGGATCCGCACTTTCCCGTGAATACAGAGCTCTACGCAGATCTCAATCGACGCGGCTTCCGGCGCAGCGGGGATCTGGTCTATCGCCCCCACTGCTCGGATTGCACCGCCTGCATTCCTGTCCGCATCCCGGTAACCGAGTTCCAGCCGAATCGAACACAGCGCAGGACATGGCGGAAAAACGCGGACATCGAGGTGATACAGCGGCCCCCCGTATTCAACGAACATCACTTCAACCTGTTCCGCCGCTATCAGGCGACCCGGCATCCCACTGGCGGAATGAACAGCCCGGATCCGCAACGCTACGTGCGTTTTCTGACAAGCACCCGCATCGAGACCCGTTTTTGCGAGCTACGCGCGCATGGGGAGCTGCTCGGAGTCGCCGTTGTCGACATACTCCCGGATGGTCTTTCAGCGATGTACACGTTCTATGAGCCCGAAGAAAAATCACGAGGGCTCGGTGTATACTCGGTGCTCTGGCAGGTCGAACAGGCGCGCCAGCACCACCTGCCCTGGGTATACCTCGGGTACTGGATCAGCAAAAGCCCGAAGATGGCCTATAAAAGCGCTTATCGGCCGCTTGAGGCTTATTGTGAAGGCTGGTGGCGCCGGTTCGACCCGTCTGTGCTCCAAGACTGATAGATTGCTTTACGATCCCCGATGCATGCGGCATTATGGGCGCCATTTTACCGAGGCACAGCGAACTGATTGTGGCTAAAGAAGAACACATTGAAATGGAGGGCACGATTGTCGAGACACTGCCCAATACGCTGTTCCGCGTGGAGCTGGAGAATGGGCATGTCGTGACGGCTCACATCTCCGGCAAGATGCGCAAGAACTACATCCGGATCCTGACCGGTGACAAGGTTACGGTGCAGCTCACACCGTACGACCTTACCAAGGGCCGGATTGTCTTCCGCGCCCGCTAAACCCGGCCGTTCGCTCCCCACAACCGTTGGCCCACGAGCAACGCCTCGGGGACGCGTCGGCGCAACCGGCCGGCGATATCGAAAATGAGTCCCGGGCGTGGCCGCGCCGAAACCCACAGAAGGTTAAGCGGTACATTCAGGTCGATGAACACGACCTCCTGGAAACGTCCGAGCACGTCCTCGATATGCTGCAGCACGGACTGGAACTGGGCACCCGGGCGGTCCCGCAGCCCTGGGATCAGCATCATGAAGTCCGTCAGCCGCTGCCCCTCCTGGTCGCGCGTGGGTGCACGCTCATAGAGCGGGCCACTTGGCCGCATTTCGATCGCTTCACGAAGGGCAGTTGCTGAATTTATCTGGCTCATTGGTCATGCATCCTGGACACAAGTAGATTCCGAAAATTCCAATTTGAGCTCGTCCGCGCCCTCCGTAACGCGCACGAACCCTCCATGGGCAAGCCGCCCAAATAACAGCTCATTTGCAAGAGGCTTCTTAATTTTCTCCTGCATCAATCGTGCCATCGGTCTCGCGCCCATCGCCGGCTCATACCCGTTTTTCGCGAGCCAGGCACGCGCCGAGGCGTCCACCTCGATGACCACCCCTTTCTCCTCGAGCTTGGCTTCGAGCTCAAGGACGAACTTGTCCACCACGTGCCCTACCGTCTCGGGATCAAGCGCGTTGAATCGTACGATCGCGTCGAGCCGGTTGCGGAATTCCGGCGCGAACATTTTCTGAATGACACTGAGATCGTCGGCGCTGTTGTCCTGCTGCGTGAATCCAATTGACGCCCGGTTTGCCTGCTCCGCGCCGGCATTGGTCGTCATGACCATGATGACATTGCGAAAGTCGGCGCAACGCCCGTTGTTATCGGTCAGCGTCCCGTGGTCCATCACCTGTAACAGCAGGTTGAACACATCCGGATGCGCCTTCTCGATCTCGTCCAGCAGCAGCACCGCGTGCGGATGCTTCGAAACCTGGTCCGTCAGCAGACCACCCTGATCGAAGCCTACGTAGCCGGGGGGCGCGCCGATGAGACGGGACACCGTGTGCCGCTCCATGTATTCGGACATGTCAAAACGGATCAGTTGCAGTCCAAGCACATGCGCGAGCTGGCGCGTGACCTCAGTCTTGCCGACACCGGTCGGACCCGAGAACAGGTACGCGCCAATCGGCTTTTCCGTCTCGCGGAGCCCTGAGCGGGCCATCTTGATGGAAGCCGCGAGCGTGTCGATCGCACTGTCCTGGCCAAATACGACGAGCTTCAGGTCGCGTTCGAGCGTACGCAGTGCCTCGCGGTCCGAATGCGACACGCTCTTCGCCGGGATCCGCGCCATGCGCGCCACGATCTCCTCGATGTCCCCGACACCGATCACCTTCTTGCGGCGGTTGGGTGCCATGAGATGCACGCTCGCCCCGGCCTCATCGATCACGTCGATCGCCTTGTCAGGGAGATGACGGTCATTGATGTAGCGGCTGGACAGTTCTACCGCGGTCCGCAGCGCCTGTTGCGTGTACTTGACGCCATGATGCTTCTCGAACCGCCCCTTGAGCCCGCGCAGGATCTGTACAGCGTCGTCAAGCGACGGCTCGACCACGTCGATCTTCTGGAAACGCCGGGCGAGCGCGCGGTCTTTCTCGAAGATCCCGCGATACTCCTGGTAGGTCGTTGAACCCATGCACTTCAGCTCTCCCGAGGCCAGCGCGGGCTTCAGAAGATTGGAGGCATCCATGGCGCCGCCTGAGGCGGCGCCAGCACCGATGATGGTATGTATCTCATCGATAAACAGCATGGCATGCTCCTGCTTCTTCAGCTGGTGCAGCACCGCCTTCAGCCGTTTTTCAAAATCGCCCCGATATTTGGTCCCCGCAAGCAGCGTACCCATATCCAGCGAATACAGCGTGCTTTTCGCCAGGACCTCGGGTACCTCGCCGTCGACAATCTTCTTCGCAAGCCCCTCCGCAATGGCGGTCTTGCCGACACCCGCCTCGCCGACGAATAGGGGATTGTTCTTGCGGCGGCGGCACAGTATCTGGATCGCGCGCCGCAACTCGCTGTCGCGCCCGATCAGAGGATCGATCCGCCCAAGGCGCGCCATCTCGTTCAGATTGATCGTGAACAGGTCGAGAGGGCTGCGTTCGGTGCTCGCCTGAGCCTCCTCCTGCTCCTCGCCACCCGAGGTTTCGGGCGTCTCGCCAGGGATCTTGGAAATACCGTGCGCAACATAATTGACGACGTCAAACCGGCTGACGTTCTCCTTCTGGAGGAAATAAACAGCGTGCGAGTCCTTTTCGCTGAACATCGCCACCAGCACGTTGGCGCCGGTAACCTCCTTCTTGCCGACGCCCTGCACGTGGAGTACAGCGCGCTGGATCACCCGCTGGAAACTGAGTGTCGGCTGGGTTTCGACCGGACTGCCCGGCGCAAGGGTCGGAACATTCTCGAGCAGGAAGCCGGCAAGATTCCGGCGGAGCTCCTCGATATTCCCGCCACAGGCGCGCAGGACACGCGCCGCCGAGGGGTTGTCCAGCAACGCCATCAACAGGTGCTCGACGGTGATGAATTCGTGTCGCTTTTCCCGCGCCTCTTGGAATGCAAGATTCAGGGAGAACTCCAGTTCCTGGGACAACATTTAGGAACACCTCCGGTAATTCATGAATACTTATTCGGGCTCCATCGTACATTGCAACGGATGCTGATTCTCGCTCGAGAACAAGGTCACCCGGCGGACTTTCATCTCCGCCACCTCCCGAGTATAGATGCCGCACACGCCAATGCCGCGCTGATGCACGTGGAGCATGATACGGGTCGCTTCTTCCCGGTTTTTGTGGAAGAATTTCTGCACCACCATCACCACGAACTCCATGGGAGTATAGTCGTCGTTCAGCAGAATCACCTTAAAGAGCGGCGGTTTCTGAAGCCTTGGCTTCGATTCCTGAACGATCAGTTCGTCGCCGTATTGCGGCGTTTTGCTGGTACCCATAGATACAAACCGTCATGAGTCTGCATACACTGCATTAGCGAACCATTATACAACAATCCGTCCCCATCGGATGCGCTCCCGATCGGGCTCTGCCATAGCTCCGGCCGACCTGCAACCGGCTTCTTGACTTGCCGCTAAAAAACAGCATGATGGACACTGCATGCGTCCGTTTGGTGGGAGAGTCGGTCATTTTTTTCCGCCTCTTCGTGATGTAAAGGGGCGCCTGCAGCAGCTTCAAGAGTCAAACAAGTATGCGGAACAGAGCAAGCCCGCAGCACCAGGGGGATGTGTATGGCAACAGGTACGGTCAAGTGGTTCAACGCCAGCAAGGGATACGGCTTCATCTCACCGAGCAACGGAGGCGATGATGTCTTTGCACACTTTTCAGCCATTGTCATGGACGGCTATAAAACCCTGAAAGAGGGACAACAGGTCGAGTTTGACATCCAAACCGGCCCTAAAGGTCCCCAAGCCTCCAATATCCGCGCGGTAGCATCCTAGGAGGCAGGTTCCCACCCATTTTCAAGAAACCCGGCCCCGCCGGGTTTTCTTTTGTCCGAATCACCGGCCAGCGCGCCGCGCAAGCGCATTCAGCATGAGCGGTAAAACCACCAGCACAAGGGGCAGCTGGGCTGCGAGCCCGGCGATGATGGCCACGGCGAGCGGCTGCTGCATCCCCGACCCCTGCCCGATGCCGAGGGCAAGCGGCAGCAATGCCAGTATAGCGGCGAATGTCGTCATCGCAATCGGTCTCATGCGATTCTTGCCGGCAAGGACCAGACGTTCGGTTACCGGCAGCGTATCGGGCAGTTCCTGAAATTCAGAATAGTAAAAAATCGACACTTCAGTGACGATTCCCACCACCATGGTCATACCCATCATCGACGAGATATTGAGCTCGGTCCCGGTGATCCAGAGCCCTATAAACACTGCCGAAAACGCCAGCAATGTTGTTGTCAGCATGGCAAGCGCGACGAGGAACCGCTCGTACAGGAACAGCAGCAGCAGAAACACCAGTCCGACTGCGGCGACGAACACTTCGGCAAGCCCCCGGAACGCGATCTGCTGCTGCCGATACAGCCCACCCAGCGAATAATATACGCCTGGTGGTATAAGGCCGGGCCGGGATAGTGCCTTCTTGACATCGCGAATCACAAAACCGAGGTCGCGACCGTTGATGCGTCCGGTGACTGCGATCATCCGCTTCAGGTTGTCCCGCAGGATTTCCGGTTGTCCGGTCACGATCTTGAGCCGTGCCACCTGCCGCAACGGAAAAAAGTGGCCGTCCGGCGCGCGCAGCTCCAGGTCGCGCACGTCCTGGATCTCCTTGTGGTCCCGTCCTGGTATCCATACCCGCACGCCGATCATGCGGGGACCCCGCTGGATCCGGGTCGCCACAGTGCCCGACAGGTACTCATTGAGACGCCGGCTGATCCAGCCGGCGTCGACCCCTTGCATTGCCGCCTTGGCGCGATTTACCTTGATCTCGATTGCGTCGCCCGCAAACACAATGCCATTGCGCACGTCTACGACCCCGCGGACCTTGCTGATGGCAGCGGCAACCCTGGGGCCAAGTCTCTTCAGGAGCGTGCCATTGTCCGAAAAGAGTTTGATCTCGATCGGTTGCGGGACGGCGGTGAGATCCCCGATCAGGTCCTGCATCATCTGATCCATCTGGATCTCAAGGCCGGGCACCTGGCGTTCGACCCGCAGGCGTACGTTCTCCATCACCTGCCAGATCGGAGGCCTGGGGAACGGCTTCAGGCGCACGAAGAAATCGCCTTCATTCGCATGCGTAATCCCTCCGCCGAGCTGCAGTCCGGTACGCAGCGAATAGGTCTGCACCGACGGCGTGCGCCTGAGGATACCTTCAACCCGGTCCAGCAACCGTTCGGTCTCGGTGAGCGAGGTCCCGGGCGCCGCCACATAGTCCAGGATGAACCCCCCTTCGTCCATCGAGGGAAGAAAACCTGACCCGGTCGCCCGGTATGCGAGCCCCCCGAGCACGATCAGTGGCAGCATCACCGCCGGGATGATCCAGGCCTTTGGCAGACTGAAACGCATGACGCGCTCATAGACCCCGTGAAGCTTGCGCAGAAACGGGCCTTCCTGTTCATGTTCCGCATCCTGCTCGGTCAAAAGATGGTCAGCGAGCAGCGGAACCGCAAGCCAGGCGACCAGGAATGAGATGACGAGGCTGCCGGCCATGGTCACCGAGAGCGCCTTGAAAAATGCCCCGGTCACGCCGGAGAGGAACGCAAGCGGCGTGAAAATGACGACGGTTGATGCCGAGGAACCCACCAGCGGCCGCGTAAACTGCCGGGCAGCCATCATGACGCGCTCGTGATGCGGAAACGCGGAATTACGCTCGCGCAGGCGTCGCATGATGTGCTCCACCATCACGATGGTGTCGTCGATGATCAGGCCGACGGCCGCCGCCATGCCCCCGAGCGTCATGATGTTGAAACTCATCCCGAACACGTACAGCAGAAGCACCGCAATGGCCAGCACGCTGGGAACGGAGATGATGGCGATCAGCGTGATGCGCAGATTCCTGAGGAAGACAAACAGGATCAGTGCCGCCAGAACCACGCCGATCAGGACCGCGTCGCGCACGCTCGCCGCCGAGGCGAGGATGAGCTGGCTCTGATCGTACCAGTTCACAATATGCACGCCCGGGGGCAGATGGCTCTTGAACGCCGCGAGCTTGCGTTTGATGGCCTTGGTGATCGCAACCGTGTTGCTCCCGGGCTGCTGGTACACCTGAAAGATTACCGCCCGGTGTCCGTCGGCGACCACGTTCCACCACTCCGGCACCACAGACCGCTGGATCCGCGCAATGTTCTTCAGCCGGACCACACCGCCGCCGCGGGTCGCTACGACGAGCCGTCTCAGGTCATGGATGTTGTGCAGCTGAGTGTCGGCGATAATGAGATAAAGCTTGTAATGATCCTCGAGACGCCCCACCGCGCGCAGCACGTTGGCCTGCCCAAGGGCGCGCGAGACATCGCCGAGCGTGAGCCCATAAGCACTGAGACGCTCGGGCTCGATCGTGACCCGATATTCCTCCTTCTGCCCGCCCTGGACACCGACACGCGCCACCCCGTCAATGGTCGAAATCAACGGTCGCAGCTCGTACTTCGCGATGGTGCGCATCGTCACAAGCGAGACCGTCTTTGAGGTCATGGCGTAGGCAAGCACCGGGAATACGGTGGGATCCATGCGCCGCGCCATGAACGTGGTCTGCCGTGGCAATTGGGCCCGAATCTGGCTGATCGCAGCTTCGACCTCAAGCAGGCCCCGGATCATGTTCTGGCCCCAGTGAAAGTTGACGTAAACCTCGGCGGCGCCCCGGGCAGTCGTGGAGCGCACGCTCACGACCCCGGGGATCGATCGCACCACGGCCTCCACCGGGTAGGTTACCTGCACCGCCATCCGGCTGACGGGGCGCTCCCCCGCATTCAGGAATACCTCGACCCTCGGGAAGCTCACATGCGGAAACAACGACACGGGCAGAAGGAAGCTGCTGGCCGCTCCCGCGATCGCGAGCGCCGCCAGCAGAAAAAGGATCGAGCGCCGGTGCGTCTGCGCCCAGGCGGTGAGATTCATCGCACCGGCACCTGCCTGACGGCCATGCCCGGACGCAGCTCGTAATTCCCGAGCACCACGACGGGCTCGCCGGCTCTGAGGCCGGGGCCCGAGATCTCGTAAAACCGGTGATCACGCAGTTCGATGCGCACATCATGAGCAACGGCGTGACCGGCACTCACGGTATAAAGCACGCGGCGCCCGTCTTGTGGCAGGACTGCGGAGTGTGGCACGACGAAGCCCCGGCTTCTGTATGCGCTCACGCGACCCCTCACAAACTGGCCAACGAGGAATCCCGAAGCCGGCGGCAAGGCAACGAACACATCGACAAGCCGCGTCTTCGGATCGATGGAACCGGAGACCGCCTGGATGCGGCCCTTCACCTTGTGCGAGCGCCTATTGAGCGACATGACCGAAACCGGGCGGCCGACGGTCAGTACCGTGGCGACATCAGGCTCAACACCAAAGGTCGCCTGCAACCGTCCCATGGCGGTCAGGGTCACCAATGTCTGGCCCCTCGGGACGAACGCCCCCGGAGACGCGATGGGAAGCGCAGCGACAAGACCCGCCTCGGGTGCACGCACAACAATGGGCCCGCCGACGCCCCACGCCTTCAAGGAACGCCAGTGAATCAACGCATCCTCATAGCGCTGCCGCGCGGCCAGGAGGCCGGCATTGGTGGCAAGCCTCAAGGCGTAGCGGTGGCGGACCTGCCGCAACCCCTGCCGGGCGAGCACGAGCGCGCTTTTTGCACGCGCAAGGGTCAGTACTGCCGAGGGCGCGGGCGCAACCTTGAGCAGAGGCGCACCTTTTTCCACCCGCTGTCCAAGGCGCACATAGACATTGCTGATCTCGGTCCCGAACGGCTTGGAGACGTTCCATTGATCGCCCGGGGCGCCCGTGACTGTCCCATAGGCCGTCACCCGTTTCGAGATCGTGCGCACCGCAAGCGGCACCACGTGTACCGGATCGATGGGCTGTATCGATGCCTGGGGCGGAACCGGCCACTGGTAGAGTGCTATCCCGGCGCCCGCGACCGCCGCAATTGCCACGATGACCATAACCCTGCGTTTCATCGGTGCCTCCGCACCCCTTCGAAATACCGGCCCGAGGCGACCTCAAGCGCCACCCCGAGATCATCCAGTCGCCGCCTAAGCCCCGCCAGGGAAAGCCGTTGCGATGCCAGCTGCTCACGGATGCGGTAATCAACGACAGTATTCACATCGCTGTGCGCAAACGCCTGTTCTGCTGCCCGTTCGAGCCGTGCCGAGGAGCGGACCTCCGCCTCTGCGTCCCGAATACGCCGCTTGATCCACTTCATGTCATTCAGGATCTGCGCAACCTGGGCGCGTGCTGCGAACAGGCGCGCCTCGTATTCGTCGAACAGCTGCCTGCGGGTCGCCGAGGCGATGGCGATACGTCCCTGATTGTGATTGAAGATCGGCAACCCGATCCTGACCCCGGAATCGATGCTGTTCACGTCGGTCGTATCACGCGCCCGGGCAAGCGAGAGCGAGATCCGCGGAAACTGGGCCAGCACCTGTTGCCGGAGTTGTTCCTCCGCACTCTCATATCCATACCGCAACGCCACAAGATCGAGACGGCGCTGCTGCAGGTGCGCAAGCACTCCCGAAAGTTTCGGCAGAGTGCGCCAGCGTGCCGTGCGCAGCCGGCGCTCAAGCGGCAGCCGTACCGTGGGTGCGAGCCCGATTGCCTGATCCAGCGCAAGCCGTTCCCGCGCCTGTTCCGCCTCAAGCCTTATGACTGCCATCCGCGCATTTTGCGCGGCACCGGCCGCCGCCGCCTCTTCAATCAGGGTAACCTCGTGCGCCGCCAGGGCCAGGCGCATGACCTGCGCCTCATGTTCTGCATTGTTCTCGATGGCCACAGCGGTCCGGACCGCCCCACGCAAGCTGATCAGACGCAAGGCGTGCAACTTCGCGCCTTCCGCGACCTGCCACTCCAGCCAGGCGACGTTGAGTGCCACCGAGTGAACGTTCGCCCGTGCCTCCGCCTTCCGGGCGTTGCGCAGCAGGAGCGCGCGAAGGTCGAGCCCGAGACCGAAGCTGTAGCCGCGCGTAAGGCCGGCGGTATTGCCCATAGGGAGGCTAACCCCATAGGAAAAAACCGGGTTCGGCAACAGTCCCGCCTGGATCAGCTGGGCATGCGCGATCTGCGTCTGGTCGCGCACCGCACGCAGGTCCGGATTGGCCACCACCGCGAGGACCGCGACCTGGTCAGGCGTCAGACGACCCCCATTGAACGTGACCGGACGCAGTATCGGGTGCCTGATGCGGGCGGCGGCGACCTCGAGCGACAGGATCGACGGACGTCTCAGCGCAGCCGAGGCGGTCTTTGGAGAGAGAGGGCGCGGATGATACTGCGCACAGCCATTCAGCGCCGCCAGCACCGCGAACGGCATCAGCAGGCGCCGAAGACGGCAACCCCGCCCACGTCCTTGAGTGCTCATGCCAATAACTGCCGATCGGGGCATCTAGCCAGTGACACGTACCTGCACGCCGGGGCAAACGTGACCGGGCGGTCCTGAGGCGCGCGTTCCGGAATCAAGGCGATGCGCGAAATAGGCGGGCAATATGCGGCTCATGGAAAGAGGATAAGACATCGATAGAGACAAATACCTGACCGCAAGATGACCATTTCGTCATCTGCACTCATGCCGGGAAATGGAGCCTTACCACCGTGCCGGTCCCGGGTGTGCTTTCAATGGTCACGGCGCCTCCGTGGAGCGCCATGATTGAGCGGACGATTGAAAGGCCGAGACCAGCGCCCTCGCTGCGTTCCGACCGGGTCTTGTCAACGCGGTAGAACCGGTCAAACAATCGGGGCAGATGTTCTGCAGCGATGCCGCATCCGCTGTCCCGTACCAGCACGTCAGAACCGGCCGTGGAGGCCGAGGATACCATCTCGATGCAACCGCCGGGCGGGGTGTAACGAAGTGCATTCGACAGCAGATTACTGAGCGCTCGGCGCAGCAGGATCGGATCTGCACGCACCTGCCCCGCCCCCTCACACACGATCCGCACCTGCTGCTCTTCGGCAACCGCCTCATGGAACTCCCGCACCGCCTCCGTTTCCTGCCGCAGATCGAGCACAGCAAGATCGATAGGGGCCGCCTGGTTCTCGGCGCGCGCGAGGAACAGCAGACTATCAATCATCCGCGAGAGCCGGCTGTACTCTTCAAGCGATGACTCAAGGACCTGGTGATACTCCGCGGGCGTTCGGGGGCGCGCAAGCGCGACCTCGCCCTCTCCCATGAGGTTATTGATCGGCGTACGGAGTTCATGCGCGAGATCGGCTGAAAACTGGCTGAGTCTTGTAAAGGATTCTTCGAGCCGGTCCAGCATCTCGTTGAACGCCTCGGCCAGGCTGTGCAGCTCGACCGGAAAGCGATATGGCCGTAACCGCTCGTGCAACTGGGTCACACTGATCTTGCGCGCGGCATTGGTGATGTCGGCAAGCGGCGTCATGCCCTTTCGCACGACAAACAGACTTGCGCCGACGGAGGCCAGAACACCGACCAGAACGACCAGCGCAAGTGCGTTGCGGTACATGCTGATGACCCCTTCGCTATGGGTAACATCAAGCGCCACCTGCAACAGCCGCTCTCTCCGCGTACCTGAGCCCAGCGCCGCCCACGCGGACATCAGGCGATAGATCTGCCCATTGGCGAGGGTGCGCCGCTCGGCAGTGTGCGGCGGTCGCTGGCGCACACCGATAGGCGACGGAAAGACCGATACCGGCGCGATCCGCTTCATCCCCTGCGTCTGGAGCAGGACTATGCCCGCGCGGTTCAGTACCCGTTCATATATCGGGGGTGCCTCGCTCGAGCCCCCCTCCCAACGGACCTCCTGACGCAGGATGGTCGGGTTATCGGGGCGCTGGCGCAGGATCACGCGCAGGACGTGGATCTCCTCGGCCACGGTGCTGTTGTCCTGGTGTCTCAAGTTGCTCTGGAGCAGCCAGTAAAGAAAGAGCGCGGCGACAACGAGCAGAATCGCCGACAGCAGCACATACAGCGACGTCAGGCGCCAGGCTATCGACCATGATCTACCGCGGCCTGAGGACATAACCGATGCCCCGGACCGTATGGATGAGCTTGTCAGGAAAGGGATCATCGACCTTCCGCCGCAGACGTCGCACCGCCACGTCCACGACATTGGTATCGCTGTCGAAATTCATGTCCCACACCTGTTCCGCGATCAGGGTACGCGACAGGACCTCCCCCTCGCGACGCATGAGCGTCAGAAGCAGCAGAAACTCCTTCGCCGTGAGATCGAGGCGTCGGCCCGCCCGCGTTGCCCGGTGCTGAAGCAGATCCACCTCGAGGTCGCCGACCGACAGTCTCTGGGGTTGGCGCGCCGGGCCGCGGCGCAGGATCGAATGCAGCCGAGCCAGGAGTTCCGAGAACGCAAACGGCTTGACCAGATAGTCATCCGCCCCGAGGCTCAGCCCCGCCACGCGGTCCTGAACCGCGTCGCGCGCCGTCAGCACGATCACCGGCGTCTGCTTGCCCTGCGCCCTGAGGTCACGCAGTATCGCCCACCCGTCCAGCCCCGGAAGCATGATGTCCAGGATGATGGCGTCATAGGCCCCGCTGACTGCGAGGTCAAATCCGCGTCGGCCATCAGCGGCCACATCTACCACGAATCCATGTTCGGAGAGCCCCTTGCGGAGATAGGCCGATGTCTTCGTCTCGTCTTCGACCACGAGCAACTTCACGTCTCACCCCATGGAGCGAATGACCTGCTCGCCAAAACCGGAACAGCTGACGAGCGTCGCGTCCGGCATGAGGCGATGCAGGTCATAGGTGACATGCCGGGATGCAATGGCGCCCTCCATGCCCCGGAGGACGAGATCAGCGGCCTCGGACCAGCCGATATGGCGTAACATCATCTCCGCGGACAATATGATCGAACCGGGATTGACCTGGTCCTTGCCCGCGTACTTTGGGGCGGTGCCGTGCGTGGCCTCGAACAGGGCTGTTTCATCCGACAAATTCGCGCCCGGCGCAATGCCGATGCCACCGACCTGCGCTGCAAGCGCATCGGAGATATAGTCGCCGTTGAGATTGAGCGTCGCGATCACACTGAACTCCTCAGGCCGCAGAAGGATCTGCTGGAGAAACGCATCTGCGATCACGTCTTTCAGCACCATGCGCCGGCCCGACCTCGGGTCTGTAATTTCATAGGCCGATGAGGCGTCCATCCGGCGCGCCCCGAATTCGCGCTCCGCAAGCGCGTAACCCCATGTCTTGAACGCGCCTTCCGTGTATTTCATGATGTTTCCCTTGTGTACAAGGGTCACTGAGGGGCGGTCGTGCTGAAGCGCGTATTCGATAGCCCGGCGAATCAGGCGTTCACTGCCTTCCCGCGACACCGGTTTGATGCCGATACCCGAGCTCTCGGGAAAACGGATGCTCGTCACGCCCATTTTGTGCTGAAGAAACGCAATCACCTTCTTGGCTTCGAGCGAATCTGCGGCCCACTCGATGCCGGCATAGATATCCTCGGAATTCTCGCGAAAGATGACCATGTCGATCTTCTGTGGATCACGCACAGGGCTCGGTACCCCAGGGAAATAGCGCACCGGGCGCAGACAGACATACAAATCGAGCTGCTGGCGCAGCGCCACGTTGAGTGAGCGCATACCGCCGCCGACGGGCGTCGTGAGGGGCCCCTTGATCGCCACCCGGTAGTTGCGGATCGCTGCCAGCGTTTCAGATGGCAGCCGCCGGTTCTCACCGTAGCGCGCGGCAGCCTTGTCGCCTGCATAGACCTCCATCCATGAGATACGGCGCGACCCACCATAGGCACGCGTGACCGCCGCATCGACGACACGCCGCATGACCGGTGTCACATCGACACCCGTACCGTCACCCTCGATGAACGGGATCACCGGACAGTCGGGGACGACCAGTCCTCCCGGGCCGAATCCAATTGGCTCGCCCTCCGCCAGTACCGCTGTTTCCGCCATAATCGCCCCTCAAAGAACCGGCGCATTGTATCATTGCGCATCAGCGCTTCGCGAACGCACCCAAATGCCGACATTGCTGCTCTTCAATAAGCCCTACGGTGTGCTAAGCCGTTTTACCGATCGTGACGGCCGGTCGCACCTCGGTGCGTATATTTCCATTCCCGGCATCTATCCCGCAGGCCGGCTGGATCGCGACAGCGAGGGCCTGCTGCTACTGACCGATGACGGCAGACTTCAGCAACGCATCTCGAACCCGAGACACCGGCTCGTCAAGACCTACTGGGCACAGATCGAAGGTATACCAGGCGACGCCGCGATCGAGCAGCTGCGGCGCGGCGTTTCTTTACGGGACGGGATCACGGCACCGGCGCAGGTGCAGCGCCTTCCGGATCCCGGCATAGGCCCCCGCGAACCGCCCATCCGGTTCCGCCGCGAAATTCCCACCTCGTGGATCACAGTGGGTCTTACGGAGGGACGCAATCGCCAGGTACGGCGCATGACCGCCGCCGTCGGTTTTCCGACCCTGCGCCTCATACGCGTCTCGGTTGGGCCGTGGCACGTCGACGGGCTTTTGCCTGGGCAATGGCGTGAAGCGGATCCCAAAATCTGATAGGGTGGCATGATGATCTGGAGACCTAATGTCACGGTCGCGGCCATCATCGAGCGCGATCGCCATTTCCTGTTTGTCGAGGAACGCGTGGATGGCCACCTGGTGCTGAACCAGCCCGCGGGCCATCTTGAAGAGGGTGAGAGCCTCGTTGATGCCGTGGCGCGCGAGACACTTGAGGAAACGGCCTTTCACTTCACGCCCGACGCGGTGATCGGTGTCTACCGCTGGCGGAGCCCGCGTAACGGGACAACCTATCTGCGCTTTGCATTCACCGGCCCCCTCATGGCACATGAGTCCGGCCGTGCGCTCGACCATGGGATCGAGCGCACGGTGTGGCTGACCGCCGACGAACTCGCTATCTGCCCTGAACGGCACCGCAGTCCGCAGGTCGCGCGCTGCGTCGCTGACTACCTCGGCGGCACGCGCTACCCGTTAAGTCTGCTGCACGACGTGCTCTAGGCATGCGCATCGTCGTCGGTCTCTCGGGCGGCGTTGATTCTGCGGTGGCCGCACTCCTGCTCAAGCGTGAGGGGCACGACGTAGCGGGTCTGTTCATGAAGAATTGGGAAGACGATGACCGCGAAGGCTACTGCGCGGCGGAGGCTGATTACCGTTCAGCAAAATCCGTATGTGAGGCGCTTGCGATACCGCTTCACCTTGTCAATTTCTCCGATGAATACCGTGAACGCGTATTCAGCCGTTTTCTGCAGGCGCACCGCGCGGGGCTGACACCGAATCCCGATGTGCTCTGCAACAAGGAGATCAAGTTCCGGTCGTTTTTGGAGCATGCGTTCGCGCTTGGGGCCGAGCGGGTCGCCACCGGACACTACGCGCGATTGACTGTGAACAGAGCAACCGGCCTGCTCGAGCTGCGCAAGGCGCGCGACCCCGGCAAGGATCAGAGCTATTTTCTGTCACTGCTCGGGCAACATCAGCTCGCGCGCACTCTGTTTCCACTCGGGACACTCTACAAGCAGGAAGTGCGGCAGATCGCGCGGGGTGAATCACTGCCGAACCATGACCGCAAGGACAGCACAGGCATCTGTTTCATAGGGGAGCGCAACTTCCGCGCGTTTCTCAGCCGCTACCTGGCGCCTGAACCAGGAGAAATCCGCGACGTCGACGGGCGCCTGAAAGGCCGGCATTCCGGGCTCATGTATTACACACTTGGCCAGAGGCGCGGGCTCGGGATCGGTGGACCTGGAGGGCCCTGGTACGTAGTCGAGAAAAGGCTCGCGGACCGGGTTCTGGTCGTGGCACCCGAAGATCACCCGAGGCTGTTTTCTCTAGCGCTCGGAGCCGGGAATCTCGAATGGGTCGCAGGCTCACCACCGGCGTTTCCCTTGCGCTGCCACGCGAAAATCCGCTACCGGCAGAGAGATGAGCGCTGCATCGTGGAGGATGCGGGTGACGGGGACGTACGCGTTTCATTCGAGATGCCCCAGCGTGCTGTAACCCCGGGGCAGTCACTGGCCCTCTATATCGATGATCTCTGTCTCGGCGGCGGCACCATCCTGTACGCCGTGACCGGCCAGTCGGCGGATGCGGTGCCGCAGCTCGGGCAGAACCATTGACGTAAACCATGGATTGGCCTTCAGCCACGCATTGTTACGACCGGAGGGATGCGGCAGCGGTAGATACTCCGGAAGGTATTCCCGGAACGCGCGCACCGTTTCCGTGAGCGACACGCGGCATCGTTGCCCCAGGTAGTAGCGCTGCGCGTGACGACCGATGAGCAGGGTCAGCTCAAC
The DNA here is from genome assembly GCA_021777335.1 of Pseudomonadota bacterium. Taxonomy (GTDB): domain Bacteria; phylum Pseudomonadota; class Gammaproteobacteria; order Acidiferrobacterales; family Acidiferrobacteraceae; genus JAJYDT01. The sequence continues at coordinate 12,464 of JAJYDT010000004.1, read as the reverse complement.
ACGGGAGAGAAGCGCGTGCAACCGGTCGAACCAGAGCGCCGCGCATTCAGCCCGCGGCGGCCGGTCACCACGCGGCCCGCTTCCGGGATAGCACAAACCCATGGGTATGATGGCCACAAGGTGTTCGTCATAGAACTCCGCAGGGGCCAGCCCAAGCCACATGCGCAGACGCCGGCCGCTCGCGTCGTTCCACGGAACACCGGTCCGGTGCACATGGATCCCGGGCGCCTGCCCAACGACCAGGAGCCGGGCGGTAGCAGCGGCACGCAATACCGGGTTTGGTCCAAGCGGCAGATCCGGGCAAGCGTGGCACGTACGCACATCGCGCAGAAGGCGCCGCAGCCGCTCCTCGCTGCTCAACGGGCGGGGATTTCGATTAGAATGCACTCTGCGCCCCCTTAACAGGATCTGGTGTCTCTATGGTTCGTAAAACCGACGTGAGCGGAGTCCTGCCTCCAGGACCACTCACCGCGCTCTCGCCGCTCGATGGACGTTATCGCTCCAAGACCGCTTCTCTCGCTACACACTTCAGCGAATTTGGTCTGGTCAGAAACCGCGTACTGATCGAGATCGAATGGCTGAAGACCCTGGCCCGGCAACCGCAGATCATGGAACTGAAACCATTCTCTGAACGGGCTATCGCGCGGCTTGACGAACTCGCGGCGAACTTCAATATCGGCGATGCGGAAGAGGTCAAGCACATCGAAGCGGAAACGAATCACGACGTCAAGGCGGTCGAGTACTTCCTGCGCCGACACTTCCGGGGCGACCCGGAAATCGAATCTGCCTACCCGTTCATACACTTCGCGTGCACGTCCGAGGATATCAACAATCTCGCCTACGCGCTCATGCTGCAGCGCAGTCGCAGCGAGGTCATGCAGCCGCTCATGAACCGCATCGCGGATGCACTTGCCGAACGTGCACACCGCCATGCGTCACAACCCATGCTTTCGCGTACACACGGACAACCGGCCTCCCCGACTACCGTAGGCAAGGAGTTCGCGAATTTCTGGTACCGCCTTTCCCGTCTGATCACCCAGTTCGCAGAAGTCCCGCTGCTTGGCAAGATCAACGGTGCGGTGGGGAATTACAACGCCCACCTTATCGCCTATCCCGACATCGACTGGCCGGCACTCGCGCGCTCCTTCGTCGAGGACTTCGGTCTCGAGTGGAACCCGCTGACGACCCAGATCGAGCCGCACGACTGTATCGCTGAGTTCTGCCACACGCTGGTGCGATTCAATGTCGTGCTGCTGCAGTTGACGCGCGACCTCTGGGGCTACATCTCGGTTGGATATTTCAGACAAGCGGCAGTCGCCGGCGAGGTGGGGTCATCCACAATGCCGCACAAGATCAACCCCATCGATTTCGAGAATTCCGAAGGCAATCTCGGGCTCGCGAACGCGTTACTCGACCACCTCGCCCTCAAGCTCCCGGTGAGTCGGTGGCAGCGCGACCTCACCGACTCCACCGTCCTGCGCAACCTCGGAACCGCGCTCGGGCATTGCGTCCTCGCCTATGAAGCCTGCCTGCGCGGACTTGGAAAACTCGAGATCGACGAGACGCGCCTCGACCAGGACCTCGAACAGAACTGGGAGGTACTGGCCGAGGCGATCCAGACACTGTTGCGCAAACATGGTTCGGACGACGCCTACGAACAATTAAAGGCGCTCACGCGCGGCCAGCGGCTGGATCGCGATGCGCTGCGGGACTTCATCCGTCGCTTGCCGCTGCCTCCTGACGCGCGCGAAGTGCTGCTGTCCCTGACACCCGGCCGCTATATCGGCAACGCTGCCGACCAGGCGCGCACACCGCAATCTACGTCTTCTTAATGCCTCGTTGCAGGCCGCATGCGCGAATGGCGCGCAAGATCAAGACGTGCTTCGGTCAGGAACAGCACGGCAGCGGCCAGCAGATCGACCACGAGGCTGACCACCGTGACCACGTTAAACGGCATGGTCTTAGTGATAAACAACAGATACGCCGCCATCAGACCGATCAAGCCCTGGGCCGAAGCCGCGGCCCGTACAATCTCCTTGATCGGCTCACGCGCTGCAATCAGGAACATGACGGCGAAACTCACCATGGATATTCCGAACATGCCGTCGAGCACCCGATCAGTAGGACCGGTGCTCAGCAGGTGATGAGCGACCGAGGGCGCGAGCAGCATGGATAGTCCCCACGCCATATACACTGCCGCAGCCAGTAACAATGTGACTTGCATTTGCGTCTTCATGAGTGCCTCCTGCAAGCGTTTTTCCTAACTAAAGTATAGCGTATCACACGCACTGACAACTGGGCTCCCTCACATCGACACACGCCAATTCATGATGGGATCCCGTCACGGTACCGCCCGCCGCGCAATGCTGTACGTGCTGCTTTTGGGCACGATTCTTGCTGGTTGTGCGACCTGGCAGGGCCCCCGCACACGCCCCTTCCTGGCCGCGCGCGCGGCCAATATCGCATTGTCCATGCGCGGGGCGCCGTACCGCTATGGGGGTGACACACCCCGCGGTTTTGACTGCAGCGGACTTGTCTATTACAGCTTTCGGCAGGTGGGCGTATGGCTGCCGCGAACGGCACGCGGACAAAGCGGTATCGGCCGTGCGGTTTCCCGCCGGGATCTACGGAAGGGAGATCTGCTGTTCTTCTACGAGGACGGCCACCCCTACGGGCACGTGGGGATTTATGTGGGTCACGGTCTTTTTGTACATGCGCCGGCCCCCGGACAGCGGGTCGGTCTCGGAAGCCTGCGCAATCCGTATTGGCGGTCCCGCTTCACGTTTGCACGTCGTCTCTGGTAAGCCCTTGAATCACGGCCGCGCGGGCCGCATAAAGACGGATCCGGATCAGTTCCGCACGGCGATATCATGGCAACCAAGTATAAGGACTACTACCAGATCATGGGTCTCGAACGGGGCGCGGGCGCGGACGACATCAAACGCGCCTACCGCCGGCTCGCACGCAAATATCACCCCGATGTGAGCAAGGAACCAGATGCCGAGGAGCGCTTCAAGGAGGTCGGCGAGGCCTATGAGGTCCTGAAAGATCCTGAGAAACGCGCCGCTTATGATGAGCTCGGCACGCGGTGGCGTCCGGGGGAGGAATTCACGCCTCCTCCGGACTGGACGCCAGGCAGGGCACAGACCCAAGGCGCTACGTTCACGGACCATGCGCGTTTCAGTGATTTTTTTGAATCCCTGTTCGGCGGATTCCAGCAGACGGGACGGACCGCCGGGCCACGCAGGGGCCCGGATCAGTCCGCGGCCATCGAACTGACGCTTGAACAGGCCTTTGCGGGATCACTACGCACGATTGAACTTGCGACGCCCCAGGTCGCAGCTGATGGTTCGGTGACCATCGCGCACCGGACACTCCAGGTCAAGATTCCGCCGGGTGTACTGCCTGGACAGCATATCCGGCTTGCAGGCCAGGGCACGCCCGGCACCTTTGGCGCACAAAGTGGGGATCTTTACCTGGAGATCCATCTGGCGCGGCATCCATTCTTCGCGATCGAAGGGCGCGATGTCTACCTTAACCTCCCGGTCGCCCCATGGGAAGCTGCGCTCGGGGCGTCACTCAAGGTACCGACCCTCGCAGGGGCGGTGGAACTGAAGGTGCCTCCGGGTTCGCAATCGGGACAAAAACTCCGCCTTAAGGGCCGGGGATTTCCGGGGAGCCCGCCCGGAGATCAGTATGTCACGCTGCAGATCGTCAACCCGAAGATTGACAGCGAACACACAAAGAATCTCTACCGGACTCTGGCCCGGGAGATGGAATTCGATCCGCGCGCAGGGCTCAAGGTATGAACATCGTGGCTTGGGATGATCCTGTCCTCGGCACCCACGAGGTACTTGCCTGCACAGACCTGGATTCCGACACACTGACCATGTTCATTCGCGAAGAGATCGTCCAGCCGCATGGTAGTGGGCCCAGTGATTGGGCATTTTCGTTGGCGATGGTCATGCGTGTGAAACAAGCGCGCCGGCTACAACGCGATCTCGAACTCGGCGCCCATGCGGTTGCGTTTGCATTGCAGCTGATGGACGAGATCGGGAATCTGCGTTCGCAGGTACGCCGACTCGAGCTTCTCGCGTTACGGGACGTATCCGATGTCTAATCTGGTTTGAGGAGTGAGCCAAGCCTCAACCGTTCACTGGCGTCGAGCGCCACGGCCGGCATAAGCGTTGACGCTGCCAGTTGTTCGAAACCACATTTGCAGCGGGCCTGCGATTTCGGAAACATCGCGGTGCAGTTGGGGCACTCAATCAGGACCTCCTGCCGCTGGCGATGCACCACCCGCTCAGCCTCCGCGGCAAGCAACGCACGCACGTCCGCGGACCCTTCGGTCGGCGCAACCTCGAGGGTCGATAACGTGGGCAACGCAGACGCCTGAAGCGTTGTCTCGGCAGCCGGGGGCGATGGGGGTACGCTGGGCGCAGTCTCGATCGGGACCTGCGTGTGCGCTCCTGAACCGCCCTGAGGCTCAGCTAGGACCTCCTGATGCACCACCCGCTCAGCCTCCGGGGCAAGCAACGCATGCACGTCCGCGGACCCTTCGGTCGGCGCAACCTCGAGGGTCGATAATGTGGGCAACGCAGACACCTGAAGCGTTGTCTCGGCAGCCGGGGGCGATGGGGGTACGCTGGGCGCAGTCTCGATCGGGACCTGCGTGTGCGCTCCTGAACCGCCCTGGAACCCGTCCGGTGTGCTTTCAGTCTTCGCGATGTTCCGTGATCTCTCCGGGGTACCGGGTGCCATGTGCGGGGGCACGGTTTGACGGGCAACGACTTCGGTCGCGGAAGACCCCGTCTGGTTCTGGCTGGCTGTCGTGTCATCCGGCGTCGACCTGCCAACAGACGCTTTCTTCGGGTGAGCCGCGCGCGCTTCGATACGGCTTGCGGCGATGGACGCAGCGAACGTATCTCCCTCACGACCGCGCCGCAGCCCCGCCAGTTCCTTCGCAAGGGCCTGCGCCGCTTCAACCACGCGGGGGCCTTCTGAACGGCCTGCCTCGGCCCACGGCCGCGCTGCACGCCGCATCCGCTCGATTCTCGCGCGCTGGCGATCGAGCTCGGCCTGAACCGCCTTGAGTTCTGTCTCAGTCCGCATCTTGACCTGCCTTGTCAGCGCGGCCTCGGCGGCTTTCGCGCCGGGCTCATCATTACGTAGCGCCTGCTGAATCTGCTGCATCCGTGCCCGCAGATAGTGCTCGTAAAGTTGCTCTTCGGCAAGCTCAGGATCGGTGGTCGGACCTTCAAATGAATGACCACAGAGACAATGCGACTCTTCCCGAGGCCGCATGGCCGCACACGCCGGACAGACCTTGTGGTAAATGCTCGATAGAACACTCATAGCTGGGGGCGATGATTCCAGTACGACAATGTACTTGAGATATAGATATTTAAATTTGCAGAAACCTCTTCGGCAAGGGGAATTTTGCGCGCCTAGACAGGCGGTCACGGGAGTACGACGAGCGGCGCCGTCCACTTTCAGTCAGGCAGTTCCGCGCGGGTGTATCTGCGGAAGGACCTCGTTCAAAAGACCGATTCCGGTCCGCCTGCAGGTATCGATCAGCGAACGTTGAGCACCCGGAATGCCCTGGCTCATCAATTCCGAGAAGAACACACTGGCAATGACGGCCCAGAAAAGCGTGCCACGTCATCTTCCGGCGACTTCAACTTTAACCCGGCACGCCGGAATCACTGACATGAGGAAACACAACAATCTTCCGGCCAGACTGCCGCCCCTGGAGAACGCCGCGAGGCTCGCCCTTCAGGGCGGAGACGATCTCAAATGCGCATGACTCAGCCCGGCGCAGCCGTTGGGTGCGACACTTCCCCGGGGAACAGGATACCGTTCAGGCGCCGCACAAAAGACGCCGGGTCCTTTATCTGCCCACCCTCGCTTAGGACCGCCTGGTCGAACAGTACGTGTGTCCAGTCACCAAACCGTGTGTCGTCGCGTTCATCCTGCAACCGTTGCACAAACGCATGCGCAGGGTTGATCTCGAGGATCGGCTTGACCGGCGCAGCCGGTTGTCCTGCGCTCCTCAGAAGACGCTCAAGATTCGTTCCGATGGCGTCGGCATCGGTCACGAGACACGCCGGGGAATCGGTGAGGCGGTGGGTGATACGCACGTCCGTGACTCGCTCGCCGAGACTCTTCTTGATTCGTGCGAGCAGATCCTTGAACTCCGCCTGGGTCTGCTCTTGCCTGCTACGCTCCTCCTTGCCTTCGAGCGCCCCGAGATCAAGATCGCCTTTTGCCACTGACTGCAGCGCCTTGCCACCGAATTCATGGAGGTGGCTCACCAGCCACTCGTCGATACGGTCAGTCAGCAGCAGCACCTCGATGCCCTTTTTACGGAATATTTCCAGATGGGGGCTGTTGCGCGCGGCATCGTGGTTTTCCGACGTGACATAATAGATCTTGTCCTGTCCGGACGACATGCGACCCACGTAATCCGAAAGCGATACCGTCTGCTCGTCACCTTCAGTTTTTGTCGAGGAAAAACGCAAGAGTTTTGCGATGCGTTCCTGATTCTGCGGATCCTCGATGACGCCCTCCTTGAGAAGGATGCCAAAATTTTTCCAGAACTGACCGTATTTCTCGCTGTCCTTCTCAGCGATATCGGCAAGGAGGTCAAGCACCTTGCGCACGGCGCCGTTGCGGATCGCGTCGATGTCTCTGCTGCGCTGCAGGATCTCCCGGGAAACATTGAGTGGTAGATCATTTGAATCGACGATGCCACGGATGAAACGAAGGTAACCGGGCATAATCTGTTCGGCGTCATCCATGACGAAGACCCTGCGGATATAGAGCTTTATGCCGTGGCGCCGATCCCGGTCCATGAGATCGAGCGGCGGCCGCGCAGGGATATAGAGCAGCAGCGTGTATTCCTGCTTTCCTTCGACGTGACTATGGACGTGCGCGAGCGGGGCTTCAAAATCATGGGCGATGTGCTTGTAGAACTCGTCGTACTCCTCCGGCTTGATCTCGTTGCGCGGCCGAGTCCACAACGCGGCCGCGCGGTTTACCATCTCGTGCTCCTGTTTGCCCTCGACCGGCATCTCGACAGGGAGCGGGATATGGTCCGAGTACTTGCGAATAATGGTCCGCAGCCGGTAAGGATCGAGAAACTCGTCCTCGCCGGCTTTCAGATGAAGAATGACGTCGGTCCCGCGTCCCGCCTTGCGGGCTGGCTCAAGCGTATACTCGCCTTGGCCGTCAGACTCCCAACGCACTGCAGCCGATTCCTCCACTCCCGCCCGTCGCGTGACGAGCGTCACGCGGTCGGCCACAATGAATGCGGAGTAGAAACCAACACCGAACTGTCCGACCAGATGTGCGTCCCTGGCCTGGTCGCCGGAGAGTGACGCCAAAAATTCCCGGGTCCCGGATTTGGCGATTGTGCCGATGTTCTGAACCACTTCATCACTGCTCATACCGATGCCGTTATCCGACACGGTGACGGTACGCGCATCCTTGTCGTAGGACACCTGGATCCTGAGGTCCGTATCACCCTCATAAAGCGCGTCGTTGCCGAGCGCCTCAAATCTCAATTTATCAGCGGCATCAGACGCGTTGGAGATCAGCTCCCGCAAAAAGATTTCTTTATTGCTGTAAAGTGAGTGCACCACGAGGTCCAGTAGCTGCCGGACCTCAGCCTGAAAGCCAAGGGTCTGTTTGCCCGTATCAGTCGCCATGGGTACTCCATCCCGCGGGTTAGAGGAACTGAACTGGGGATGGACATCGTTGATTTCAAGCGTCCGGCTAGCGATGCGATTTGCGGTCCAGCTCAGACCGGAGCACGACAAACTCGGATCGCGCCGCGACCCCGATCTTCACCTGGCTGCCCGAGCAGCGCACGACCATCACTTCGATAGGTCCATCAGCAAACAACTGCCCCACCGGCATCGTCAGGTCGATATTGTCATCCAGATAGATCCGGAGCGACTCACCCACTCTCCGCGTTAGCACAAGCATTGGGACCTCCCTAATTCCGTGTTGCGCTTCCCAATGCCTTGCAAAGAACGGGCCGCTTTTACCTCCGCTGGGTCAGGGCCGTGTACAAAACCCCTGAAGAATCAGTGCCATAGATCCAGCTGGCGATCTACGCGCAGAACCCCGGGGGCGTGGCCGGTACAAGCCGCTCACCCTCGCCGGGATCAACAGCGCGGCGTGCCTCACGCGATCCTGCCCACATCGCGCAGGAGCGGCATGATCTCCGAGCGTACCCGCGGGACGACGAGATCGTACCGTGAACCGATTGCGCCAGAATGCCCGCTTACTCATCCGTGACGCATCCCTCCGAGGCATTGCGTACCGCCTTGATGTACTTGTGCAACGTACCGCGCGTCGCCTTGAGGGCTGGCGGGCGCCACGCATTTCGCCGACGGTCCATCTCCTCCTCCGCGAGCTCCACATCCATGGTGTTCCGGGAAGCATCGATCGTCACGATATCGCCGGTCCTCACAAGCGCGATCGGCCCCCCTTCCTGAGCCTCGGGCACCACGTGGCCGATGATGAACCCGTGCGAGCCACCCGAGAAACGCCCGTCCGTGATCAACGCGACATCCTGACCAAGGCCCGCTCCCACAAGCGCCGAGGTCGGCGTCAGCATCTCAGGCATCCCCGGACCACCTTTCGGCCCCTCGTAGCGGATCACGATCACATCGCCCTTGCGGATCTCGCCGCGCTCAAGCGCACGCAGCATGTCCTCCTCGGAATCGTATACCCGGGCCGGTCCCCTGAAGCTTAGGCCCTCCTTTCCGGTGACCTTGGCCACCGCACCGCCGGGCGCGAGGTTCCCTCGCAGGATACGGATATGACCTGTTTTCTTGATTGCCTGCTCCACCGGTCGTACGACATCCTGGCCCTGGGACAGCCCGGGCACCTCCGTCAGATTTTCCGCAAGTGTCTTTCCGGTGACGGTGAGACAGTCGCCATGAAGCAGGCCGCGCTCGAGGAGATATTTCATGACCCCCGGCGTGCCACCAACCCGATGCAGATCCTCCATCACGTAGCGTCCGCTCGGCTTGAGATCCGCAAGGTATGGAACGCGGTCACTGAATGCCTGGAAATCGTCTATCGTGAGGGGCACGTCCGCGGCGCGCGCCATGGCGATGAGATGCAGCACGGCGTTGGTCGATCCGCCAAGAACGATAACGATGGTCATCGCATTCTCGAACGCGCGTCGGGTCATGATGTCGCGGGGACAGATATTGTGCTCAAGCAGATACCGGATCGTCTGGCCCGTCCGGCGGCACTCGTGCAGCTTCGAAGGGTCGGTCGCAGGCGTCGAGGAGCTGTAGGGCAAGGACATCCCCAGCGCCTCGATCGCGCACGCCATCGTGTTCGCGGTGTACATGCCGCCGCATGCGCCAGCCCCAGGACATGAATGGCGCACGATCTGCTGCTGCTCCTGCGCGCCGATTGATCCCGACAGATATTCTCCATAACTTTGAAACGCGGAGATGATATCGAGCGTGCGTCCATTCCAGTGCCCAGGCCTGATCGTACCCCCATAGACCATAAGTGCCGGCCGGTTCACGCGCGCCATCGCCATCAGACACCCAGGCATGTTCTTGTCACAGCCCGGAATCGACACATTGGCGTCGTACCACTGCGCACTCATGACCGTCTCTATGGAATCGGCAATGATCTCGCGTGACTGCAGCGAATAGCTCATGCCGTCGGTCCCCATCGAGATCCCGTCAGATACACCAATCGTGTTGAACCTGAAACCGACCATGCCGGCGCCGACGACACCCTCCTTGACCTGTTGCGCGAGATCCAGAAGGTGCATGTTGCAGGTGTTTCCCTCGTACCAGACGCTCGCGATGCCGATCTGGGGTTTCCCCATGTCCGCCTCGGTCAGCCCAGTACCATAGAGCATTGCCTGCGATGCCCCCTGCGACTTAGGTTCTGTGATCGTCGCGCTGAACCGGTTCAGCTTGCGCGCCATTTTCGGTGCTCCGTCTTGGGAAGGCGGTATTGTAAATCATGGGGCATGACCGGGCCATGTCCGCTTGCCTCACGCGGACCCATTTGCCATGCTGCGGCCATGGAGAAGATCCGGGTATCGAAGTTCCTGAGCGAGCAAGGGGTGTGCTCCCGGCGCGAGGCGGACGTCTTCATGGACAAGGGCTGGGTCTACGTCGATGGCGCACCAGCGACACTGGGTACACGCATCGCGCCCGGTCAGCAGGTGACCCTGGATCCGCGCGCCGAACGCGCACTCAGGCGCCAGGTCACCATCCTTTTGAATAAGCCGGTCGGTTACGTATCGAACCAGCCGGAAAAGGGATACCGCGCCGCGATCTCGCTCGTACGTCCGGAAAACCGGCAACCAGGGTCCGATGACCGGACCTTTGACCGTATGCACCTTGCCGGGCTGGCACCCGCCGGACGACTCGACATAGATTCACAGGGGCTCCTCGTTCTGACACAGGATGGGCCCCTTGCACGTCGACTTACCGCCAGCCGGACCATCGAAAAGGAGTATCTCGTGCGGGTCGAGGGAACCCTGAGCGAACGAGGCCTGCGCTTGCTGGCCCATGGGCTCGTGCTGGATGGTGAGCCATTGAGGCCCGCCCGTGTGTCCTGGCAGAACCGCGACCAGCTTTGCTTTGTATTGACCGAGGGCAAGAAACGCCAGATCCGGCGCATGTGCGCTGAGGTCGGCCTCAACGTCATCGGCCTCAAACGGGTGCGCATCGGCCGGGTCCTGTTGGGCACGCTTGCCCCCGGAAAGTGGCGTTACCTCGGCAAGGACGAGACGTTTTGAGATCAAACGAGGATCCTGATCGCCCCTGGCTCCTGCAGCTCGTCTACCGGGCGGTACGGCCAATCCTCTTCCAGCTTGACCCGGAACGCGCCCACGAGATCGCGTTCGCGGCCTGGGAACACCTGCGCTGCGCGCCAGTCATCGGTCCGGCGCTGGCACGCCTGATGACGCCCCCCAAACTCCCGGTACAGCTGATGGGATTGTCACTGCCCAACCCGGTAGGGCTTGCCGCCGGCCTCGACAAGGACGGACGCTACATCTCGGGTCTCGCCCTGCTCGGGTTCGGCTGGCTCGAGCTCGGTACCGTCACGCCCCGTGCTCAGACGGGCAACCCCCGACCGCGCCTCTTTCGGCTCGTCCGCGACCGCGCCCTGATCAACCGCATGGGATTCAATAACGAGGGGGCATCCGCGCTTGCGCTGCGTCTGGCAGAACGGCCACTGGCACCAGTCATCGGTGTCAATATTGGTAAAAACCGGGATACTCCGATTGAGCATGCCGCTGACGACTATCTCGCAGCACTGCGCCTGGTATATCCCGTCTCCGATTACGTTGCGATCAATGTCTCGAGCCCGAACACGCCCGGGCTACGCGTACTCCAGCGCGCAGAGCGCCTCCAGGTTCTGCTGCGGGCGGTGAAGGAGGAACAGGCACGCCTAGCCGATGCCAGCGGACGGTACGTCCCGCTCGCCGTCAAGCTCGCACCCGAATCCGAGGGCGAGATCGAGACATTGGGGCAGGTATTGCGCGAAACTGCGGTCGATGGGGTGATCGCAACGAATACAACCCTCGCGCGTCCCGGTCTCGTCTCCAGAAGTTCAGCCGCCGAGACCGGGGGCCTGAGCGGACCGCCACTGCGCCCGCTGGCGACAGATATGATCCGCCGCCTGCGCCGGATCCTGCCGCCCGCGATAGCGCTGATCGGCGTCGGTGGCATTTCGAACACCGAGGATGCCTGGGAACGGCTCATCGGGGGTGCAGATGCGGTGCAGCTCTATACCGGCCTCATTTTCGAGGGGCCGGGCCTGCCCCTGGAGATTGTCCGGGGCCTTCGGAAAAAGGTGCTTGGGCTGGCGACGGCCGACCTAGCTCATGCGCTTCGGACGGCCCGCGCTGATCGTTCGTCCATGGGAACCCAGGATTTGCATCTTGGTTGAAGTAATTTGGCGATTTCTCTTGTCATACGAGGTACCATAGGTTAGACCTTCTGAGTAGCAGGACCTGAAAGAGATTGGTGATGATTGACGACGGTGTCAGAATCATTATAGAGGGGGTCACGGAAGACAACCGGCCATTTCGGCCGAGCGACTGGATCGAACGTATCAGCGGCAGCCTGTCGACCTTCGGGAACGACCACCGGATTCGCTATTCACAGTTTGTTCAGCCCCAGATGATCAACAGCAAGAGATGTCTTGCGGTTGATCGCCGGCTGATGGATATCAATCCGGCGGCCTTCAAGTTCCTGATGGATTTCGCAAAGACCAATAAGCTGCGCATGCACGAAACAGCGGCGACGAGCTCCCCCGACAACGGGGAAGACAAGGACCTCTGCCCGGCCTGAGCCGGGCCCTTGAAACTACCTTTGCGCGCGCTTCCGGCATTCCTCGGGGCGCCCCCGTACTGCCCTGAGCGGCAGGTGGTTACTGCGGCCGACAACAAATCATAGCGACAG